>CAZJVI010000043.1:0-11266 GCA_964549385.1 uncultured Gammaproteobacteria bacterium
TACTCACAATGATTATTAGAATAAAGAATAAAGATTAATGATTGAAGATTAAAGATACATATGGAAAAAATTAAAGAAATATTTGATAAATACCCTTGGCTTTTGATGGTACTGCCGATTCTTGTTGTCGCAATCGTTGCAGTTGTATTTTTGTCAGGAAGGAATAATCTTTCTCATTCAGGCACACCTGTTTCTACAATTTCACAAAGTCCAAATGCAGCATCTCAAACTTCTCAATCCTCCAATGCATCAAATGCTACTACTCAAAGCTCAAGTTTTAATTTATTATCTTTTATTCTGCGTTTGTTCGGTGCGGATAATTCCACAACATCAACACAAAATTCGACAACGACAACATCTCGCACAAATGGTTCACAATCGCAACAGTCTGGAACTTCCTCGACACAGACAAATGTCACAGGATCTACAGCTATACCAACAACTACTGCTGCAAATTCTACTCAGGGAAGTTCACAATCGACACAAAATTCAGGCGGTTCAAATAACGATACTCCAATACAAATAATTTTTAAAACACCCGATGGAGGGACTGAAGTATATACACCGCCTTCGACACCTCCCGTAGATGTGACATGGTCACGATATGTTAATGCAGCAGATAGATACTCCATTGATTACCCACCAACTTGGCAACTTGTAAAAACAGCATATAACGGACATGAAGGAATTTCTCTTTATCAACCTGGTTCCGACCCGAATGATCCAAATGTGCAATATATTGGATTTGGATTGGCATCTTACTACCTTCTTCCGGCGGGAGATAACCAACAAAATACCTATTCGTATCCTGTTACGATCAGCGGTATAAATGGAACAATGTATACCCAAGGTGTTCTTGGTACTGGGTCGATAGCATTGGTTGCTCAAACTGCTCAGGGATATTTTGGCATGGGAAGCAATATCAGTAGCCCTGCATTTATTTATGTTTACAATCATATGTTGCAGTCATTAAATTTTGGACCACAATAGCTATGAGAAAAAAATTTTCTGTTTTTAGTTTTAAATTGTTACTTTCTAAAGGAATGACGCTGATAGAGCTGATACTCTATATGGGAATTTTGTTGTTGTTGTTGACGGTTTTGAGTTCTATTTTTAGCGCTATTGTTGATGTTCAGCTTAATTCCTCTTCACTTTCAAATGTTGATCAGGACGGAACTTACCTTCTTGCGAAATTTACTCACGATGTTGCATCCTCGAGTGCAATTCTTGTTCCTACAAATCCAGGCAATCAGACAAGTACTTTGCAATTAACAATAAATTCTATAAACTATACATATAGCCTGAATAATAGCGGGAATTTGCAAGTAGTTAATAATAGTACCAATGAGACAAATGTGCTCAATAGTTATAGCACGTCTGTTTCTGGTTTGACGTTTACCCGAATAGGAAATGGCGGGAGCAATGATACTGTTCAGATGTCATATACGATTACAAGTAGGACAAAAGAACGATCTGGATATGAAACAAAAGGTTTTACGACAACACTGGGAGAAGACTGACAAGTTAAAAGTTAAAAATGAAAAATGAAAAGTTATATTTTAGATGTTCAATTTTTAGTTTTAAATTTGCAGTTTCACAACGTGAGCGGGGACAGGCGTTAATCACGCTGCTCTTTTTTGCAATTGTGGGTATTACCGTGACATCTGCTGCAGTTGTTATGATTTTGGTTAACTCTATGAGCGGAACAAAACAACAACAAGGCGAAATAGCATATGATATTGCGCAAAGCGGTGCGGAAAATGGCTTATTGAGATTGCTTCGTGATCCCACCTACACTGGTGAAACTTTGTCAGTGGGAAACGGAACGGTAGTAATTAGTGTTTCGGGAAGCGGAACAAGCGGCAGTCCATATGTTATTCTTTCAAAAGGAACAATAGGTGCTTTTATGCGCGAAGAACAAATTACAGCAACATATCAAAATAATTTATTAACCGTCACTGGGCGGCAGGAGGTATATCAATAATGGTACTCAAAACTGGTGTTGTTTATTTAATGAAAGACAAATTGCAATATTTTTCTCCTTATGATGGTAAAATTTTTGAATTCCGTTTTGCTCCCGAAATTATCAGAGATCTTGATGTTATTAATGGGAGCTTACTTGAAAATTATATAAAAGGCTTTATTATGAATAGTAAAATTGCGCCAGCGAATTTGGTTTTTGTCTTGGCTGAAAATACCTATTTTATGAAAGATTTCAGCACTCTTTCTCAGCAGAAAACCGTCAATAATGAGCGTACGGTAACGAGAGAACTTCTTCAAAAGAGTGCAGAAGAATTTGTAGAGCATGTGCCTTTTGACAATGTTGTCAGCAAAATGTTGCCGTTAAAAGACGGTTTGCGGGTATGTGCAACAAATAAAGATTTTTATGAATCAATTGCTATAGCGTTTGAACATAACGGATTTACTCTGGAATCAGTCTTGCCTGGAGTTGTCCTAGGCAATGGATTGAACTTGCGTCCGGTCTTGGATCAGGTAATGGCAAGTATGATTTTGCAAAAAGTAAATGCTTTTAAAGAATACAACTTATTGGGTCAGCAAGTTTTCCAACCGCAAGTCAAACAAGAAACCGAAGAAGAGGATGAAGTGGAATTGGAACGTCTCCAAAGCAAGAAGCCCAATAAAAAACGTTTGTATGGTATGGTGGGATTATTGTTTAGTTTAATTATTGTTCTAGTTATTGTTATTATACAAAGCCAAGCCCCTGCTGAATCTCCAAAACCAGCGGTTCTTGCGAATGAACCTGCTCCTACATCTCAAGTAGCAGCACCGGTAGTTCTTGCAACACAAATCCCAACGTCTGCAACAGCTGTCTCTCCAAATCTTTTGGAGACACAAAACTTAACTGTGCAAATTGTTAACGCTTCTAATTCTGCAACAACCGCTGAAAATTTGCAGGGACTTTTGGACACGTATAAATTTAAGACTGTTAATATCCAGACACAAAGCCCAATTGGAAGTTCAGGATCGTTAATATCATTTGGACCGAGTGTTTCTCAAGATGTAAGAAATGCGGTTATTGCTTCACTAAAGAAATATGTAAACAATGTTGATGTTCAAGATCAAAAAATAGGTGATTTTGATATTTCAATCGTATTAGGTCAATAGAATTCGTATTTTTTTTAAAATCACACTATTGACAAGAACTCTCAGCTTCTGTACGCTGGATATATCTTATGAATAGACAAAAAGGTTTTACCCTTATTGAACTTTTAGTTGTTATCGGTATTCTTGCAGTTCTCCTTGCAATTACCCTTATCGCTATTAACCCTGCAAGACAATTTGGTCAAGCAAATGACACAAAGAGAAAAAGTGATACGGTTGCAATCCTTGATGCAATTGATCAATATAGTGTCTCAAATTCAGGAAATATGCCAGCAGATATCACAAACATGGCTACTAATTCAGCAACAACTCTTAACAATACCAATTTTCCGACTATGTGTAGCCAATTGGTGACAACCTATATCTCAGCATTGCCCGTTGATCCTTCTGCAGCGGGGAACACTGCTCCCAATGGAACATCTGGCATTACCAGCTGCGCTACAACACCATGGAATACTGCCTATACAGTTTCAAAAGATGCAAGTGGTCGTATAACAGTTGCCGCTCCAAATGCCTACTCAGGCGCAGGCACCATCACCGTAACCCGCTAATACAATTAAAATCTCAATAAAACGTTTTAGAAGTTTTGTTTCTTTGGTTTAACAAGCTGTGCTATGATATGAAATATGTCTGAGCAGCAATTATCCTCTTATGATAAACGTTCTATTGTCCGTGTTGGTAATACTGTACATCGTCCAACTGGTTGGTGGACACCAGCATTCCACGAATTGTTAAAATATTTAGAAAAGGTTGGTTTTTTAAGTATTCTCCTCGCTCCATGGGACGCTTTTAGTACTACAAGATGGGAAGAAGAAATAGAATTTCCTGAGTGAGCTCTTCAACAGACACAGCAAATACTTACTTCCGTCTACTTATAAATTAGTTCTTGTATCTGTAGAAATATTAGCCTATAATATAAATATGGGGAATCAAGAGATAAATGAGCCAAATCGTCTAACACTTGGAGATGTGAGAATACCAGATTCTTCTGACGTTTCAGATGCTTACAGACACCCTAAATTACAAGAACTTGATTCATTTGTTGCTGGACTTTCACCAAAGGTAGTAGGTGCAGCAAGAATTTTAGAAACTTTTTACCGTAGTGATATCATTGATAGATTAAATGCAAAAGGAAGACAGCCAAAAAGAGAGATGCCTATAGAAGTAGATGAAGCATTGAGTGATACTTTTGATGTAGATTTTGGTGGAGAGAATATTGCCCAACAATTGAGAAGCGCTGTTGCTCTTGATATAAATGAACAAAGGGCCCACTCATCTCCACTAACCGGAGGAGTAACTACTGAGCAACAAGGAAAAAGGCGAAGTAGAATTGCAAGGCCAAAAGGAGATAGAAATTCAGATAAAGAGGACATGGGTAATGCAAGTTTTGCGGGTGATACCGAATGGATGAATAGAGCAGCATGCAGAACTGCAGATCCTGAATTGTTTTTTCCTGAAGTTAGAGGACGAGGATTAGATTTAGCAAGTGTGCCTGCGAAGAGAATATGTAGCGATTGTGGTGTCAGGCAAGAATGTCTTGTCTATGCTCTTAAGACGAATGAACAGCATGGTGTGTGGGGTGGTTTACATGAAGAAGAAAGAATGCGTTTACGGTTACCACCTGATTCTAAGCCTACCCAATGAAGTTGAATATCACTGCTCCTCAACCTTGAGTCTCAAGAACTCAAAAAAGTGGGTCGCAAACGAAGATTTAGAAGAAATTAGAAAACGGGCAAAATGGAAGGAAGAAAATAGAAAACTCTTTGAATAAACACATTCGAATCTATACAATAAAGAAAATTATTTCTTTTTCTTTTTTGAGGATTTAGTAGATTTTGATTTACTTACTGCTTTATGTGTGGTTTGACTCGCAAGATAAAGTAGTCCAAGAAGAAAGCCACATCCGACAATTGCAAAAATCACATAATTTTGGAGAGCATAAGGATCTTGGTAGAAATAATTTGCATTAGTAGCAAATTTATAGAATATAACAAATGCAATTGCTAGAACGAGCAGAGCGACAATGGCTTTTGCGTTGTTAACATGATGATGCTTTGTCTGTTTCATAACTATAGTATATATCCATTATAGACAGAACTAATTATTATCTGTCAAGTAAGAAAAAAGGGAATCTTTTTTGTATTAACTCAGATGCTGACATATTATTAATATAATAGAAATGGCTTTTTAGAAATTTCCGATAAAAAATATTTTTTTGTTTGTTATTTATTCTGAAAACGGATAGTAATTTTAAAAATGAAATAAAAAGACATAGTTAGTATCATGTTTTCTTACAGAAAAACATCTTGACAACGGTTGAGTAAGTCGTTTAAGATAAATACATACTTAAAGATTTTTAAAACATATGACTGCCACAAAACAAAATAAATTAACAAAAGGTTTTACATTAATTGAACTTTTAGTTGTTATCGGAATCCTCGCAATTCTTCTTGCAATTACTCTTATCGCTATTAACCCAGCAAGACAATTTGGTCAAGCAAATGATACAAAAAGAAGAAGTGACACAACAGCAATACTTAATGCTATAGATCAATCACAAGCATCAAATACGGGTAATCTTCCAACTGACATTACAAATATGGCTACTGGATCTGCGACAGAATTGAATAATTCTAATTTCCCAACTCTCTGCTCTGACTTGGTAACTACATATATTTCTGCTCTTCCAGTAGATCCATCTGTAGCAAGTAACACAGCACCAAACGGCACATCTGGAATCACAAGCTGCTCAACAACACCATGGGACACAGGATATCAGATCTCGAAAGACAGCAGCAACAGAATAACTGTCTCAGCACCAGACGCTTATCAAGGACCAATCTCAGTAACCAGATAAAAAAGAAAATAAACTTTTCTAAACCACCGCAAGGTGGTTTTTTTATTTCTAAAATTTAGAATTTGAATTTATATCACTTTTCCAACTACGGATTTAATGATATATTATAGTTACTGTTTATTTATTGTTTAATTTTGGTGTTTATATTGTATAATTAATTATGGCTAAAATACTTTTGGCAGAAGATGATTTATTTTTACGTGATATTTACGAGGAAATTCTTAAAGAAGAATTTGAAGTAACTGTTGTATCAGACGGTGCGCTAGCACTTGAAGAATTAAAAAAAGGCGGATGGGATTTAGTATTGCTTGATGTGATTATGCCTCAAATGAGTGGTGTTGATGTGCTTCGTGCGGTGGAAGACAGCCCGCCAAAAACACTTGCCAAACATATCGTTTTTATGACTAACACTGACGAAGCAAAAGAATTGAAAGATGTGAAAGATTTTTCTGATGGATATATCCTAAAAAGCTCGTTTACCCCAGGACAGCTTCTGGAAAAAGTAAAACAGTATCTTGGAAATTAAGTTTATAAAGCTTTATTTTTGTTCTTTTGGCGGTCCAGCAAGTTGGTTTTTGAACCAATCAACCCACGGGTTAGTAGCAGGATTTTGTTTGTACGCAAGACCCAAATAAAGTGTTAAGAAACTTCCATACACCAAAACTTCTAAGAAGTCATCATACACGGTTTGTCCATCAGTTATAAATTCGTGAACAGGATAATTATTTTTTCTAACCACTTCGATTGTTAATTCGACACGTTTTTTAATTTTTTCAGAATAATTTGGTGAGTCAAATATCAGAAAGTGAAGCGGTGCGCCAGTGGGGAACTGCAAGCCTTCCATAAGATGATGATTAAGATCAGGGATAAGGAAAAAAGATGAGAATGCCTTACTCGTCTCATTGAACTGATTCCTCACGATTTGAGCGTTTCCTGACAGGTGTTCTGCAGAGAAAATGATAGGAATTTTATTCACAAATATTTCATGATCGGCAAGTGCTTGTTGTTTGATATCGGCAAATTTCTCTTTCATTCTGATGAGTGCCTGTGAAATCTCTTGTTCTTCAATGTCTATGACGTGTGCTTTATTAAGTAAGCCAAGGAGTCCAAGAATTGAATATCCCGTACCAAGTCGAGGGACGTTGCCTGAGTTGAGTAACCCATCGAAGATATAGGCTGGCACTTTATTGTCTTTTGCAAATTCGGCAAGTGGTCCACCTTTGGTAAGAATTACCATTTGTGCTTCTTTTGCTTTTGCTTCTTGCGCGCATGAAAGAACCTCTTCAGTGGTTCCAGAATAGCTTGTCAGGACAACTAGTGTATTTTTCCCTACATAATCGGGAAGAAAGTAATCGTTGATGACCTCAGTTGGGAATTGAATCTCAGTTGCAAGAAGTGCTTTCAGAACAAGTGCTCCATAAATAGATGCCCCCATTCCACAGAAAACGACATTCTGGACATTTTCTATTTTAGGAATAGAGAGATTGTTTACTTGGTTCCATGCAGTTTCGCATTGTTCAAGCAATTTTTCGATAGTGCCTACAGTATCGACGGGGTCAAGTTTTTTAATTTCTTCAGTGTCGTTAAGGTTTAACATGCTAATTTATTGTTATCCTTTATTCTATCTCATTTTCAGATAGTCTTCAATGATTTGTCTGTGGTCAAAGGCAAGTTGTGGTAGTTCTTTTAGATCAAACCATTTATATTCTTTTGCATCATCGCCAGCTTTAATCTCTCCTTCTATGTCAACTTCATACGAAACATCGATAGTTTGTTGTGGGTGTCTTTTCGGATCGCTATAGATGCCCATTTGCTTGAGAGAAATCACCGTAGCCCCAACTTCTTCTTTTACTTCTCTTTTTACAGCATCTTCCAATGTTTCATCCCAATCGACATATCCACCGGGAAGCCCCCAGTAGTTTCTAAAAGGCTCCGAACCCCGTTTTATCAATAATACCTTATCACCTTTTATAATAACCGCATCAACTGTTGCAGCTCTATTCTTATATCGTCCACAATGAGGGCAAGGCTTGTTCTTAGGAATACTATTCATTCCAACCTCTATTTGGTTCTTTTCTTATTTCTTCTGTTTCATTACCACGATTATATATGTCATCTAAACGGAACGTAGTACCCATTTCAGGAGTTGAAACTTCAACAATATCACAATCAGTAATACCTACCAAGCGATGACGTTGTCCTACTTGTGTTGTATAACCTTGTCCAGGCTGAAGCTCTGTTTCAACAAGTTCACCTGTATTATTATCCCAGATTACTTTTGCTCTACCATTAATTATGTACCAACTTTCCTTTTTTTTGTCATGAATTTGCAGACTGACCTGTGCATCTTTATTGATGTGCAAAATTTTGCCCATGTAAGGTTCACCCTCCGGTACCCAATGGATTTCATATCCCCATGGTTTTGGGACTCGTTTTACATAAGGAGAGTTATTAAACTTTGATTTATCAAATTGGGGAATGTTTTGATTCTGATCTGCCATAATTTATTTTAACATACGCTATTCTTCTTTTCTAGACAAAATGCAATCAAATTAGGTGGCGAATTTTCTTTCAATGAGAGTTACTCGTTTATTAAGAGCTTCTACATCTGTTCGATCTGCTTTTCTTTTATCTTCTTCTTCAAACAGTGCATTGATAACTTCACCAAAATCTTCAGATATAGCTTCTCGTTGTTTTTTAAAAGCCTCAACAAGGTAATCTTTTGTTACAAGATGTTTTAAGTCATCTTTAGTAGCAAAATTTTTAGCATCATCCTTTGTTAAGAAATTTTTTGTGTCTTCTTTTGTAAGGAAGTTTTTAGCATCATCTTTTGTGACCATTATCCTTCTAATTTCACGAATTTCTTTAAGTAATTGTTTAATCGTTTTTTGATCCATGAAGATAATATATTCTATTTTGATTAGAGTTTCAATAGAATAATTAGTATCACTCTGTGTCAATGGAAAAAGTGAGTTTTAATATATTTTATTTTTTATATATACTGAATATGTATATTTATGATGGTACTCGCGGTTAATAGGTTCAGGATGTGCCTGTGCAATTATGAGTATGTCTGCTTTTTCTGCGTTTGGAAGCGTATAGGGATAATATTGAGTTTCGAGTCTACCGTCAAAACTTTTACGGATGTCCTCTGCATCACCATAACCATCTCTTTTTGCTAAATCTCTTTCAACTCTGTTTTCTCGCCTCACATCGGTAGGGAGGTGAAGATATATTGCCATATCAGGATCATCAATAGGTTGAAGGTCACCTTCTTCGATAAGAAAGTGAAGGTCCTGTGGCAATTCGTGCCAATCTTCAAGCGGAGCAGCAATAGCGTCTCCCGTAAGCTCATTATAAATAGGAGCTTTAATTTTTTCTCCCCTTCGTACGGATTCGACTATCTTTTTATTCAGTGTTAGATCTTTCAGATCTAATGGATATGCACCATTTGCTATTCGTTCGTTGCGTTCTTTTCTGCTATACATACTGAATCCATCAGTACTGATAGAATCAGTCAGATGTCCTTTATTGTTGAGTTGTGTCGTCAAGTGTTTAACAAGAGTCGATTTGCCACTTGCTGGTGCACCGATAAGAGTAACAATAACAGTTTTTCCTTTATATAAATTCTCTAAGTAGTCGATTAAATATGCTTGAAGTTTTCTATCATCCCAAGAGAGTTTATTATGCAAAGAATAGTTATTACTTGTTATTATTGGATTAATTTTTTCTTCATCTCGATTAGGTATATTTGTTTTGTCTGACATAGGCTATTTTTTTGCTTTTACTATTTGATATGTCTCAATAATAGAGAAATCAACACTATCACATTCAAGCTTAATGTAGCTTGTATTAGGCACCGAAGCTGGATCTAACTCTTCATATGTGCCCCAGCCAAGTTTTATCAGAAGATAGCGCATAATGCCGCCATGTGCAGCTATAAGAAGAGTTTTTCCAGGATATACAACTGACAATTCTCGTAAGTGTCTCATAAAACGAGTTATTGCTTCTTCATCAGTTTCGCCAGTTTCATAAACTCTAAATTTCATCTTTTCAGAATCGTTTAATTTTTCCCAGTTAGTAAATATATCTTTTAATTCATCTTTTACCTCGAGTCTGTGTCTTCCTTCGTATTTTCCGTAGTTTTTTTCTCGAAGCGCTTCTGATGTCTTAATGGTAAGACTTCTTTCTAGAGCAATCCCTTTTACTGTTTCTATAGAACGTTCAAGATCGGAGGAAAAAATTTCATCAAAATGGATATCTTTTAATACTTTTGCTATTTCTTCTGCTTGTTTTTTGCCAGTCTCATTAAGCGGGGTATTTGAGCCTCCTCCATGGAGTAAATTTTTAACATTCCATTCAGTTTGGCCATGACGGATAATATAAAAAGTTGTAGATGATAGAGATTTCATGGTTACTATTTATATTTTATTTATTATTTTGATTACGTCATCATGCAGTAGACCATTGGGTGCAACTAAGTTTTTTGTATTCAAATTCCATGGTTTTCCTTCAAAATCAGTTACTTTTCCTCCAGCTTCGGAGATTATTGATATGAATGGCGCATAATCCCAAGGAGTTCCATATGCGTCAATAACAACATCCATATTTCCTGCTGCAAGGAATGTAAGAGCATATGCGTGTTCATAGGAACGGAGAATAGCCTCTTTTTTAGTAAGTTTGAGAATCGGATCAGGAGATTTGAAACGATGTAAACTACCAAAGCTTCCAAAAGCTCCTTTAACATTTTTTTGTGTTGATACATTCACTCGTTTGCCGTTGAGAAAAGCTCCTTTTCCTTTTTCAGCTACTAGCAAACGTTTTTGTCCTGGAACAGAACAAACGCCAAGGTTAATTTCACCATTTTTATAATGTGCAATGAGAATTGACCAGAAAGGAATGCCTTTCGCAAAAAGTCTTGTTCCGTCAATTGGATCGATAATCCAAAAATTGTTTTCTTTAGTATTTCCACCACTCTCTTCAGCAAGAAATGTAGCATCAGGGAATTGTCTGGTGATATGTTTTTTTATCACTTTTTCAGTTTCAATATCTGCAATTGTGAGAATGCTATTATCAGTTTTTGTTTTGATTTCTAAATCTGTTTGAAAATACTTCAGAGCTATTTTTTCGCCTGCTTGAGCTGCTTCAATTGCTGTTTGTAGTTCTAATGAAGAATTCATTATTCTTTTACTAAAGATTTAATAAATGACATGAGTTCGTCTCTTTTCGTTTCCATTTCTGATGAGTCAAAGCTTTCGACATTTAATCGTAGAAGTGGTTCTGTAT
>CAZJVI010000044.1:0-1379 GCA_964549385.1 uncultured Gammaproteobacteria bacterium
AGTAACCAACGGAGCAGTAGTAGCGGTAAATGCGGTAAATGTTTCTAATGACTGTTTATTGTCAGATAGTTCAGGAACACCAGCCTGGGGTGCCTGCCCTGGGGCAACGACACCAAACCTCTGGCAGATGCCCAACAGTGGAGCAATCGCACCCTTTAGTACAACGGCAGATTTGCTGCTTGGTGGGACGGCGACAGCATCAGCGGATTTTGCCTTTACCGGAGTTGACTCAAATAATCCGGTTGCATCTATTTCAGCATTCACTAATTCAGGAAACAAAGATGGACTTGCATTGAGCGCAAATAACGCAACGATTCAAGCTCTCAATATGAATACACTAACGCTTGGTGGTGCAACGACAGGAAATCTCGCTCTTGCAAGCAACACGATTTCTCTTACCGGAACGACACCGATTATTGATTCTGCTAATGGAGCACTTCAGATAAATACCCTTAGTAGTCAAGGTATTACGTTGGGAGTAAGTGCCTCTACGACTACCGTCGGGGGAACCTTGAAAGTTGGTTCAAATAACATTCAAGATTCAGGTGGGAATACGAGAATTACTCTTGGTGCAACAACAATATTGAATAATACCCAGACTACTTTTACAGGAATCGCATCTGTCTCTGCACAGCTGGATATCTACGGTGCTACTCCACAAATACAATCAACAGCAGACCAAACATTAACACTTGGCGGTGGCATGACAGGAAATATAACGTTCTCACCCATAAATGGTGCAGGGACAAGCATATTTAACGGCAATCTTCAATTTAACAATCTCACTCAAAATGGTGGGGTGTTATATACCAATGGATCAGGTGTAGTTGCTGATGCTCTTGCAGGGAGCAGTGGAATGGTACTACAACTCAATGGCTCCTTGGTACCGACTTGGGTTAGTGCCGGAATAGCAGGTGTTACACAATGGCAAGTGAATAGTAATGCGATTTCTCCTTTCAATATCACCAATGATTTGCTGCTCGGTGGGACATCAACATCTTCTGCTGCGATAGCTTTTACAGGATTTGCTTTATCAACGCATCAAACCCAAGCTTCAATAAGCGGCAACTTAATCGTTATGCCAAATAATGGCTTTGGCGGCAATGTCGGGATTGGAACAGCAGCACCAGGAGCAAATCTTGATATACAGGAAAATTCAGTAGCAACAGGAAATATTGCAAACATTTCCGGTACAGGGCTTACTTCAGGAAATGGTCTTGTAATTACCGGTGGAAATTCAACGACAGGTAATATATTAGGTATTAGCTCAACGTCAACAGCAGCACCAGCCAATGGGTTAGTGCGGTTCAACTTCAGTGGTACACGAACAGCAGCAGGTAATGGGTTCCAGATAGATGATGCATTAACGACAGCAGCAA
>CAZJVI010000044.1:1479-11217 GCA_964549385.1 uncultured Gammaproteobacteria bacterium
GTAACACATCAAGTTTGTTCTCGCTGACGAGTGCATCAACAGGCGTTCCAGCCAATGGGTTAGTGCGGTTCAACTTCAGTGGTACGCGAACAGCAGCAGGTAATGCCTTCCAGATCGATGATGCATCATCGACATTGGCAACAACGATGGCGATCAATTCGAATGCGTTAACAACAGGGACAGCACTGAAGATTAGTGCGACAGCGTTAACTACCGGTTGGGCTTTAAATATCACAGCGCCTAATTCAATCACTACTACAGGAAATGTGGGAATTAATACAAGTACCGCATTGGCAACGCTTGATGTTCGGGGGACATCAGGTACCACACCAGCTGCCTCTGTATCGGCAAAGACGTCATTTGCAGCATTGGTTGTTAATAATTCACAAAATGGAGATATCTTTACGGCTTCTGCCTCTGGACTAACGAGATTTACTGTTCAGAACAGTGGGGTTGTCGTGATCGGCAACAGCACCAACGGTATCACCTTTGATCCATCAGGTAATACGACTGCGATTTATACAGGAAGTGCTCGACCAGTCAAACAAATTGTTCTGTCACCAGAATATGCAGGGGCAGCGTTGACTGCATCCGGTTCTGCTGCTACCGTTGGCTTTATGACATCTGATTCATCACCTTCTGCTAATTTCAGAACCTACTATGACTGGACAACATCACCTAGTACAAGCTCATTGCAACAATATACTGTTGCAGTCAGAACGACTCTACCAAAGGACTTCTCTGCATGGACTACAAATAATGCTATGACGATGGATATTTATACAAACCTTGCTACCACAACATCAAATAAGATAGATATCCTTGCGTATAATGCATCAAATGGCAGCATGGTGCTTGTTGATCAAGCAGAAAAATCCAGTAGCGCTAAGACATGGAGAACGTTGACATATAACGCAAGTAACCTGCAAACAATGAGCGCGGGCAATACGATTGTCTTCTATATAACCATGTATTCAGACTTTGGTATGGATGATCAAATAGGAGACATCGTTCTTAATTACCTAGCACAGTTCTAGTAAGCTATATTCTGAAAATGTATACCTTTAAAAGAAATACAATTTTTTAATTCTTCAAAATTACTTGATTCTTTATAACTCTTTACGATATGTTTTGATACACTATTTTAGTAATGGAATTTGCTTTCTTTTAAGCGTTTATATACTATTAGAATAAAGCTTATAATGGCTATTCTTTTTTTTGCCCAGATGAAAAGAATTGAAAAAACCCTCAGTATTATTATGTTGATCAGCATCGGCCTGTCCAATGTTTCAGCGCCTGCTGCCTATGCTGCACAGACTGTTGCTGCAAAAATTCCTCCGCCTGCGAAATCGTCCACAACTCCTGTCTCACCGCCCAAATTTAAACATCCGGATAGCGGGAGTGTTCTGGGAGCATCAACGTCGTTGTTGGCAGTTGGGAGTGGAATGACCAATACGCAGCAATCAGCAGTAAAAAGAGTCCCGATCCGCGTACAACAGCTTGCACAGAGAGTGTACCAAACAGATGAAGCTGTTACTGTTTCAGTAGTCAATCCAGATAATGATCCGTTTACGACATCTGTGACCGATTCAACTGGAGCCCCAGCAAATGTTCCCATAACACAAAATAATGATGGAACGACAACGACAGTCCAGCTCGCACCTTCTAATGTTATAAAGCCAGGGCAATACACGGTAAAAATCACCGATGATCAGGGGAATGTCACAACGCAAGACTTTACCTGGGGAGTATTGGCTTTGAATACTGATAAAACAATGTATCATCCAGGAGAGCAAGCAGATATTTCTCTGGCTGTATTGGATGATAAAGGGAGTATGGTATGTGATGCAAATCTCCAGTTGCGTATTACGAGTTCCGCGTTGGGGGTTGATGACACGTTATCTACTACTGCCGCTTCTTCATCAGCACAAATCGTTGTTAATCCCCAGTGCCAGAAGCATGATTTTTCTCTCCAGCCGGATTATGAAGCGCATTATACGTTTGCCAAGGCAGGGAACTACAATTTGCAGTTAACTGCAACAACACAAAACGGTACCCACACGATTACGGATACTGTTCCAGTCACAAACGATATCCCCTTTGATGTACAACGAATCAGTGCGACACGTATTTATCCGCTCGACACCTACCCAATGACGATGAACATAAAGGCTAACAGAGATTTTTCAGGAACGGTGACAGAGACAGTACCGGAAGATTTTACGATCACTCCTGCAACTGAATCTGCGGTTCCAGTTTCTTCCTACACCAACATGCAAACTGTTTATCTCAACTCGAACGATCCGGCGGCGCAGCTCCAACAAGCGATCAATGCGTCTAGTTCTGGAGGATTGGTGATGCCATTTCATGGATATTATCCAATAACCCAAGGCTTTGGTGCACAAATGACAGATCCGACACTGCAGGCCTTTTATACGCAGTATGGGCTTGCAGGCCATGATGGTATTGATTTTGGTGTGCCGATGAACACGCCATTGTATGCAGTCGATGATGGAAATATTATCTGGTCAGGACCGGGGGATTATGGTGTCACAGTCATTATTCAACACGGTTGGGGAGAAAGTTACTACGGCCATTTAAGTACAGCAGCCGTCACTGTCGGAACACATGTTACTAAAGGCCAGCTTATTGGTTATTCTGGAGAATCAGGAGAGGCAACAGGGCCGCATTTGCATTTTGGGATGAAGCCAAACAATCCTGATATGAAGAATGGATATTATGGAAAAGTCGATCCACTCCCATATCTTCCATACAATAATCAGCAACCGAACGATCTTTCAACGCTTAATCCAACATTAGCCCAGGCGGCTGCCACACAATCAGTGCTCTCAGCATCAACAGCAGCAACACCCTCTCCAACGGATACGCCAACACCGAGCGCATCAGGTTCTGCAGCGATTAGCCCAACAATAACACAAACTCCACCAGCAACACCTTCTGCGGCAGTTTCAGAATCTCCAACGGTGATTCCTTCTCCGACTGTGGAACCACAACAGACAATAGGTATCTCAAATACTCCACCTGCAAATACCAACTTTACCCTTTTAGATAAACAAATTCTTTTCAATGAGCAACTTGCAAATACCTCGCAAACAGAACAAGTAAAAGTTCTGACATGGAATGTGACGTTAAAGAAAGGCCAGTCTACATCGATTGGATATGATTATCAGGCGCCGCATGTGAGTCCACAGTTCTATTTGTTGGGGCCGGCACAGTTTTATGCCAATGGCTCAAACAAAATAGTATTTCAAGAACAGAGACAATGGGAGGTCGCCTCAGATGATGTAGGAATTGAGTGGTATTCAAATACCACGGGCAATAAATGGAATGGCTACTCTTGGCAGTACAGAAAGAAAATAACGCTTGACCATACCAAGGTAGGAGCTCCTCCTCAGCTTGATAACTCCGCTACTGCTGGTGTAGCAGCTGGCGGCGGAGGTTCTGCCACTCTCTCATGGGCACAAACTGTTGGCACATTAAATGATGGTATTATTATCGTTGGTGTATCTGCATATAATAATAATGTATCAACCATAACAGATGTGGATTCAGGTGGCACTCATACACTTACCAAAGTTGCTTCATCTACTGGTACTGGTGGTGCCGGTATGCGTGATGATCTATGGTATTGGCTGGGTCCTAAGTCGGGAACAAATACTATCCACGTCACCCAGGCAGCCGCTGACCATATGGGTGCATTTTCTGCTTCCTTTTCAGGTGTTAATCAGACCACGCCATTCGGGACTGCGGTAGCTAATTTTGGAAGTGGTACATCTGCGACAAGTAGCAGTGTATCAGTAAGTGTCAATCAAGTAGTTGTTGATGCATTTTCCTTTTTTGGGAATGGGGGTCCTTGGACTGCCTCGGGCACTGGGGGGCAACAGCAGATACAAAGTAATGATATATCTAGCGGTGAAGGCGGCTCATATATGCCGGTAAATACAGCTACAGGTGGAACGACAACGATGGCCTGGACACAGGGAGGCGCTGCTGAGGCATGGACTGAGATAGCGGCACCGATGAATTCTGATGCAACACTTGCAGGATATGCAACGAACGTAACGTTTGATCAAACCACTTTTACTCAAGCTGCAGGTCTCAATACAGATCAAACCTGGAACGCAACAGTTGGAAGTGGTTGTACGAACGCTCTTTTGATAGTTGCTACGTCAACTGATTTTAATGGAAGCATCAATGATTATATTACCTATAACGGTACTGCTATGACCGAATTAATAACAAAAACCGGAACCGGTGAAGAAATAGAGGTGTGGTATATGCTGGATAAACAGCTGACGACGATTGGAAAAGGATCTGCGCATACAGTTGATGTCCATTTTACGCCTGGTTCGCGTGATGAAGCTAGCGGTGCGGTATCCTTCTGTAATGTCGATCAAACTGGTACTGGTACCTTTGGTGCAGAAACGCCTACCTCAGGATCGGGCACTACGCTATCAGAGACCGTAACAACAACCAGTACAAATCAAATGGTATTTGCAACCGCGGGAGCTACCGCAGGGGGAGGGGCATATACTAAATGTGGCAGTTGCACCCAATTGTGGAATCAAGTCACTAACGCACAGGGGCTTGCAGAATATCAGCAAGCGTCAGTTGGTACAACCACTATGAGTTGGACAACAGGTGGAACCGCTGCTACCTGGGCGGAAATTGCTATTCCTATTAATGTTGCACTGGTCAACTTCCCAGTGATGGTGAGTCTCACGAGTGATGCGCAGCTGTCAGCTCACGCGCAAGCAAGCGGGAATGATATCCTCTTTACCGACGCAACAGGAGAGAATCTGCTTAATTACGAGATAGAAAATTATAGTTCCGGAGCTTTGGCTGCCTGGGTTGGTATCCCTGCGTTGTCGGCGACGGCTGATACTATTATCTATATGTATTACGGCAATCCGTCGGCGCCAGCCAATACTGCCGCCAATGCTCATGGTACATGGGACAGTAATTATTTGGGTGTGTATCATTTAGACGACAATGCAGCCAACACTACTGTTGTTAACTCAATCGGGTCAAACAACGGAACAAATATTGCTAATACTAGTACAAAAACAGCAACGGGTGAGGAAGGTATAGCCAATACCGCACTAACCTATAACGGTTCGAGTGATTATACTTCTATAAACGGTCTCGCTTCTTCAATTAGTTCGGGAAGTGTAACCTATTCAATATGGTTTAAACCATCAAGTACTATAAATAGCGGTTCTGGCATTACGAATTTAATAGCTCTTGGAGATACATCTTCAACTAATGATATAACCTTTGCTTTTAATGGCGATCCTTGTAATACTTTCAGTACAGGTGAACTGTATTTTGGTTTAGACACAAATAATTCATGTGTTACAGCTGATACTATTTCAACACAGACTTCCTGGATCTCGGGCACGTGGTACTATGCGGTCGGGACATTTAGTACTACTTCCGGTATGAAGCTTTATATAAACGGAATAGCTGTTGCTACCAATGCCAATACATCCCGTGGGACAACTGCGAGCACTCATTTACTTATTGCAAATTATCAGGTTAATCTTACTCACATTTTCAATGGTATATTGGATGAGGCGCGTATTTCTAATACAGCTCGTTCAGTTCCATGGATAGACACAGAATATAATAACCAAGTTGCGCCAGCAAGCTTTTATTCAGTCGGTAATGAAGAAACAGATATCTATGCACCTACCATGGCTCAGGTGATGCGTCATGGGGAATGGTTCAGCGCAGAAGGAGCCGTCCAGCCATTTGTGTTCTAAAAGCCAAAAGTTTTAGCTTCGTTGGTATACTTCGCATGATATGATAGAAATATGACTAACCAAGATAAATCCTCATTTCCGAGAAGAATGCTGCAAGAGGGTAGACTTATTGATAAGCTGCCGGAAAAGAAAAAATTCAAGGGCTTGAAATTTCCGCAATTTTTCAAAACTAAATTTAAAAGTACCGACAATAATGAGAAGCTTCCAAAAAAGCCTTTCTTCAATTCGAGAAAAAGAGTAGTCGCCATTTCAGTCATTTCTCTTATTGTGGTAGCCGGAGGTGGTGCTTTTGGATGGTATGAATGGTATCAGTACCAACTTTCACAGAATCCTGCAGTTATCTATGCAAAAAAACTTAAAACAATAACGGATATTGCAAGCCAGCAAGTTGCCTTGCCAAAGGGTGAACAGCCTGTCATCGCGACAGTCTCTGATATCACGAAATTGCCCAAAGAAGCATTTTTCCAAAATGCACAAAATGGTGATAAGATCCTTATGTATAAAAAGCATAAAGAAGCAATTTTATACCGTCCGACAACAGGTAATGTGATAACAGAAGCGCAATTAGATTTTCAGAATGTTACGCCGACTCCTATAATGCAGCAAGCAGTCGCGGGTGCCTCAACATCGGCTGTAATTCTCGGTGTGACCCGTATGCCTGCTCCTCCCTCTTCATCTTCTTCAGTGCCATATGTTCCTCAAGGAAAAATTTTGATTGAGCCACAATAGTAAAAAATATTTGATACATTAAACTATATTTAGCTATACAAAGTATCATTGAAATTTTTGTCACATTTACTCTTATTATAATCATTTTTAATAACAAAGTAGATAAATATATAACATATTTTAGAGTTATGTAATCCTTATTTAAGGCAGTATTTTGTTTAAAAGATAATAATTTCCACAATTTTCTTAGGTATTTTTAGTATAAAATTTAAAAAAAACTTTAAAAATAATTTAGAAATCCAGTCAACAATAAGAGAAAATCCATCAGTCATTTTAAGCCCATAATATTAATAATAGACTTTTATCTAAAAAAATATTCAAGGCAAAATGTCCAACTTCTATTGCAAACAAACCATCAAAACATAAGGGGCAAATCGACATCAGATTAGTGCCAATTTTATTGAGCAAAACTTCAAAATAAGAGTCTTTATTTTTTAGCATTTCTTACTTCCAGAAACCCTTTTTTTGCACGAATTATACTTCAGTTTTTCACAGATTTTAAAATTGAGGCTGTTGGATGTAATTAGATATGATTATGATATGTTTTTTCAGCCTTGACAAAGCTGTGAAAATATGGGGTAATTGAAATATATCTAAAGATAACATCTTTGGACAAAAAGTTGGACATAAATTGAAGCTAAATGTCCATGAAAAAACTGCCCTATGAAAGATCAGCTTTATACCATCCAGGAAGTTGCTTCCATTCTCAAAGTCTCATCCAAGACACTTCGCCGTTGGGAACAGGCTGGGATTATCAAAACTATCAGAACCGCAGGCAATCAACGCCGATACCGTCTTGAGGATATAAAAAAAATAGAACGACGCCGTAACCTTAAGCAGGCAATGCTAGCTTCACAGGTTACTATTAATCAGTCAATTTCACAGACAATTCCAACTCCTGTTTCAACACCGCAAATTATCGAACCGCTATTGCTTCCACAAGAAAATGTGCAGCAAATGACACCAACGATAAATAGTCCTGTAGTAAAAGAGTTTAAAAATTATTCTTTACCGATTAAGGATCTACAATTTTTTTTGGTAAGCAGTGTCTGTGCATTGGTATTACTATTCGGCGGATTAGTATTTTGGCAGCATGCACAAGTGCTTAGCTTAAATGGAAAGAATACGACAAAACAAGATTTGCAAGCTAATCAACAATCCGTTTTAGCAGCTCAGACAAGTCAGCCAGCATATCAATTATCGATTAACGTGCCAGGAGTATTTGGTAAGCCAGTAACATTTCTGGATAGTGTCCTAATCAAAAAAGGATTAACGGTGAATAAAGTGGCTACGTTGAGCGGAGGAATAATTACGAAAAACGCAGATATAAACGCAGGAACAGGAAGATTAACAGCATCAAATGTGATCTATTCAATACAAGCTGGTGCAAACATAAGTATCAGCGGGAGTAAACAAAATCCGACAATCTCAGCAAATGTAAACGGAGGAGTTACTTCTCTTGAAGGCGTGAGTGGAGCAGTGAGTTTGACTCAAGGTTCGGGGATAAGTCTGAATGGATTACAGATTGCCAACAGTGGGGTATTGTCGGTTGGTGGACAGACAGGCGATGTATCATTGAGCGCTGGTAACGGGATCAGTGTTTCAGGAACAACGATTACAAACAGTGATACGGGATCAGGACAGAATATCTTCAAAACTTTTTCCATAGATGGAACAGATATAACTGCATCAAACAATAACGATACGATCAATTTTGCCGCAGGATCAGGGATTGTTTTGACTGGCGATACAGGAAGCAAAACAGTTACGATAACAAGCAATGCCTCAGGAACAATATCAGGATTAACACCAAACGGTTCAGTATATGCACTTAGTTCAAACAGCATTGGATCAACAGGAGTTGGGCCGGCGGGCACAGTACTGCATGGAACCGGAGGCGCACCGAGTTTTTCTGCGGTGAGTTTGACAGCGGATGTAACTGGGATTTTGCCGACTGGCAACGGCGGCACAGGCATAAATACAACGCCTACTAATGGTCAGCTTTTGATTGGAAATGGGAGTGGGTATCAATTAGGCACACTGACAGCAGGGAGTGGAATCGGAGTAGGTAATGGTTCAGGAACAATAACATTATCAAACAGTGGCGTACTGTCACTAACTGGCACAGCAAATCAGGTTTTAGTAAATGGTTTAATAACGGCACAGACAGGAGCGGTTACTCTTACTTTGCCACAAGATATTGGGACAGCATCTACTCCCACCTTTGCATCGGCGACATTGTCGAGTAACACCAATGAACTAACTTTGGGAAATGGGAAAACAGGGACGATAACTTTGGCAGCACTTAGTGGAAACCAGACTTATACATTCCCCGATGCATCGGGGACTATCTGTTTGGAAGGAGGTAGTTGTGGAGGAGGCGGAGGAGGAGATATCAGCGGATCGGGGAATCAGTATTACATACCAGTATTTACTGGCAGCAGTGGGATAGGGGATTCGGATATTTACGATAACGGAAAAGTTGCAATAGGCACCACCAGCCCGCAAGGGCTTTTTTCCGTTTCTGGGGGAGTTCCTGGTTTAGCCTTAGTTAACCTCAATGTCACCAATGAGCAAAATATTCTGACGGCATCGGCATCAGGAACGACTGAATTTACTATAGACAACAACGGAGATCTTCAGTTCACCGGAGGATCAGGATTTTTACAAACACTAACATAAAGTGCTGCAAATGGTAAAACGTATAATTTCCCGACATTCACAGGGTCGACTGCGGATATTTGTTTATCAACCGGAAATTGCTCTGGAGTTGGAGTAATTATCGGCGGTTCGGGAAGTCTTAATTATATTTCGAAATTTACCCCAGATGGAGAACACATCGCCGATTCATTGCTTTATGATAATGGGACTTCGGTTGGTGTGAATACTTCCACTCCAATTGGATTATTTGATGTCTCTGGTGCAGTAGCAGGACAAGCATTGACAGTACTTAACTATACCGGAAGTGACCAAAATATCCTCGTTGGATCTGCATCAGGTTCGACGAAGTTTGTTTTTGATAGCGCTGGAGATCTCAATCTTACAGGCGCTTATGAAATCGGCGGTAGTAGTGTTTTGAACAGCACGACACTTGGAAGCACCATTGTAAATTCTTCTTTGACAGGTTTGGGAACAGTTACTAGTGGATTTTGGCATGCAAATGCAATTGACACCCAATACGGCGGAACAGGTCAGAACTTTTCTGCAGTAACACAAGGATCAA
>CAZJVI010000045.1:0-11131 GCA_964549385.1 uncultured Gammaproteobacteria bacterium
AGCCATTCTGATTGGCATCATTATATACTGTTCCTGTAAGGTTATATGCTTCTGTTATCGTGAAGGTTTTTGTATTTGCTGCTTCTGTTACGCCTGTATTATCGACTGACCAGTAGGTAATCGTATGACTGCCTGCTCCTGTGACCGTAAATGGTGTGCTATATGTCTGCTGTGCTCCTCCATCTATTTTGTAATATGTATTAGCAACCGTATATCCTGCTGCTGCACTGGCAGACAGAGTCACACTCGTCGGATCAGAATATGTTCCATCTGAAAATGGTGTCGAAAGACTGGCTGTTGTAGTTGGCGTGGCATGATTGTATTGGAGAGAAACAATTTCTGTTTGATCTGAGGTTATTGAGACGTTTGTTAACGTAAATGTATTATAAATACTTCCCGTAGGGGGCATAGCAGTAAATGTATAATTCTGACTCGGAATAAGCCAAAGTGTTACATTACCTTGATTGTCTGTGGCAGGAATAGGATCTCCTCCTGTTCCATAAACAGACGTACTATTGGCACTAATACCTGGACTTATCACAAGACCATTACTACCACTATTTGATGTTTGAATGGATACGTTCTTCACTGGATTATTAGCTGCATCTTGTACATGTACAGTTACTTTCTTGGCTGGAATGGTGAAATCTGCAGTTGTGTTTTGACTTAAGGTATAATTTTGGGCAATTGCTTCATATCTTTCAGGTGCGTTAACAGAAAAACTGTTCGCATTAACATTCATTACAAATAAGAACGCATAATTCCCAAGAGGCGCTTGTAATGAATAGGCGCCATTTCCATCTGTTGCAGTAACATATTGTGTCCCTGATGAAGTTTGTAACATAACTCGCTGACCCGACAGTGGATCTCCCAATGGACCATATACGTGCCCTGAAAGTGTTACCGATTTGGATAAAGTTATTGTTAATGATGTATCTGCTGTAATACTTTGGTTTGAAAGAGAATTTGTAGTATAACCACTATTATTTGGAGGAGTAGCTATAATAGTATAATTTTGACTCGGAACTAGCCAAAGTGTTATATTACCTTGTGCATCAGTTGTAGGACTAGGATCTCCACTATTTCCATAGGAAGAAGTTACATTTGCTGTGATACTAGGACTGATTGTTAATCCGTTACTCCCGCTATTGGATGTCTGAATGGAGGCATTACTGATGGGATTGTTCAAGGCATCTTGTACATGCAAAATGACTTTCTTGGCCGGAACCGTAAAATCAGCATTTGTGTTTTGACTCAACGTGTAATTTTGTGCAATTGCATCATATCTTTCTGGTGCATTTACTGAAAAACTATTGGGATTGACACTCATCACAAACAAAAATGCATACGTGTTTGCAGGAGCTTGCAATGAATAAGCTCCGGAATTATCAGTTAAGGTGACATACTGTGTCCCATTTGAGGTTTGCAACATGACTCGCTGACTTGCAAGAGGTGCGCCTGTTGCATCATAGACATGCCCTGACAAAGTGAATGTCTGAGGCAAAGTCATAGTCAACGTCGTATCGCTTGTGATACTGACATTTGAGAGAGATGTTGCAACGTAGCTACTACCATTCGCAGGAGTTGCTGTAATAGTATAATTTTGACTTGGGATAAGCCAAAGTGTTGCATTACCTTGAGAATCCGTTGTGAGTGTCGGATCTCCTCCTTCCCCATATTTTGAAACTATATTTGCAGTAATTCCCCCACCTAATTGGAGTCCGTTACTTCCACTATTGGATGTACTAAGTGCAACATTACTTACAGAAGTATTTGATCCATCTTGTACATGTATAATTACTTTCTTTGCTGGAATAGTAAAATCAACGATAGTACTTTGGCTTAGGTTATAATTTTGTACAATTGCTTGATACCGCTCAGGAGCACTTGTTGTAAAATTATTTGCATTCACATTCATCACAAATAAGAATGCATATGTCCCTGTCGGTGCCTGTAATGAATAAGCTCCCGAGCTATCTGTTGAAGTAAGATATTGTGCCCCACTGGACGTTTGCAGCATGACCCGCTGACCAGAAAGAGGTACGCCGACAGCATCATAGACATGTCCGCTTAAAGTAGCACTTCCAGTAGGTGTTAAAACAAAATTTAACACGGTATTCGAAGAGATATTTTGACTTAATGCAATAACAGAGGTAAAACCGCTACCTGAAGGCGGAGTAACTTGAATATTATATGTTCCTGAGGGTATCGAGAAACTATATTGCCCAGTAGTGGGATCAGTAGTAGTAGAATCATTATTTGGATCATTCACAGTAACTGTTGCATTGCCAATCGCATTTCCTGAAGAATCTTTCACACTTCCTGAAAGAGTCACTGTATCAGCAAAAGCGGAACTTACGGTTGGTTTTATAACAAGAAAACTAATAAAGAGGAAGAAAGAAAGAAAAATAAGCAAACTGTATCTGAATTTCATTTTGGCTAAATTATTCCTTAATTTGGATAAGGATAACCTACATCTTTTTATACATGGGTTTCTTTTACCTTGTCAATATATCATTTTTATTTAGATACCACATCAAGCGGTTGATTATTCATAATACTATCGTAAATGTATCTAATGTCTGCACTTTGATTATATTTATACGCTTGAGCTATTGAATTTTTAGCTAAAGTTGTATCTTTTACTTTATATTCTTCAACTGCCATATAAACCAAAAGCAGTGGATCATGAGGATATTTCATGAGAATTTTGCCAATCTTTACTCGTGCTTCACTCGGATTTTTATAATGAAAATATATACTGGCAAGATTTATATAGCCGTTATAATAATTAGGATTATTATCCACCGCCTGAAATATAGCTTTTATTGACTGATTTATCTGTCCTGTTCCTTCGTAATATACTCCTAAATTATTCCAATTTCCCCAATATTTAGGCGCAAATTGAATAGAACGCATGATATGTGGTTTTGCTTGATCATATTCTGATGCAGTCAAATATTGATTTGAAAGTTGATCCTCAATATCATAACTTACAGTTGATATTTGTTCATCATGAGTAAAAAGAGTGAAATTATTATTCCAATTTTGTAATCTAACCATTGTTCTGAGTGAAAATAATAGCAATATAATTACAAGAAGCCATAGAACGCATTGTTTCAAGATAGTATTATTTACTTTTATATTTGTTATTAAACTTCCCAACACCCCAAGTAGACCAATCATTGGAACATAAAACCACCGGTCAGCAACTGTCATATCTAAAGGAATTATTTGAAAAACCATCCCCCAGGAAAGTAAAAACCATAAGAGAAAAAAAATATATGTATCTCTTAATTTCGTTCTCCAAAGATATATTCCTGTTATTACTAAACCAGTAAAGAAAAATATGTCCACAAATAATGGGATATAAAACTCTTCCACACTGAGACTTCTTACCAACCATTGCTGTGATACTGCCAGCTGAACCGGATAAACAAAGGTAAGAAGATAATAAAAAAGTATTTTAGGAAATGTCAAAAGTTTTATAAATAATGACGCATTTACAATTGGGACTGGAGAAAAAAATAGCGTTTCTTTTGGTATATTTCCGTAGAAAAACGTTAAATATACATAGAAAGAAATGGCTAATACGATGGAGAGAGAGATAAGCATATATTCTCTCTTTTCATAACGAATCTTTTTATTAAAGGCCATGAGCAATGGAGTAAGAATACAAAAAATTATTCCTGTTTCTTTTGAAAGAATCGAAAGAAGGAAAAAAAGAGATAAGAGAAGATACTGAAAAACAGATTGTTGCTTTTTATAAGAAACAATCACAAGCGCAGACAATCCGAATAGTAAAGACAAAACAGCTTGAAGTGAAGATATATATGCAGCAGATTCTACGTTCATTGGGTGAATCAAAAAAACACCTGCAAGTATAAAGGAAAGAAAAAGTTTAAAAAATCTTTTAAATAAAATGAAAATAAATATGGTATTTATTATATGAAGGATTATCTGTACGAAATGATACCAAAATGCAGTTGTGGTAAAAGCCATATACATTCCTGCTAAAACAACTGCTGAAAATGGTCGATAATATGTATATGAGTGATTACTGAAAAACTGCGATATATTTATGAGAGAATGACTGGTATTGTTATTAATTAGTTGAGAGAAGTCATCCCAAACAAAACCGTTAAATAAACTATTAAAGTATACGATCAAACCAATAACTATAATCCAATGAATCGCCTTTATAGTTGTTAGAGGAACAAAAAAACTCTTAAATGAAAATTCTTCTTCTTGCTGTTTATGCTCTTGCATGTAAATATACTATAATAGTATAAGAAGCAGTTCAACTAGAAGCACTATTTACAAAAATTATACTAATTTTATGACTGGCAAAAATATCGTTTTTTCTGTTGTCTTCTTTCTTTTTCTTGTATTTCCTTTTTTCTATTTTTCGCTGTTATCCAGTACCCATCTATCCTTTCTTTCCACTACTGAAATGATTTATCTTGCTATTATTCTGATCAGCTTATGTTTTGCATTCTGTGTTGAAAAATTCTTAGAAAATAAACTGAGTCAACAAACAAAACACCTCAGTTTCATTCTCTTTGCCACTGGTATATGGTTCTATGGAGCATTTCTTCTTCTCATGACCTGGTCACGATATCAAGGATTTATCTCCGAATCAATTGATGTTGTCTACTTTCATCAGGTAATTTGGCAATTATCTGAATTTAAAATTCCTTATCTTTGGAATCTAAATCAACAATTCTATCCCACCTGGTCACAGCATTTTTCGCCTATTCTAATTTTCATTGCGCCATTTTTCTGGATATCACATAGTGGAGGACTTATGATGATACTTCAGGCCGCCGCAGCAATTTCAGGCGCAGTTCCGATTTATTTAATCTCTAAGCATTTTTTGAAAACAAAAAGTATTGGTCTTGCTATAGCTTTTGCATATCTTTCTTTCGGCGGACTACAATACGGCTTTGGATATGGATTTCATGAAATACTCTTTTTCCCCCTTCTTTTTTTGTGGGCGTATTATTTTTATCTTCGTAAACAAACAAAACGGTATTTTCTTTTCATCATTCTTTCGTTATTCTGCAAAGAAGAAGTCGCATTTATTGTCCTTTTTTGGGGAATATATTTATTCTTTTTTAAACGCGATCGACTGTTCGGCACAATAACTGCAGCGTTGGGTATCCTATGGTATATTATTTGTTTTGATATTGTTTTCCCGATGTTCAATAAAGGAGGATTTGGATATTGGGGACAATATGCTACAGATGGTGGATCAGGAATGTGGGGGATAATAAAAAATACACTTTTTAAACCGTTCTCTTTTCTGCAAACACTGGTCACACCAGGAATAAAAATTGATATGATGTTTCAGACATTTGGACAATTTGCTTTTTTGTTTTTTTTATTTCCTCCGGCACTTCTTATTATTTTCCCATCACTCATGGAAAAACTTCTCTCTTCAAATATTGCGATGGCAAACGGCGCTCATTACAGCGCAGCTATAGCAGCATTAACGGTTGTCGCAACTTTTGAAGCACTGCCGCGTATTTACCAATATAAACTAATCACAAAGCATATCAATAATAAAAACGTCTTTTTTACTTCGCTTATTTTTTATTGCGCCCTTGGTTCAACTGTCTTTTATGGATATAATGGTTATTCCTTGATACCTGCCGTTCACGAAACAATCTATGAACGCGGCTTAAGTGACGCAAATTATCAAACCCTAATACAAGTAATAAATGCACTTCCGCAAGACGCGACTGTCTCCGCACAGTATCAGATAGCACCACATTTAAATAAATATTATAAAAATCTCACTATCTGGCCGTCAATGACGGGAACGGAAGATTTTGTCATTGTTGATACGGAGCTTCTTCCTGTTCTTGGTATGACTGCGCAAGAATATACTACTGATTTGGAGAAACTGAATAAAAATAAAGAGTATCAGATGGTAATTGCCAATTCTGGGGTATATGTTTTCAAAAGAAAATCATATAAATTTTAAACTATCGCTGTATGGAGTGCACCAGTTCCATCCAATGAGAATGTCACTGTTTTTCCTCGCGCTATCTCTTTGGTCAATTTCTTTTGTGCGATAATATCTTCAATCGTATCCTGAATATATCTTCGAAGCGGCCTCGCACCGAAATCTTTATCAAACCCCTCTTGTGCGATTTTGGCAATAACTGCATCGTCAAAATATAGCTTAATATCCTGCGCTTCCATTTCCTTTTTCAACTGGTCCAAAAGCAATTTGACAACTTGCGTTACTTGTTCAGGACCGAGCGGTTTAAAAACAACAACATCGTCAAAGCGATTGAGAAGTTCTGGTCTAAAAATACCTTTAGATTCAACCTCTTCAAGCAGTTTGTGCTCAAATTTATTATCTATTTTTGTTCCTTTCTCTACCTCTTCACGGATAAATTCAGATCCGGCATTGGATGTGGCAATAATAATCGCATTTCGAAATGAAACAGTAATGCCTTTATTATCAGTCAAGCGGCCATCATCAAAAACCTGCAAGAACAAATTATGAATTTTGGGATTTGCCTTTTCAAACTCATCAAGAAGAATAAGTGCAGCAGGATTATCATGAATTTTATCTGTCAACTCTCCCCGTTCATTGCCTTCTCCCGGAGGCGCACCTAGGAGACGTTTCAACCCATCCTCATCAGTATACTCACTCATGTCCAGCCGGAGCATATTCTTCTCGCCGCCATAATAAAAATCAGCGAGAGATTTTGCCGTTTCTGTCTTTCCAACACCAGTAGGTCCTAAAAAGAGAAACGAAATCGGTCGTTCACTCGTTGTCATACCGGAACGCAATCTTCTCATCGCTTCACTGACTGATTTTATCGCATCTTCTTGAGCAATTACCCGTTCATGCAGTCTATCTTCGAGATGCAAAAGCAATTGAATTTCATTACCTGTCGGTAAGGCAATCGCGATATGGCTTGTTTGTTCAACTTTTTTAACAACATCTTCTTCAAGCACCATTTTATGACGTGTCCGTTCATAAAATTTACGTGTTGCATCATGAGCTACCGTATTCGCAACATTTTCCAAAAGCGCGACAGCACTTCCGGGTAAGACTTCATCTTGGAAAAAACGTTCAGATAATTCTACTGAACTAACTATTGCCCGATAATCCAAGATAACCGAATATTTCTTTTCAATTTTCTCCGATTCACCAAGAAGCATTTGAATGGCGTTATCTTTATCCGGTTCCGCTAATGAAATGATAGTAAATACCTCTCGCAAAGGATTTTTTTCCATGTAGGTTTTGTATGCACCTACAGACATTGTTGCTATTATCGGCATCGCACCGCCTTTAAGATAGGGCAAAAGAGCACCAGATAAATCCAATCCATAAGACGAGGCTCCCAAAATATTTTGGAAATCAGGAATGTAAAAAAAGACATTTTCCGCATGAGATACTTCAGCAATAATCTCCTGCAAACGCAATTCCAGATCATTTCGATTAGTCGCTCCAGCTGTGAGAGCACCGACCAGTAACTGTAAAACTTTTTTATAGTCAAGCCAACCCCCTAACTCTCCCTCAAAACTATAATAGGCAAGCGCTTTGACCAAATTTTCTTTGCCCGCACCGATATCGCCAACAAGCAAAACATTATTATCCTCGACTTTACTTAATGCCTCAAGTATCGTTCCAAATTCTTTTTCGCGGCCGCCGATTAATGGCCTTTCACGCAATGCAAAATCAGTGAACTGTGTTGTGTATTTTTTCGTTTCGGGCGTCCATCCTGACACAAGCGACTCACCCAGCCCTTCACCCCAAAAATTAATACGCCAGGGCTTGGGATTTTCTTCTTCCGGCATTGTTATACGCACCCAATACATCATGTTATAAATATCCGCCGTTTTGAGCTGTTTGGCAAAAAATAATTTCGTTTCTTTTTCAATAAGAAATAAATACGCGATAAAGACATCAAGTGTTGTCACGTATTTTCCCTTAAACGTCTGCGCTGTTTCAAAAGCGCTTTGAGCCAAAAGATCTTTTGAAACATCGGTAAAAACCAGTTCTTTATGCGTGATATCTGCTTTTTCCATAATTAATTTTACCTGTGGATATTGCGCTAATTTCTTAATAACTTCCGTTGTTGTTGGTTGGGTTACAAAACAATAAAGTGCCGGCAAAGTAAATGAATCGTATAGTGTTTTTATTGTATTTTTTGCAACAGGAACAGTTGGTGTGGCCTTACTGATTTTGTAATGAAAGAATACTTCAATCATGACAAAAATATTAAAAAGAAAAACCAAAAATCTCAAAGAGGTAACACTTTTTATTTCAAGCAGAATAAGAGCTAACAACAAAACATACACAATCAACCGGATACTCCGAACAAGTGCAGTTCGATAAAAATGATAAAATTTTACTGTTAAAAACATATGATTTAAAGACCTAACCCCTAGTACCTAAAAAATAACAAGGCTATTGTCGCAATTGGGAAAAAGACGTAAGCGACAAAAATACTAATTTCAACAGATAGAAGAAAAAACAAAATCACAAGATCCATAAGGATAAAAAATGTTTTGATAGTAATTCCCATTACACGAGAGAATCCTACCAGACCCTCCCTGTATTCATTTTTAAGCGGCTTAAAATAAGTCCGCAACAGAAGCGGCAAAGAAAACAGCTGGAAGAATGCTCCATTGAGGGAAGCAAAAAAATAAAAAAGAGCGACAGGACTTTCCAAGAACCAAAATCTTAGGAACATTACAAAAAGTTTCGAATACTTCATAACAACACAACCACAAAATTTGCGGCCATACTATTAGTATATGAAGTGCTATGAGAAATTACAATGAGGTTACTCTACCTCTTCCTGGTTGGTTTGTGGAGAAACGTAGCCCATTGGACGTGAGCTTGCGGGAATTCCTGAAAAACTGTAGGCATTGTAGGCATTTGCTGGTTGCATCATTGCACCACTGCCAGAAACAGGAGCGGTATTATCTACATTAGAAGGAGGGGTATTAAACACTGGCGGAGGCGGCGGAGTAAAAAGACCACTGGTATTTTGTTGTGTTGGTGGCATGACAGTATTGATTGGAGCTTGAGAAACTGGTTGAGACTGAACAGGAGGCTGTTGCATCATTGGAGCTGGAGATGATGACATAGCCGACTGCTGAACTGGTTGCGCCTGTTGAGTAATTGGTTCCTGTGATTGCTGTGCAGGTTGTGTTTGATTCGAGGTATTTTGAGCAGCAGGAGTGATACTGCCTTCTGCAAGTGAATTTATCATCTTTGCAATCTCATCATCTGGAGACTTAACAATTTGATCCATTAATTGTTTGAGTTCATCATCTGTTGTTGCTTCTTTTACTGTAAGAGCCGCTGTTGCGAGCTGATTCCCTTTTTGAGACGCTTCAGTTATTTTGGTCTGTAGAAGTGTATATTGTTCACGTTCCTGAGCAGTTGGTGCACTCATAGGATTGGTAACAGCAAGAAGTGTCTTCTTAAGATTTCTTATTGGTGCTTTTTCAATCGCTTCACCAATAACAGCAAGGATTTCTTTCGCAAAATCATCTCCTTGTGCTTTTGCCTGTTCTAGTTGCTCTTTTAATTGCTGGATGTCATTATCTGATGTGGTATCAGTAAGAGAAAGTATGGATGCTGCCAATGGATTTCCCGATTTGTTTGCCTTTGATATTTTGTCATAAACTTGGCTAAATTTCGCCTTATCTTCAGGATCTGCCAAATAAAGCGGATTGATAAGTTGCTTAAGAACTTTTCTATACTGCACTACCGGATCTGTTTGATGACTCGCTTTCGTTTCTTCCGCGATTTCATTGTTAACAGCTGAAAGAATTTCAGTAGCAAGATCGTCACCGTTAGCGCTATCTGCTCTAAGTTCTTCCATCAACTCATCAATGGCATTTGCTGTTGTGTTATCATTAACCGCCATTATCTTAAGCGCCAAAGGATTCTGACGCTGGCTTTCCTGCATCACTTTCTCATGCAACTCCATAAAGCGCTGTTTCTTTGCAGGTTGAACAATATCCGCAGGCTGAATAATCTCCATAATAATATGCTTCAAGAGAATTGTTGCTTGAATCTGATGAGCAACCGTTGATGCTAGATCCAAAATTGCCTGCGCCATTGGATCGCCCTTGCCTTTTGCGGTTTCTAATTCCTGACGAATTGTTTGGATCTGGGTAAGCGGTGTAGCCGCATTTACTTCCATAATAGCACCAGCCGTTTTATTATTTTCTGATCTACCTTTTAGAATGAGATCATGCACTTCCATATATCTTTGTCTGTCTACTGCGTTTGTTACAACTTCAGGAGTTACGAGTTGGACAAGAAAGGTACGGAATTGTTCATCTGTCATTGGAGCGACATCAGCAATCCCTCCAGATTTACTAAAGAAGAACTCATTGGTGTTATCACTGTAATCAATAACAATTGTGTCACCTGGAACAAATTTCTTGGAAATAATCGCTAAGGCGATTGGATTTTCAATTGCAGTCTGAATCAGTCTTCTAAGCGGCCGTGCACCGTAGACAGGATCGTAACCATCTGTTGCGAGCTGAGCGATTGCCCGCTCAGTAATCTGAAGATTATATCCTTGTTCTTTCAAAAGTTTTGCAGTTTTTGCAATTCCCAAACGCGCAATTCCAGCCATATGCTCAGGTTGTAATGGTTTAAAGATAACAACTTCGTCAAAACGATTAAGAACCTCAGGCCGCAAAAATTTTGTAAGCTCATCACGGACAATCCCCTGCAATTCTTTGAAAGTTTTGTCCATATCTTCAGGAGATCTCTTTGCTTTTGGATCAATTTGACTCAAATGCTGTTGAATAACATTACTGCCAATATTTGAAGTACAAATAACAATGGTATTTCTGAATGAAATTGTATTTCCTTTATTGTCTGTCAAACGTCCATCTTCAAGCAATTGCAGCAAGATATTAAATACATCAGGATGAGCTTTCTCAATTTCATCCATAAGAACAATTGAATATGGTTTCTTGCGGACTGCTTCAGTCAACTGACCACCTTCTTCGTAACCGACATATCCTGGAGGCGCACCAATCTATTTTGCCACCTCATGTTTTTCCATATATTCTGACATATCAAGCCGCGCCATCGCATCGTCACGGCCAAACAACAGCTCTGCCAATG
>CAZJVI010000046.1:0-1884 GCA_964549385.1 uncultured Gammaproteobacteria bacterium
GAAAGAGTACCGCCTGAAAAAAGATCGAGAAAACCCAAAAATTGATTACTGGCAAATAAATTTTTTAATGCTGCAATGTTAACGCCTGCGACGGGGATGTGTGCAAAAATTCTAAATACGAAAAAAATTACAAGAGTAAAAAGAATCTTCTTTCGTATCTCAGGCGACTTAAAACTATTACGAAGTGTATCAAATATCCCGTTCATAAAATCCGAAATTTCTCTAGATTTCTTGACGTGAGAAATGAGACTATCTTGATAATGATCTTTTGAAATTTTGATTTCTTGATCTAAAAATCAAAATATCGAATATTCAATTTCGAAAAATATCTCACTTCCAACATCAAAACATCAAAACACTAATTCCGTACTTCGGATTTATTTCTCAACTGTTCCCCCTGCTTTTTCAATTTTCGCAACAGCACCCTTAGAGGCAGGTAGTTTAACCGTAAGTGCAACCTGTAGCTCACCATCACCAAGAATCTTTACTCCTTTTTGTTTGACACTTTCAAGATCAATCAGATTGTGTTTTGCCAATGTCTCAAGAGTAACCACTGTTCCTGTGGGAAAAACATTAAGTGCTGAAACATTAAAAACATATGGTTTTTCCTGAAGAGATCGATTGCGTCCTTTTCCACGGAGAAAAGGCAAACGCTTGGTCAAAGGTAATGCTCCACCTTCAAAATATATTGCGACTTTATTGCGAGCTTTTTGACCTTTGGTACCACGTCCAGCGGTTTTTACCCGTCCTGATCCATGTCCTTGACCAAGACGTCTTTTTGATTTTGCTTTTATTTTATGTAAATTTGATAAATTCATAGTCAATTCTCAATTTCCAATTTTTAATTTTCATTGAATTTTCAATGACTCAATGTTTGAAAATTACTTTGTTCCTTTTACTGCCAATTTTCGTTCCTTTGTCCTATCTGCTTGTGCACTTACTCTTTTCAGTGCTTCAAGTGTTGCATAGATGTTGCTAATTTTATTTTCAGTTCCGAGCATTTTTGAAGAAATATTTTCAATTCCTGCAGCTGAGACAACACTTCTTACGGCACCACCTGCAATAATACCACTACCTCGAGGCGCTGGCTTCAGCATGATTCTTGCTGCACCAATTTTTACATCAATTCTGAAAGGAATTGTTCCATTCACCAACGGAACAGTAATCATATGTTTTTTGGCATGGGACATTCCTTTTCTGATTGCATTTGAGACATCAGGTGCTTTTCCAAGTCCAACTCCAACCTTACCTTTTTTATCACCAACGACTGTAAGTGCTGAGAATCCTACCTTGTTACCACCTTTGGTTTTCTTTGAGACGCGATTTATCTGCACTACTTGTTCATCAAATTCACTGGGAGCTCGCTCTGTAAATTGTCGTGGCCCTCTTTGATTATTTCGATTTTGATTATTCTGTCGGTTTTGATTTTGATTATCCATATCTTTTTAATTTTAAACTCGGAACTCGTTAACCCGTTAACAAATAACAAACTTAGAAACTCAATCCTCCTTCTCTCGCGCCTTCTGCAACAGCTTTAACTCTCCCATGATAGGCAAATCTTCCTTTATCAAAAGCAACTTCTTTGATCTTCTTTGCTGTTGCCAATTTCGCAACTTCAGCACCAACTTGTTTGGCACGTTCTATTGGAGCAGTTTTACCAGTAATCTTGAGTGCTTTTTCTGAAACGCCAACCAATGTATTGCCCTTGCTATCAAAAATCTGCGCATAGACATAATTATTGGAACGAAAAACGCTCAGTCGTGGACGATTGGTAACAACTGCAGTCTTCTTCCGTGCTCGTACTTGTCTTTTTATTTTCCTATTTTTATCATTCATAATTTTAAGTTCTAGGTAATAGGTGCTAGGTGTCAGGTAAAAAATTAA
>CAZJVI010000046.1:1894-11127 GCA_964549385.1 uncultured Gammaproteobacteria bacterium
CTTAATTTCTATTACCTATCACCTAAGCCCTGGTACCTATTTCGCTCCTGCCGCTTTTGCAGCTTTCCCAGCTTTCCTTCGAACTCGCTCACCCTTATATCGAATGCCTTTGCCTTTATATGGCTCTGGCGGTTTTACTTTTCTAATGTTTGCTGCTGCTTCACCAACCAGCTGTTTGTCACTTCCACTAACAGTAATAACGTTCTCTGCAACGGCAATTTTAACGCCGTCCTTTGGATGAAATTTCACCGGATGAGAAAATCCGAGTGACAGAACTAAATCAACGCCTTGCATTTGCGCGCGATATCCAACTCCGTTTATTTCCAACTGTTTCTCAAAACCGGCATCCAATCCTTTGATAAGGTTGGCAAGATTCGCTCGTGTCAATCCGTACATCGCTTTTACTTTGCGATCTTGAAGATTTTTTGCACTTACCTGCACTTTGTTTTCTTGTGTCTCAACACTTATTCCTTCAGGCAATGCTAATGAGCCGTTTCCTTTCGGACCAGCAACAGTTACATTTTGTCCCGCAATTGTAACGGTAACGCCATTCCCAATTGTAATCGGTAATTTTCCAATTTTTGACATAATAACATAGGTTCTAGGTTTCAGGTTCTAGGTTTTAGGAAACTATATTTTACTAGTCCCTAGCACCTAACCCCTAACACCTAGTTTTACCAAATCTTAAACAACAACTCTCCCCCTACTCCTTTTTTGATTGCGTCGTTTCCCGTTAATATGCCGACATTGGTCGACAATATTGCTGTTGTTGCACGTCCTTGTTTTCGTGAGATTTCAGAAGCAGCAACATAGGTACGAAGAGACGGTTTGGAAACTAAATCAATATCAGTAATCGTTGGCTTACGCTTCTGATAGCGAAGTGCAACAGACAACATGCGCTTTCCTTCAACTGCTTCCTCACTTATTGCGTCAACAAATCCTTCTTTCTTAAGAACCTGTGCAACAGCTTTACTAATATTTGCATATGGCGCAACCACTTCTTTTCTGTGAGCAAGTGCTGCATTTTTTAATTGAATAATAAAATCTCCGATAACGTAATTCATAATTCTAGTACCTAATTTACCATGAAGCTTTATATACTCCAGGCAATTCTCCTTTCATCGCACGTTCTCTAAAACAAATTCTGCAAAGACCAAATCGACGCATATAACCACGCGCACGACCACAAATCCCACAACGGTTTACTGCTCGTACCGCGAATTTCTGCTTTTTCTTAAATTTTACAATATCTGATGTTTTAGCCATAATTTAACAATTTTCAATTTGCAATTTTTGTCACCCACGAATTATACCATAAAATACATTCTTTAGCTTTGTTTTGCTTCTTTTGCAAAAGGCATCCCCAATGCTTCAAGAAGCGCAAGTCCGTGTTCATTAGTCTTTGCTGTTGTCACGAATATCATTTCCATTCCCTGCAATCTTTCAACACTTGCTGGATCAATTTCTGGGAAGGTAGAATACTCATGAAATCCAAGAGTGTAATTACCCTTTCCGTCAAAACTTCCTCGCGGAACGCCACGAAAATCTTTCAATCTTGGCAAAACAATCTTTATCAGTCGATCATAGAATTCATACATCCGTTTACCGCGCATGGTCACCATAAGACCAATAACATCGCCTTGTCGGATTTTAAATCCAGCAATTGCAAGCCGTGCACGAGTCGGTTTTGCTTTTTGTCCTGTTACCTGACTCAATGCAACACTCATTTTTTCAATAATTTTTTTATCAGATGCAGCATCTTTCACACCCATATTAACAACAATCTTGGTAATGTGCGGCACAGCCATAGGGTTTTTAATGCCCAATTCTTTTTCTAATTTTTTTACTACTTCTTCTTTATATTTCTTTTGTAAATCCATAATTTTAGGTTTCAGGTTTTAGAAACTATTTTTATCTAGTCCCTAGTACCTAATTTATATTTCTGCATTGCATTTTCTGCAAATTCGCACTTTTTCATCTTTCAAGAATTTATAACCAACACGTGTCAATTTTTTACACTTCGGACAAACAAGCTGTACACTTGCGACCGCCAATGGTTTGGTCAAAGTAATAATTTCCGACTTTTGTCCTTGCATACGGCTTTTAATGTGCCGTTTATATTGATTTACGCCTGTAACAAGTACTTTTCCTTCTTTGGAAAATACTTTTTCAATTTTTTCTGTTTTACCGCTGTCTTTTCCTCGTACAACGGTTACTAAATCACCTTTTTTCAATTTCATAATTTTAAACTGGTCCCTGTTCCCAAGTCCCTAGTACCTTTCTAAACAACCTCAACCGCCATGCTGGCAATTTTGGCGAATCCTCGATCACGTACTTCACGAGCAATTGGCCCAAAAATACGAGTTCCGATAACATTCTTATCTTTTGGATTATCAATTACAACAACTGCATTATCTGAAAAACGAACATATGATCCATCTAGTCGACGAAATTCTTTTCGAGTTCGAACCACAACTGCCTTCACTCTTTGTGAATCCTTGACTTGGCCATTTGGAATCGCACTTTTAACAATCACATTTACCACATCACCAATTCGTGCAAATTTTCTCTTGGAGCCACCGAACACATGAATGACATAGAGTTCTTTTGCTCCTGAATTATCTGCTGCTTTAACAATACTTCGTAACTGTAACATATATTTTTATTACTTTTTAGTAATAACCTCCTTTATTGCGAAATATTTCGTTTTTGAAATCGGTTTGGTCTCAACAATTCGAACTTCATTGCCAACTTCCACCGTTTTGCCTGCCGTATCAGTGTTAAAATGTTTACTCTTTTTCAAAAGTTTTTTATAAAGAGGATGCGGCACACGGCGTGATACTTCAACAACTACTGTGTTTTGCATTTTTATTGAAACTACTTTTCCTGTTAATATTTTTGCCATATTTTATTTAACGTTTAGCTGCTAGCGTTTAGTTATTTCTAAACTAGACACTCGACGCTAACCACTAGACGCTCTTTTCACCCTCCTTTTCTTTTGATTTTACTTGCTGCAGAATTGACTGCATCACTGCAATTTCTTTCCTCGTATTGAAAATACTGCGAGTGTTTTTCAATTTATTCTGTACATGATCAAGCTTTAATTGATTAAGATTTTTATAAGTTTCCTCTATCAATTTTTGCAATTCTTTTACACTTTTTGTTTCTAATGTTTTTTTATCAGTCGTTTTCATATAAATAATTCCTCTTAACTGGTACCTGTTCCCAAGTCCCTATTCCCTTCTACATCTCTCCTTTTACCAAAATTCTGGTCTTTACTGGCAATTTGTGTGATGCAAGACGCAATGCTTCTTTTGCCACTTCAGCTGTTACTCCAGCCATCTCAAACATTATTCTTCCCGGCTTTACCGGTGCAACATATGAATCAATATCACCTTTGCCGCCACCCATTCTCACCTCAGGAGGTTTCTTACTGATTGGCTTATCAGGAAAAATATTAATGAACGTTCTGCCTCCTCTTTGCGTATAATTACTGATCGCGCGTCGTGCTGCTTCAATTTGACGGCTACTGATCCAACCCATATCCAATGACTGTAATCCATAATCACCAAAAGAAAGTTTGGTTCCCCGAGACGCAATTCCTTTCATATGACCTCGTTGTTGTTTTCGATATTTTTGTCGTTTTGGTGCTAACATAATAATTTTTATCTAGTCCCTAGATTATTTCCTTTCCTTCTGGTCTATTAATCCATACTTTTATTCCAATATATCCTTTTTTAGTTAATGCTGGAACTTGTGCATAATTGATATTTGCGCGAATCGTTGAGACAGGAACAGTCCCAATATGAATTTTCTCCCGTCTTCCGATTTCTGCACCGCCGATACGACCGGTCAAAACAATCTTCACTCCAAGCGCGCCTGAACTCATCACACGTTCTGCTGTTGAGTTCAAAATTCTCTTAAAAGGCAATCTTCGCACCAGTTGATCTGAGATGTTGATTGCGACCAATTGTGCATTAAGATTAGGTTCTTTCACCGGTTCAACTCGCATATCAAGCTTTGGCATTGCTTTAGTGCCTCGTTGTGTGACAAAAAATGCTGTAATTGTTTTCTTCAGTTCTTCCAACCCTGTCCCTCCACGACCGATAACAATACCGGGGCGGGAAACATGCATGATGATACGTAAACTATTAATTGATCTTTCAATTTCAATACTTGCAACACCAGCTGATCTCAATCGTTTCATCAGCATACTTCGAAGACCATAATCTTCAAGAACAACATCTTTATAAGTACGCTCATCAAACCAACGACTACTCCATGTAAATACATTTCCAAGTCTTATCACATGTGGATTTACTTTTTGTCCCATTACTTAGTAACCTCCTTTTTCTCTTTCTTTTCTTCTGCTTTCTTAACAGGCGCAGATACCGTAACTGCTTTTTCTTTCAAAACAATTGTCAAATGACTTCCCCGTTTTTTATAAGGATGAATCCTTCCCCGCGTTGACGGTCTAAATCTTTTGAATGCCGGCGCCTCATTCACCATGACACGAGCAATCAGTAAGTTATTTGTCTCCAACTTTGCATTATTAACAGCGTTGGCAACAGCACTTCTCAGCGCCTTCTGAAAAATTTTCGCCGCTCGCTTGTGCGTCACTTCCAACATTCGATTTGCATCTTCGATCTGCATATTTCTCATCGAATCTGCAACCAAACGCAGTTTTCTTGGACTAATTCGTACTGATTTTGCAATTGCTCTTACTTCCATAATAATTAAACATTATGTCTTACTAATCTCTCTCGCAACAATTTTTCCATGACCTCTAAATGTTCGTGTTGGTGAAAATTCGCCGAGACGATGACCAACCATTCCTTCAACAATCAACACGGAAATAAAATGCTTACCATTATGAATCATCAAGGTATGTCCAACATACTCCGGCGCAATTTGACTCGCACGCGACCAGGTTTTAATCGGCTCATGCTTGCCATTTTCTTTTTGCTTCATAATTTTCTGAAGCAATTTTTCATCTATATATGGTCCTTTTTTAGTACTTCGTGACATAATTATTTTGAAGGGTTATGTTTCCCTGCCTTTCTTCTTGATACGATATACTTATTTGAATATTTCTTCGGGTTTCGAGTCTTTCCGACTGCTTTACGACCTGCATAGGTTTTTGGATATTTCAAACCAATCCCAGATCGAGCTTCTCCTCCTCCGTGAGGATGGGAACGAGGATTCTGTGCAACTCCCCGAACAGTTGGACGACGTCCCATATTTCGTGATCGTCCTGCCTTACCGATAACTTCGTTTTTCCATTCAACATTTCCTACTTGCCCAATAGTCGCCATTGCGAGAGCACTTACTCGTCGTACTTCACTTGAAGGCAATTTCAAAAAGACATATCCACCTTCTTTTGAAGAGACAATCGCCCCGGTTCCTGCACCACGTGCTATTTGTCCACCTTTGCCAGGAGTAAGCTCAATATTATGAACCACTGTTCCTGCAGGAACTTCGCCAAGTGGTAAAGCGTTACCAACTTTTGGATCAGCACCGTTGCCACTCAGGATTGTATCATTTTCTTTCAGTCCAAGTGGGGCCAAAATGTATCGCTTTTCCCCATCGGCATAGTGAATAAGTGCAATATCACAGGTCCTATTTGGATCATATTCTACTGCGACAACTTTTCCAACAAGCCCGAATTTATCCCGTTTGAAATCAATCCGTCTCATGTACCTTTTGTGTTGTCCACCTTGATGACGAACAACGACTTGTCCTGATGCATCTCGTCCCGAATGTTTCTTTTTAATTGTTTTTAATCTATTCATAAAATTATGTTAAGCTACTTCTTTTTTTTTGTTTCCTTCTCTTCTTCTGCGCCTCCTGGTTCAAAAAGCCCGATTTTCTCACCTTTTTTGACTGTTACTGTCGCTTTTTTGACTGTTGATACGGCAACCTCAACTCTTCTGACACCGACTCTTTTTGTTTTTCCTTTTACATTGTTTATCGCAACACCTGTTACGGTTACACCAAACTGTTGTTTTATAGCTTGCTTAATCGTAGTTTTACGCGCATCTTTTGCAACAACAAATGCATATTTCCCGCGACTTGTATCTGTCATCGATTTTTCTGTAACTAATGGTTTGATAATAATCGTGTTCATTTTTTAAGAAAATGTCCTTTCATTTCATCAATCGCATCTTTCATCATAATTATCTTTGTTGCAGTAAGTACCTCATACGTATTTATCAATTTAGACGGAAGGAAACTTATTCCTTGAATGTTTCGTCCTGCTCGTTGAACAACTGCGACATCTCCCGTTGTAACAAATAACAATTTTTGTTTTTTATCAGCAAGCTCCAAACTTTTCAGCATCTTTGCAAATGCTTTTGTTTTTGCCTCGATCTTACCCAAACCGTCAATTACCATTACTTCTTTATCTTGCACCTTTGCAGAAAGAGCACTGAATAATGCCTTCCTCTTCATCTTTTGTGGCAAAGAAAGACTAAAATCACGTGGTTTTGGACCGAAAACAATTCCTCCTTTAACAAATATTGGAGCACGTATCCCACCATGGCGTGCACGGCCTGTTCCTTTTTGACGATAGATCTTTCGCGTTGATCCTTCAACTTCTCCACGAGTTTTTGTTGACGCATTTCCTTGTCGTTGATTGGCTAAATAAACTCTAATTGCTTGTGCAAGCAGTGCTTTATTTACCGTTTCACCAAATATTTCACCAGGAAGAGATATTTTACCAGCTGCTTTTCCATCAATACCAACAACATCAATGCTTACTGTTGCATACTGCTTATCTGTTGTCTTTTTTGGCGTTGAAACTACGACTACTTTTTCCGCAGCAACTTTTTTAACAGGTTCTTTAGCTATTACTTTTTTCTCAATAGCCTTTTCTGCCGGTTTTGAAACTGCTTTTTTCTCTGGACCTTTTACCGTTGTTTTCTTAACCACTTTTTTTGTTTCTTCTTTTTTACTAGCCATATTATGTATAAAAAATTAAAATATAAGGATTCTTCAATCTTAAATCCTTAATCTTTAATTTATTTTTCTTCTCCTTCTTTTCCTTGTTCTAAATCTGCTGAAGCAACTTCTTCCGCAGGAGCAGATTCGACTGATTCGTTTTCTTCAGAAGTAACAACTTCTGCTGCTGCTGCCTCTTTTGTTTCAGCAACATCTGATGTTGCGTCTTCTGTAGTTTCACTTTCAACCGCAGCTGCCTCAACTTTTTCCGACTCAGCAGGCTCTGAGTTTGTCGAAGCGTCTACTTCTACTTTTGCTGCTGCTTTTTCTTGTTCTTTTGCTAATTTCTCAGCTTCCTTTTTTGCTTCTTCATCTTCTTTTAATTTTGTTGAAAGAAGTCTCGTAAATTTCTTTTTTTCACCAGTTCTTGTAATAACAATCATAGATTTTTTACTGCCAGGGACCAAACCTAACACATACAATTTTTTATTTTCAGAATCAACATCAACAACAACTAAATTACTGATTGTTACCGTATCAACACCCATGTGCCCTGCCATTCTTTTCCCTTTGTAAACACGACCTGGTGTTGTTCCTTGACCGATTGACCCAGGTGCACGATGACGGTCTGATTGACCATGAGTTTTTGGACCACCTCTAAAATTGTATCGTTTTACTCCCCCTGCGAAACCTTTTCCTTTGGACGTGCCTGTTACCTTTACAATGTCCCCTGGTTTAAAAACTGCCTCAACTGCAATAACATCGCCAGACTTCGGCAATTCTTCCTCCCCCGTCCATGCAACTTCTCGAATAAGTGATGGCGCATCATTCAATCCTAATTTCTTACTATGACCACTAAGTGCTCTAATAGGATGTTTCTTTTTCCCAACTCCTACCTGCACAGCAGTATATTTATCTTTCTCATCAGTCTTAATTTGCACAACGACATTATCGGCAACCGAGACCTCCGTAACAGGAATCCTTCGACCGTTTTCAAGAAATGTCTGTGTTTGATCAATTTTTTGTCCAATTAATGCTTGTATCATATTTTTCTTTAAAGTCCTATATAAGACTTTTATTATATAGTTATACTTACGTAATTAATTAATTTTCAAACTTTACTCTCAACACAAAAAAAGATAGCCATTGGCTACCTTTACTATTCACATAAGTGAATTGATCCCCTCTAAATGGGGTGGCCGCACTGGCTTTTTTAATCAATCATACTTTGAGCATGTTTAATTAGATTGGGCATCTATATTGTAAAAAAAAGAGTCTCAGATTTACATCTTCAACTCTACGTCAACTACTGCTGGTAATGCTAAATTTGTTAAACTATCAATTGTTTTATCTGTTGGTGAAACAATATCTATCAATCGTTTATGAATTCGGATTTCGAAATGATCTCTTGCGTCTTTATCAATAAACGGTGACTTATTTACAGCATATACTGATCTATCCGTAGGAAGTGGTACTGGACCAACAACTTTAGCACCGGTCCTAATAACCGAATCAAGAATTTGCTGACAACACGAATCTAAGACTCGAGCGTCATAACTTTTTAAACGGACTCTAATTCTTCCTTTTGCCATACTGTTTCAAAACCTCCAGACTGTTAAAGATCTCCCAATAAGTAAAAAAATCCCGATTTAATCGGGATTATTTTATAATTTTGGTAATAACACCAGCTCCGACTGTCTTACCACCTTCACGAATCGCAAATCGAAGACCTTCTTCTAGAGCGACTGGGACGATAAGTTTGACCGACATTTTTGTTGTATCTCCAGGCATAACCATTTCAACACCATCAGGAAGAGTTACATTACCAGTCACATCAGTTGTCCTGATGTAGAATTGTGGACGATACCCCTTAAAGAATGGTGTATGACGACCACCTTCTTCTTTGGTAAGAACGTATGCTTCTGCTTCAAATTCTGTGTGAGGAGTAACACTGCCTGGTTTTGCAATAACTTGACCTCTTTCGACATCTGATTTTTCAAGACCTCGAAGAAGAAGTCCAACGTTATCTCCAGCTTGTCCTTCATCAAGTTGCTTCTTAAACATTTCAACTCCTGTAACAACAGATTCTTTATTTTTATCCAAACCAATTATAGAAACTGGTTCATTAACTTTAACAATTCCTCTCTCAATTCTTCCGGTAACAACTGTTCCACGGCCTTTGATTGAGAAAACATCCTCAACTGGCATCAAGAATGGTTTGTCCAATGGGCGTTCTGGTGTTGGGATATCTTTATCAACAGCATCCATAAGTGCGAGGATCTGTTTTTCAGCTT
>CAZJVI010000047.1:0-11034 GCA_964549385.1 uncultured Gammaproteobacteria bacterium
TAAAATGGACGCCGATGAAAATCCTGATGTGGTAGGACAACTCAACGTGATGAGTCTTCCAACAATGCTCTTTTTCAAAGATGGCAAGCCAGTAAAAACACTAATCGGAGCGCAAGGGAAACAGACCTACAAAAAAGCGATAGAGGAACTGCTGTCAGAATAAGCTAATCAAATCGTGCTCCAGGTGGTGATGAAAGTAAAACTATTGTCCAGAAGATTTTTCATATTTTTCTTCCATTTTTTGTATTTCTTTATAACAGGCGTTGAACTTTTGCTTATTGAACTGTACTATACTGTATGGCTTGATGCTTCCATCGTTTTGTTCGATATTGATGATTGAAACTATATCATAGACACTGGTGGGAAAATCTTTTTTGTTGCCTGTTATGATTTGCATTGAAGGAGCATTTAACATACAACGTGAGCCGAGAAAGAGATCAACAAGGCTAATTTTTGTGTTTTTATTATGTCCTTTATGAGAATAGATAAGTGATAAGAGCATGGCATTTTCTGCTAACTGCATGAATATTTCTTGGTTATGTGGAAAGGATAGGAAAAAAGGTTGGGTAAGAAATGCTTTTTTTAATCTTCTATGTCTTGGCACAAATACATCGCGTAAGAATTCAAATTCTGTTAATGGATCAATAAGGAAAGTATTTTTATTAAATAAAGAGAAAAATTCTTTTGCTAGTTCACTATCTCGAAACAGCTCACTTAGGAAATCATTATCAATAAGTAAATATGTTCCGATAGCAGTAGCGTTATTCGTCGTGAAGATTTTCATGATGTACAGCGCTATATTTTGCTACAATTTTGTTGCTTTCCCTAATAATCTTCGTCATCTCTTCAATTGCTTTTTCACGCTCTTTGGGCGAAAGTATAGGAACATTTTTTATAATGCCCTCTCCGATATGTGGTTTTGGATTATTTGGTAAGCTGGACATATTATCAGTATAATAGCATATGTTTCAATTTTTTGTAATAAAAAACCGCTCAGATGGCGGTTTACAAAAGTTTTATTTTATGCAATTTACCATCTGAAGTGTGAGAATGCTTTATTTGCTTCTGCTTGTTTGAGGGCGATTTCTCTCTTTCTTACTGCTTCTCCTTCGTTATTCATTGCAGCGAGCATTTCAGCTGCCAATTTTTCAGCAAAAGTGTGATATTCTTTGTTTGGTCTTTTGCGTGCAGCATCAATCAGCCAGCGAAGCGCGAGAGCCATTTTGCGTTCGTGTTTGACTTCAACAGGGACTTGGTAATTCGCTCCACCAATACGTCGTGCTTTTACCTCAACTTTTGGCCCGATATTCTGGATCGCTTTATCAAATGCCTTCATCGGATCTTCACTTTTTTTGGAAAGGATTTCAAGAGCATTGTATACTTGTGCTTGAGCAATGGTTTTTTTACCATCGCGCATGATGTAATTTATCAGTTTGGCAACCAATAAATTGTTATACATTGTATCTGGATTAATTTGTCTTTTTTGTACTTTTTTATGTCTCATATAATTAGGTATTAGGGACTAGGTACTAGGGATTAGCTAGTTGTTTGTCCTCTCATATAAACTATGCTGCTTTTGCTTTTTGTAATTTCGTTCCGTAAATACTTCTACTTGTTTTTCGATTTTCAACACCCAAGAGATCAAATTTACCTCGGACGGCATGATATTTCACACCTGGCAAATCCTTCACACGTCCACCACGAACTAACACGATACCATGTTCAGAAAGTGAATGCCCGACTCCTTGCAGATAGACGGTAACTTCCATTTTATTGGAAAGCTTGACTCTAGCCACTTTTCGAAGCGCTGAATTAGGTTTCTTTGGTGTCATCGTTTTAACCAGTGTCACAACTCCCCGTTTTTGTGGAGCGTTTACTGCTGAGTATTCACGATTTTTTGCATTAAAGAGCCGGCGAAGCGCTGTTGCTTTTACCTTTTTGATCCTTTTTTCTCTTCCTTTTTTTGCTAATTGTGCAAGTGTTGGCATAGGCTTATATTATAGCATACATGGGTATAAAGGGGCTAGTATAAAGTATTAATTATATCGAAATATTCACACACTTCAGTAATTAATACTTACTCCTGCTGCTATCGTTACGCGAATGCAAATGCAGGCGGTTAATGCTTTATACTTGTTATGCAACTGGTTGCGGATCCGATTCTACGGTTTCTGCCGCTATAATTCTTTCATTTTGTCTTTGTTCTTCTGTTTCCATTTTACCATCAAGTCCTGAGACAGGGATGAGACGACCGATGATAACGTTTTCTTTTAGACCCATAAGTTTGTCAACGCGCCCTTCAAGTGCTGCTTCTGTTAAGACTTTGGTTGTCTCTTGGAATGATGCTGCTGAGAGCCAACTATCTGAGAATAATGCTGATTTGGTAATACCAAGGATAACTTGTCGTCCGGTTGCTGGTTCGCCACCTTCTGAAAGAACTTCTGCATTGATTTCTTCAAATCGTGCTTTGGTTACAAAATCTCCTGGGATAAGTGCTGTGTCACCGACACTCTCAACAATGATCTTGTCGGACATCTTTCGGATAATTACTTCGAAATGTTTGTCATTAATACCGATTCCTTGTGATTCGTACACTTTTTGTACTTCAGTGATCAGATAGTGCTGTACCATAAGCAGGCCGCCGATTTTAAGTACTTCTTTTGGATCCAAATCTCCTTCAGCAAGCGGTGTACCTGCTGTAATCTCATCACCATCGTGAACGGTAAGTGTTGATGACAGAGGAACAAAATATTCTTGTGATTCGATTGGTTTGATCTTGGTATTCTTAACTTGGAGTCTGTATCCTTCTTCAGTTTCTTCAATCTTTATCTTACCAGTGATTTCTGAAACAGATGCCATATTCTTTGGTGTTCGCATTTCAAAAAGTTCTTCAACACGAGGAAGACCTTGTGTCACGTCAGACATAACAACTCCACCGTAATGGCGGACACGCATGGTAAGCTGAGTTCCTGGTTCTCCAATACTTTGTGCTGCCATAACACCAACTGGTACGCCGATGCCAACACGGTGTTTGGTTGAAAGATCCCAACCATAACATTTTATACAAAGTCCGTAAGGGAGTGCGCAGAGAAGTGGTGAGCGGAGAATAACTTCCTGGACTTCATTTTCTTCCAAGAGTTTGATCGTCTCTTCATTAATTTCTTCTCCAGCTTTCATAACAATCTTCTTTGACTTTGGTGCCATTGCATTTGCCGCAAGAAAGCGTCCTATCAAACGATCTGAGAATTCCGATGTTCTATCTTTTTCAACTCTCGCAACAGTTATTCCTTCTGTTGTACCGCAGTCTTCTTCGTTGATTATAACTTCGTGAGCAACGTCAACAAGTCTTCGAGTTAAGTATCCAGCATTTGCAGTCTTAAGAGCTGAGTCGGTAAGACCTTTTCGTGAACCTCGAGCGGATGCAACGTATTCAAAGATTGAAAGTCCTTCACGGAAGTTTGATTTAACAGGAAGTTCGACAATCTTACCCATAGGATCAACGATAAGTCCTCGGAGTGCAGAAAGCTGTTTGATCTGTTCGAGTCCTGCACGAGTACCACCTGAATCAATACTGATTTTGATTGGATTGTTTGGTTTGATAGCTTTCCATGTAAGTTCAGCTACTTCATTGGTCACTTTAAGCCAGACATCGTTGGATAATCGTTTCTTTTCTGCAAGCGTTATCAATCCTTGCTTATATTCTTCATCAATAACTTTCACTTTCTTATCTCCAGATTCAACCATCGAATCTTTTTCGGGAGCGATATCATTGTCAAAGACAGAGACACTAATACCTGAGATTGTTGATCCGAAGAATCCGAGATTTTTAATTTTGTCGATGAGTGCTGCAACGACATCTGATGAATACAGCTTCATTGAGCGAGTAATGATTTTTTTAATTGCACTTGCATTGATGCTATCATTGACATACCCGAAATCTTCAGGAAGAAGCTCGTTGAATCGAATGCGTCCAACAGTTGTTTCGGTTACTGTTGCGTTACCTTTGTGATCAACAATCTTTACCATAACTGGTTCACGCATTTTTACTTTTCCGATATCATACGCAAGAAGTGCTGAATTGGTATCACTGAAGTGAGGTTGATCTTCTTCACTCTTTCGTGAACTTTCGTCAATAGTTGTTAAGTAATAGGTACCAAGCGCCATTTCTTTGTTTGGAAGAGTAATAGGATCACCACTAGCTGGCTTCAAAAGATTGTGATTTGGCATCATCAGTTCAACAGCTTCTTGTTGTGCTTTTTCTGAAAGTGGGATATGAACAGCCATTTGGTCTCCATCAAAATCAGCGTTGTATCCTGCACAAACACATGGATGCAACTGAATCGCTGCGCCTTCGATCAGAACAGGGTAGAAAGCTTGAATACCAAGTTTATGCAATGTTGGTGCACGGTTAAGAAGCACCGGATGATTTTTGGTAATTTCTTCCAGAATATCAAAGACTTCTGGTGGACGCTTTTCAATATATCGCTTTGCTGACTTGATGTTGGTTGCCAAACCTTGGACAATAACTTCGCGCAAAATGAATGGTTTAAACATCTCAAGCGCCATTTCTTTTGGCAAACCACATTGATTGAGCCTCAACTCAGGTCCAACAACGATAACTGAACGTCCTGAGTAATCAACACGTTTTCCAAGAAGATTCTGTCGGAATCGGCCTTGTTTTCCTCGCAACATATCAGAAAGTGATCTGAGTGTTGATGACATACTTTGGCTACTTCTCTGTGAAGAATCAATGAGTGCATCAACAGATTCTTGAAGCATTCTTTTTTCGTTTCTCAAAATAATCTCAGGTGCACCGAGTGAAAGAAGATGTTTCAAACGATTATTTCTGTTTATAACTCTTCGATACAAGTCATTCAAATCAGATGTTGCAAAACGTCCTCCTGAAAGCTGAACCATCGGACGAAGGTCTGGTGGAATAACAGCCAAGACATCGGTAATCATAGCAGTTGGTGTAACATCTGCTTTACGCATATTTTCAAGAAGTCTTAATCGTTTGACGATTTTTAAGTATCGTTGACTACTTGCTTTTTCTGCTTCAGTTCTCAGATCAGCGATGAGTTTGGTAAGATCAAGTCGTGAAACAACTTCCAGAAGCGCTTCAGAACCAGTTTTGATTGTAAAGAAGATCGGTATATCGTATTCAAGAAGTTTGAAATATTCGTCTTCTGAAAGAACACTTCCAACCCGAAGACTCTTTAAGAGTTTGGTGAATGTGTCTGAAATTTCATCAATTTTCTTGGATTCATTCTCAAGAGATTCAGCATTTCGTGTCAATTTTTGGCGTGCTGCAAGTTCGATTTCTTGTTCGATCAATTGCTTTTGTTCAGGACCTTTCTTCCCGCCTGCGTCTTTTTTCTTTTCAGCAGCATCTTTTTCAATCTTTTCTGCTTCTGTATCCATTCGCTCTTTAAGTCCTTCTTTTCTCTTGGTAATATTCTGAACGAATGCTTCAAGCGCTTCCTTTTTCTTTTCTTCATCAATATTTGTCAAAAGGTAAGATGCATAGTAAATGATTGATTCAAGACTTTTTTGTTGAACATCAAGAAGTAGTGATAAAGCACTTGATGCTCCTTTGAAGAACCATACATGTGCAACAGGAGATGCAAGTTTGATATGACCAAGTCTCTCACGTCGGACTCTTGAAAGTGTTACTTCAACACCACATTTGTCACAGATAATTCCTCGATAACGGATTCTTTTGTATTTTCCACAATAACATTCCCAATCTTTCGTTGGACCAAAAATTCTTTCATCAAACAAACCGTCTTTTTCTGGACGAAGTGTTCGGTAATTGATCGTTTCAGGCTTTGTTACTTCGCCATAAGACCAATTCATGATGTCTTCATTTTTCGCGAGTAATAATTTCAGGGATTTAAAGTCTGAAATATTTAAGTCTTTTAATATGTTTTTGTTTTTATTATTCATAATAGTAAATCCGTTAATTGGTTATAATTAATCTTCTGCCAAACCTGCTTCTGTTTGATCTTTACTTTCTTCAACAAGTTCTTGACTTGCTGTTAGCTCATTCTCTTCAATTGATTCTGTTTTTTCTTCTACTTCAGATGCATCAGTGACAGCTTCAAGTGATTGTTCTAGATCTTGTATTTCACTTTTGACAGCATCTGCCGCAAGTTCTTCTTTTATTTCTTCAGCCTCTGGTTCAACAATCGAACCCATTGGGACAACATTAAGTCCGAGTGATTGTAATTCCTTAATAAGCACTTTGAATGATTCAGGAACTTTTGGTGTCGGAATATCGGTTCCTTTAACGATTGCTTCAAATGCCTTTGCGCGTCCAACAACATCATCAGATTTAATAGTCAACATTTCCTGAAGAATATATCGTGCACGGTGAGATTCCAGTGCCCAAACTTCCATTTCTCCAAGTCTCTGACCACCCATTTGTGCTTTTCCACCAAGAGGTTGCTGTGTGACGAGTGAGTATGGTCCTGTTGAACGAGCATGAGTCTTATCCTCAACCATGTGGATAAGCTTCATGATGTATTCTATACCAACGACCACTGGATTTTCAAATGGTAATCCTGTTCTCCCATCAATAAGTTTCACTTTTCCGTTAACTGGCAATCCAGCTTGTTCCAAAAGTGCGACCATTCTGGATTCGTCAATTTTTTCAAATGCTGGTACTCCAACTTTGATTCCAAGCTTTTGTGCTGCAAATCCAAGATGCGCCTCAAGAATTTGTCCCAAATTCATACGGGCAAGGATTGAAACAGGTGAGATAATAATATCAATTGGTGTTCCATCTTCAAGATGTGGCATATCGCCAATTGGAAGAATTCGTGAAATAATTCCTTTGTTACCATGTCGGCCAGCGAGTTTGTCTCCGACATTTACATGTCTTAATTGTGCAACTTCAACAATGATCTTTCTCATTGTTCCTGGTTCGAGTTCATCTCCTGCTTTTCTGTCAAGAATTTGAATAGAGATCACAGTTCCGCGCTCTCCGTGTGGCATACGAAGTGATGTATCTCTGACCTCACGAGCTTGTTCACCAAAGATTGCTCGAAGAAGTCTTTCTTCTGCTGTTAATTCTGTTTCACCTTTTGGAGCGATTTTACCGACCAAAATATCTCCAGGTCCAACTTCTGATCCGAGAACGACAATTCCTGTTTCATCAAGATTTGCCAAATCTTCTTCTGAGACATTTGGAATATCTCGGGTTGTTTCTTCAGGACCTAATTTTGTCTCAACAACCGCTGCTTCATATTTTTCGATATGAATACTTGAAAGAACGTTTTCTTTAACGAGTTTGTCTGAAATAACGATAGCATCTTCATAACCCAAACCGTCAAGAGATGCGTAGGCAATCAACAGATTTCGTCCCAAAGCGAGCTCACCATTTTGGCTGGAAGGGCCATCAATTAAGACATCACCTTTTTTCACTGTTTGTCCTTCTGTTACCATTGTACGCTGTGTGTATGCGGTTGCTGCTGATGTACGATCAAATGTTTCAATAGGGAAGGTGACTTTATCGTCAGCATTTCTTCCTTCAAGAACAACTTTGTCTGAGTCTGCATAAGCGATTTTTCCGTCAAAAGGTGCGTGGATAACTCTTCCCATGACACTTGAGATTGCATCTTCCATACCTGTACCAACAACGGGACTTTGTGGATTGACGAGTGGAACTGCCTGGCATTGCATGTGGGTTCCCATCAGTGCACGGTTTGCCTCATCGTGAGCAATGAAAGGAATAAGTGATGCAGATGTTCCAACAACTTGTCGAGGGACAACATCAATATATTGAATCATTTCGCGATCAACTTCGGTAAAGTCTCCTCGGTATCGTGCTGGAACACGATCATCCAAAATAATACCATCTTCTGAAATATTGATACTTGCATGAGTAATGTATGCATCTGCTTCATCATCAGCAGTCATATAAACAACTTCATCACTTACACGCATGTTCTTTCCATCTTTTACGACTTTTTTATAGGGTGCTTCCAAAAAGCCGTATTCATTGACTCGTGAATAGAGTGCCATATATGTAACAAGACCGATATTTGGACCTTCAGGACTTCTGATCGGATCAATACGGCCGTATTGTGAGCTATTGATATCACGGATTGAGAAAGCAGCGCGCTCTCGTGAGATACCACCAGTTCCCATAACAGTCAAACGATTAAGATTGTCGATTTCTGAAAGTGGATTTGTTTGGTCAAGAATGGTTGAAAGCTGTGATGTGCGGAAGAATTCATTAATTGCTGCCATAATCGGGCGTGCATTAATAAGATTTCCGACAGTAACAGGAATGTCAGCTTGTAAAAGACTCATTCTTTCTTTAATACTTCTCTCAACGCGAAGAACTCCAACTCTGAAAGCATTCAAAGCAACCAACTCTCCAACGCTTCGGACACGGCGGTTAGAAAGACTATCAATATCATCGGTTGTTCCTTTTCCTGATTCAAGCATCATAATATAGGCAAGTGTTGCAGTAATATCATCAACTGATAAGACATGATCTTCTGAGGGGTTAAAGTTGGTAACAGCTTTCAATCGTTTGTTAATTTTATATCGGCCAACAACACCAAGATCATAGCGTCTACTGTTAAAGAAAAGATTGGTGAAATATTCACGGACTTTATCAAGAACAACTGGTTCTCCTGGGTGCATTTTTCTGAAGATTTCGATTAATGCTTCTGTTTCATTTGTTGTTTCATCTTTTTGTAAGGTGTTTGAAATCAAAGTTTCTCCTGCTTCTCCTGCAATCTCTCGGAATTTTTCTTTAATTGCTTCATTGTCTGAAATGCCAAGTGCTCTAAGGAAGGTTGTTGCGAGGAATTTACGGCGTCTGTCAATTTTAACAGTAAGTGTGCCGTATCGAGTCGTTGCAAATTCAAGCCATGAACCATGAACTGGTCTAATTTCAGAGGAGAACAAAGTTTTTCCTGTGATAAGGTCTTGTGTACTTGTGAAGAATACACCAGATGAACGGACAAGCTGGTTAACAACTGCGCGTTCAATACCATTTACAATAAATGTACCACGGTCAGTCATTTGTGGGATGTCACCAAGGAAAACTTCTGCATCGTGTTTCTCATTGGTTTTTTTATTCATGAGTGTCACACCAACAGTTAATGGCGCGTTGTAGGTAAGTCCTTTAACAAGTGCAATTTCTGGAGTAATGCTTGATTTACCAATTTTATGTTCGTGAAATTCGAGTGTCCAGTTCTTTCCAGTGAAATCATCAACAGGTGAAATTTCTTGAAGAATTTCTCCAATGCCCTTTTCTTGAAATAATTTGTATGAAGCTTTTTGGATTGCCAAAAGATCCAGCTTTGGCAGGTCTTTGTATGTTTTTCCCCAATTTTGGCGAGGTGTGTATGTATTATTATTGTCTTTAATGTCTGATTGCTTTGGCATTGTGAGTTACGGTAGGCAGAATTACTCCAAACATACAACAAAAGATACATCGGGCTATACCCTTGTATCTTCATTCCGAATGAGAGTTTTCTCTTTATATCATATTTTTTATTCCCCTGTCAAGGGTTTTTACATCGGAATCTAATTTTGCTCGTTGATTTTCTCTTTGTTTTTACTTTTGAAGTGTCATAATGAGTTCTACTATTATCTATACGTATGTTAAGAATTTGAGAATGACAGTAGGCATGAAATATGATACTATTGTTCGATGATTCAGACGATTAACCCAGCAACAGGGAAAGTTGAAAAAACATTTTCTTCCTATACTTCAGAAGAAATTGATAAAAAACTTCAAACAGCAGCGACTACTTTTCACGTATGGAGAAAAACTTCGTTGTCGGATCGTATAACACTGATAAAAAAGCTTTCAGTTCATCTACAAAAAAATAAAGAGAAATACGCAAAACTGGCAACTCTTGAAATGGGAAGACCGTATAAAGATTCTCTTGGAGAGATCGACAAATCAATAAGCATTTGTGATTTCTACGCTAAAAACGCTAAGAAATTTCTTAAAGTAGAACATATTCCTACCGAAGCATCGAAAAGTTATGTCCAGTATGATCCATTAGGTGTTGTTTTGGGCATTATGCCATGGAATTATCCTTTTACCCAAGTATTTAGAGGAATGATTCCTGCGCTTCTGTGTGGGAATACATTTGTTCTAAAACATGCTTCTAATGTCCCGCAGTGCAGTATGGCAATTGAAGCCATGTTTGCTGCATGCGGTTTTCCCAAAGGTGTCATGACAAATCTTCTTATTGAAGGGAAAGATGTTGAATCAATTATTGCTGACGACAGAATTGTTGCTGTTACGGTAACAGGAAGTGAAAAAACAGGATCGGCGGTTGCGGCGGTTGCAGGAAAGCATTTGAAAAAAACAGTAATGGAACTTGGCGGATCTGATGCATTTATTGTATTGGAAGATGCTGATTTAGATATAACTGTTAAACAAGCGGTAAAAGCAAGAATACTTAATGTTGGACAAAGCTGTAATTCACCGAAACGCTTTATTCTTCATCACAAAATCGCTAAGGAATTTAAAGAAAAGTTTGTAGAAGAGGTTAAAAAACTAACAATTGGTGATCCCATGGATCCACAAGTGCAAATAGGTCCTCTTGCCAGAAAAGATTTACGAGATTTGCTCGATCGGCAAGTTGCTGATTCTATAAAAAAAGGTGCCAAGTTACTCTACGGAGGGGAAAAATTGAAAGGGGAAGGATTTTTTTATTCGGTAACTGTAGTAGATGCTGTTTTAAAAGGTATGCCACTTTTTGATGAGGAAGTCTTTGGACCAGTTGCCGTCATGATAACCGTAAAGGATGACGATGAGGCTTTACGGGTTGCAAATGATACTCATTTAGGATTAAGCGCAAGCGTTTGGACTTCGCATCCTGAACGGGTTCATCATTTCACTCACGAATTACATGTTGGACTCGTTTTTATTAATCAAGCTGTGCGTTCTGATGTACGTTTGCCGTATGGAGGAGTTAAGAAATCTGGATACGGACGAGAATTGGGAAGGTTTGGCATGCTTGAGTTTGTTAATATTAAAAGTGTTGTCATAAAATA
>CAZJVI010000048.1:0-10796 GCA_964549385.1 uncultured Gammaproteobacteria bacterium
AGCCATTCTGATTGGCATCATTATATACTGTTCCTGTAAGGTTATATGCTTCTGTGATGGTAAAATTCTTGGTATTTGTCGCTTCAGGAACGCCTGTATTATCTACTGACCAATAGGTAATGGTATGATTACCCGCCCCTGTAATCGTAAATGGAGCAATATATGCCTGTTGAGAACCACCGTCTATTGTGTAGTGAGTACTCGCAACACTAAATCCTGATGCTGCACTTGCTGAAAGTGTCACTGTTGTTGGATCTGCATACGTTCCGTCAGAGAATGGTGTTGGTGAAAGTGTCGCAGTTGTTACAGGCGTTGCATGGTTGTATTGAAGTGAAACTAATTCTGTCTGGTCTCCTGAAACAGAAATATTATTTAATGTGAAGGTACTATAAATACTTCCGGTTGGGGGAGTTGCTACAAAAGCATATTGTCTACTATCGGTTGGAAAGAGCCATAATGTAACGTTACCATTTTGATCTGTCTGCGGACCAGTTAGACTATTTACACCATAATCAGCAGTTCCATCAACACCTGTTATACCACCACCAATTGAAAGATTTTGACTTTCAAAACCACCAGTTGTAGCACTAATTATTACTCCTGCTACTGGATTATTTGAATTGTCTTGAACATGGACGCTTATCTTTTTCAAAGGAAGAGTAATGTCGAGAGTAGTGCTTTGAGTAATTAAATAGCTTGTTTTGATAACTGAAAGTATTTGAGGAATCTCTTTTGATAAATCGTTTCCTACAGTAGGACTTATTACACTTAGCGTGTAGGTACCACTGCTAGCTTGTAAAGAATAACTCCCATCTGATGCTGTATTAACGCTAGTTATAACAGAATTATTAGTATTATTTAATAAGCGTACAGCTTCGTTAGCAACAGGATTACCATCTCTATCATAGAGATGTCCAGAAAGAGTAATCGGCTGTTGCATTGTTATCGTTTCATTTGTATCAGCTGTAATATGGAGATTAGAGATAGAGGTAGTCGCATAATTACTACCAGTTGGTGAAAGAGAAGAAATAGTATAGCTATGATTTGTATCCGTCGGGAATAACCAAAGAGTAACATTTCCATTTTGATCTGTAAGAGGACCTGTCAATCCTTGCGCTCCATAACCTGATTCAGCATTTGCAGTAAGATTATTTCCAATTGGAAGAGATAGATTTATATTAGAAAGAGGCGAAGTTTGAATTTGTGCATTGGATATAGGATTGTTTGCTACATCTTGTACGTGTACTGTAACTTTTTTTAATGGAAGAATTAAATCAAAATTAGTATTTTGAGTAAGAGAAAGATTCGCAGCTTGAAGACTATAAATTTGAGGCGCATTGACTGTAAAATCATTTGTCGCATTCACACCAAGGGTATATGTACCAGGAGCTGCTTGGAATGAATAAGCACCCGAAGAATCTGTTGTAACAGAACTAATTATTGTATTATCCGAAGAGCGTCGCAAAGCTACACTTTGGTTTGGAATTGCTGCACCATTTGTATCTAATATATGTCCGCTAAGTGTTACTGGCTGCTGCATAGTAATTGATAAATTTGTATCCGTTGAGAACTTCTGATTTGCAAGTGTTGTAGTTGAAAAAGTACTTCCACTAGGAGGCACTGCGGCAAATGTATAGCTGTGATTTGAACTTGAGTCAGTCGGGAATAGCCAAAGTGTAACGTTCCCATTTTGATCTGTAACAGGTCCCGTTAATCCTTGGACACCGTAAGCTGATTCAACATTTGCAGTAAGTCCGTTTCCTATTGGGTAATTGAGAAAAACAAATGAAAAAGGTGATGTTTGCAATTGCACATTGCTAACAGGATTATTGGAAGGATCTTGAACATGCATTATCACTTTTTTTAAAGGTATTGTGACATTTAAAAGAGTACTTTGATTAAGTAAAAAATTAGTTATTTGCATAGTATAGATTTGAGGAGCATTGACTGTAAGATCATTGTCCGTTGCACTGACTAAAAGAGTGTAAGTATTAGGAGTTACTTGTATCGAATAATTACCTGATGAATCTGTTGTAGCCGAAGTAACAAACGCGTTATTGGAAGATTGCCTCAATGTGATCACCTGATTTGCAATTGGGGTGGTACCACTTGTGTCAAATACTTTACCGGAGAGGGTAACGGTTCCAGATGGTGTAAGTACAAAATTTAATACAGTATTTGTTGAGATATTCTGACTTAGAGCAATAGCAGAAGAAAAATTACTTCCTGAAGGAGGAGTAACTTGTACATTATAAGTACCAGATGATATTGAAAGGCTATAATTACCAGAACTATCAGTAGTGGTACTATCATTATTGGTATCATTTACTGTTACTGTTGAACCAGATATAGCATTTCCTGATGAATCTTGAACATGTCCTGAAAGAGTAAAAGTATCAGCAAATGCAGCTTTTGGAAATAAAAATCCGAAAAATAGTAAGGCGAAAAAGGTACTAGTAAGATAAATTTTTAGTCGCATATACGCAAATAGATATGGTATATTTACTTATAAAGAAAGTACTTACTTATTGTCAATACCCATTAGTAATGAATTAAATCCATGAGTCCATCAAAAATATTTTATCTTGTGATGTCAGCGCTTCTTTTCTTTATCCTCTGTCTTTATTTCTTGCATCCAATACCACTTGATATTCAAAATGGTGACTTAGGTAGACATTTATTACTTGGCAAAATTATTGTTAATTCAGGAAATGTACCTCTAACAAATCTTATTTCTTATACAAACACTAACTATCCATTTATTAATACACATTGGCTTTCTGAAGTTATTTTTTATCTCTTATATACTGTCTCAGGTTTTAATGGATTAATTATTTTAACAGCTGTTCTCTCGGTTATAACCTTAGCTTTAGTTTTTATTCCTACTATACGAAAATTTGATAGTTTCGCAACTATTCTCATTACACTTGTTTATCTTCAAGTATATTTTGAACGAACAGAAGTTAGACCTGAAGTATTTAGCATGTTACTCTTAGCAATCTTTATAACAATTCTTTATAAATATAGAAAGAAATATACTAGATGGATTTTCACTCTTATACCGCTTGAATTATTTTGGGTAAACTTTCATATTTATTTTTTTGTTGGTATTGTAATACTTCTCTTATTTTTGTTAGATGCATATTTTGCTAAAAAAGAAGCATTCAACTCAAAAAAAACTCTTACCCTTGCTTTTGTAACAATTGCAGCAGGCTTAGTAACGCTTTGTAATCCAAATTTTATAAATGGTGCTGTATATCCATTACTTGTACTACATAATTACGGTGTATCTATACAAGAGAATGACAACTTTTTTTTAGCAATGAGTCTCTATAAAGATCCATCATTTTTCTTTTTCGGATTGTCATTAATTGTACTTTGGCTCGCTATTTTTTTTGCACGAAAAAAGATGACTCGTATAGACATATTCCTTGCAACCTTTTTTACTTTCATGGGAATTTTTGCAGTTCGAGATTTCACTCTTTTTGTTATTGGAACATTCATTCCGGCAGTAACAGCACTTTCCTCTTTAACAACATTTATTTCTCATAAATTTCAAGAGGAAAAAGTCAGATTTATAAAAATAACATTTCTAATTATTGTTTCTCTTATATTTATACCAAGCATAAAAGCAGATATAGATATTCATGGAATTGGGTTGGGAGTTACCGATAATGCTAGGGATGCTGCAGACTTTTTACTTAAAAATAATCTTGATGGTACTATTTATAATAATTTTACGATTGGAAGTTATTTGGCATATAGACTCTATCCCAAAGAAAAAGTATTTGTCGACGGAAGGCCGGAAGCATATCCAAAAGAATTTTTTCAAAACATTTATTATCCTATGCAAACATCACAGACGGTATTTGATCAAACGGAAAATAAATATAATTTTAATACCATCTTTTTGGATTACACTGATACATCTGAAAATCAATTGATTAATCAGTTATTAAAAAGTAATACATGGAAAATGATTTATCTCAATAGTGAAATTGTTATTTTTGTAAAAAATATTTCGACAAATCAACAAATTATTAAAGAGCATCATATTGACCAAAATAATGTAATAATTAACAATGCTGATATGAATAATGAAAATAAAGTAAGACAATTAGCAAATTTTTTTGGAACAATTGGATGGGAAAAACAACAACTGACAATGACTCTTAGATATTTACAGTTTAACCCAAAAAATTGTAACGCTCTGGAAACAACTGCTTACCTTCTGCAAAAATCACATGATCCTAGAACTTTCATGTATATAAATAAATATGACCAAACGTGCGGCAATTAATAATTTTAAGATCAGTTCAATTGTAATATATTAATAGATCACATCTCCATTATCCTGCAATACCGGAAAAGGTAGTTTGTTTGTCTCAATAAGATTAAGAAGCCCTTGGTTCTCCGCATTAGGAGATTGTTTATAGAGCTTACTTATCGTACTCAATGAGTCTGTTTTCTCACCCAGTTCATATGCTGAAATTGCTAAATATTGCTGCGCATACGTATTAGAAGGATTCATTTTTAGCGCGACCTCTGACAATAATTTAGCTCGTTCGAATTTTCGTTCGTTTAGAGCAATATGAGCAAGTCCTGTATATGACACATCAATATATGTGTTGAATTCGTTTTTGTTATGTTGAATATTTTCGCTGTATAACTCTGCTGCTTTAGAATAATTCTTTTCATGCTCATAGTAGACAGCTAAATTATTAAAATTATAGCCAAGGTTAGGATCTATCTTAATTGATTCTTCAAGATAGGGTTTTGCTTCATCAAATTGTCCGTTTAGAAGCAACATGCCTCCATAATAACTATCAATTTGTGGATCTTGGGCATACTGAGCATCGTGACTAAATAATCCAATGACTGTTTGCCACTCCGAATTTCGAATGATGGTAAGAATCGAGAATACGACAATCACAATACATGACAGTAAAACTGCATATTGCATCTGAATAGGCTTAGTATTTGTCGGGAAATTTAACATTTTGAAAATCACGCCAATCATTCCTAGTAACCCAATGATAGGAAAATAAAAAAATCGGTCTGCTACAGTGGCATCCAAAGGTATTAATTGTAGGTGCACGATAAGTCCTAAACAAAACCATAATGCGAAAAAAAAATATTCTTTAAAATACTTTTTCTTATTGTAAATGACAAAAATCCCGCAAGCGATAAGACAAACAACAAATATACTATCAATTAAGAGAGGCAAGGTAAAATCTGAAAAATTAATCTGTCTCACAAGCCATAATTGCCCTACCTCCAAATGAATTGGAAACACAAACGTGGATAAGTAGTAAAAAATTATTTTAGGAATCGTTATCAATCGTACTGCAAGTGGTGTTTGCCTCAAAAGAGATGAGCCTATATCCACGGTTGAAGCAAAAGAGACAATATAACGCAACACTATGTAGCCAACGGATACAATTACAGTGGTCAATCCTATCCTTTTAAAATTTTCCTTGTTAAATAGTAACCCGTACAGAAAAATAATTCCGATAAATAATATTCCTGTTTCTTTTGATAATATTGAGCATAAAAGCATCAGCGCTACAAAAAATAATCGCTTATCTGAGAGATGTGTTTTCTCTTTTTTTAGAATAGTGTTAAGTGCTGTCAAACCAAAAAAGACAAAGAAAGCATCCTGCAAATCAGATATATAAATAACAGTTTCGGCGTTTATTGGATGTACTAAAAATATTAGAGAGAGCACGAATGCCAATTCTTTTTTTATAAACTTTGAAAAAAGGAAAAATACCAAGACAGTATTTGCGATCTGCAAAATTAGTTGCAAGAGGTGATAGGGAAAGGTAGTATTGCCGAACAGAGAATACAATAATATATATGTCGCATATAAAATTGGACGATACTGCAAATGAAGTACTTTAGAAAAATCACTTCCAGGTAATGCCATTCCCCTTAAAAAGAATGAAAATATACTATTTACATGTCCAACAAAAGGATTATTAACAATCTGCGCATAATCATCTCCCTGGAAAGGATTAAATAAGCTATTAAAAAAGACTATAATCCCAATAATGATAAAAATAATAACAGCTTTTTTTGTGGTTACAGGATTAAATAGATCGTAAAAGGAATATTCTTTCTGTTGCTGTACATGTTCTTGCATGTAACTATATTATCTTAGTATAAGAAGCAGTTCAATTAGGAAACAGCCGTGTTATATATTTTGCATTGTGAGACTTGAATCAATAACCTATCATAGATTCGAACCGATGCAGCCTCAAAATTTCTAAAAATCGTAGAAATTTTGTGTTTAATTAGCCTCGTTGCTGCCGAGCTTGGATTCGAACCAAAATGAGCGGATTCAGAGTCCGCTATCCTACCATTAGATGACTCGGCAATGAAGCTATTTTACTAAAATTCTGATCAAAAAGCTATTTGAAACGCCCAAACAGAAAAAATAAGCTAGTGGAAAAATTTAATTACGTAAGGGAAAAGAATAAGAGTTCCGATAATAACGGCTGCAATTGCAGTCAATAAAACCATCCCTGCACCGACATCTTTGGCTATTTTTGCTTCCTGGCGATGCTCCTTGGTAATGAGATCAACCATTTTTTCAATCGTAGAATTTATCATCTCCGCCATAATCACCATCATCATGGTCAATCCCAAAATTCCCATTTCATAATGCGAAACTTTTAATCCAATACTTACGTTGATAACAAAAAAAGCTACCAATAAATGGATAAATAAATTCTGGTCATTTTTGAAGGCATAATGAATACCTTCAAATGCGTATTTAAATGATTTAAAAAATCTTTTCCAACTAAACATAATTAATAAAGGACAAAATGTTTAATCGATATATACATTCCTAATGATAACAAAATTCCAAAAAATGCCCCAGCTATTGTTTCTGGTAATGTGTGACGTTTTATTCTCAATCGTGACCAAGCAATCGTTGGAATTAAGAGCAATGTTAGATAATAATAACCTTGATAAATAATTGCAAGAGTAAAAAGCAACGCGGAAACAGTTGCAACATGAATACTAAGTTTCAGCCGGGTGTTAATTATTGAAAGAAGTACTATGCTGATCATAAGACCAATAATAACAGCCATCAGAATCTTCGGACCATTAAGAAACCACAAGCCCCACAAATAAATAAGTCCTATGATAAAACAGACGATAAATAGTAATGGCCTCTGTGTACGTTTGGAGACATCAATATCAGTAAAAATTTTTTTGTGTACACCATAAATGATAAAAAATGTCATTACCAAAAGAAAAATCATTGTGTAGCCAGTCCAGGAGAGAGCAAGTACAACGTTATTTGTAGTTTTGTAAACGAGTAGTAGTGGGACAAAAACAAGAAGCAAAACAGGATTAAAAAGAAATGAAAGAACTTGTGCAAGCGCTGATAAACTCATACTATTTTTTGTAGACGAGAAAGTACCTCTTCCTTCCCAAGAATTTCAAGTGATTCAGGAAGTGGCAGTCCCCGTTCTTGTCCTGTTATTATTGTATACAAAACGGGCATCCGAATGCTATGTCTTTTTAGAACAGTTCGTAAGACTTCAAGAATTGCCTCTGCTTTCCATTCTGATACATTTTTAAACTCTTCCTGTAATGACTTTTCTATTGCTTTATCCTCTTCACTACTGGCATAAAACGGTGATTCTGGGAAAAAATGTTTGATTAATGGCTCAAATTGTTTAAGCGTGTCAATACGGGATTGCGCAAGAACTACTATCTTTTTAAATTTTTCTTCATCCAAAGATGCAAAGGAAACTGCTGTGTTGGCATAATAGTCTTTTATCACGCTTGCTAATTCATCAATCGACAGTGCTCTGATATATTCTCCATTCATCCATGTTAATTTCGTTAGATCAAATATTGGGCCGACTTGCCGAATATCTTTAAGGTCAAATACATCAATAAACTCTTCTAAAGAAAAAATTTCTTTTTCGTCTGGATGTGTCCATCCCATCAGCGCCAAAAAATTAAGAATTGCTTCAGGTAGATATCCTTCTTCCTGATACCATCTCACATCGGTGTGACCATGACGTTTTGAGAGTTTGCTTTTGTCAGGATTTCGCAAAAGTGGCGTGTGATACAACAGTGGTATTTTCCACCCAAAATACTCATAAAGCAAAACATGTTTTGGAGCAGATGATATCCATTCTTCACCGCGGACAACATGAGTAACACCCATTAAATGATCATCAACAATTGCAGCCAAATGATACGTTGGAAATCCGTCTGATTTAATCAAAACCTGTTCTGAAACCTGCTCTGGGGTAAAGGTGATTTCACCACGGATCGCATCATGAACAATAATATTTTTATCTTTGGGTACACGCAGGCGCAGAATCCAATCACCACGCTCAATCATCTCAATTATCGTTTTTGGCGGCTCTTCTATTGTTTCTCTTTTCTGAACTGAAACTTTTTGGGTGTAATCTTTTTTTTGCCCTGCATCTGTTTTTGGATAATAAGCAAAATATGCTTTATCTTTATCAAGTAATTCTTGTGCGTATTTATGATAAATTTCTAAGCGTTCTGACTGCCGATAAGGCCCAAATTCTCCTCCTTTTCTAGGACTCTCATTTTCTGTGAGACTAAACCAATCAATCGCAGCAAAAATAACTTCTTCTGCTCCTTCCACAAAACGTGTTCTATCAGTATCTTCAATACGAATAAGAAATTTACCATCATTTTTTTTTGCAAACGCAAAATTAAAAAGCGCTTGATAAATTGTCCCAATATGGGGATAGCCTGTCGGGCTTGGTGCAATTCTTGTTCTTACCATACTATTTTTATTTTATAGTGTTAATTATAGCAAACTTATATTGCCAAACTTGCATTGGAATTGAAATCTAAACTATACTCAAGATATGTCCCTTCATGATACTACAGAATTTGCAAAAAAAGCAGGAATTACTCTTTCCATTAGTCTTGGCGTTATCCTGATGCTGGTGGTTTTTTTCAAAATCGGCGGAGTAATCCATTCAATACTTTTCCCTGCTAGATTACCTGCACCAAATGAGACATACGGCAAACTTCCGCCAATTGCTTTTCCAAAAAGTGATATCAACGGACCATTCACATATTCTATCAATACAGTGAATGGCTCCTTGCCACAGGATTTTCCTGATAGGCTCAACGTTTATCCAATGATTATTAGTGAACCGAGTTTGCTGAATCTGAAAAATGCAGAATCAGCAATTTCCAATATTGGATACACCGATTCACAAGGGAATCCGGTTCCAGCAGTTCCTATCGGAGGATCAAATTATCAATGGAAAGAAACAACACCTGATTCAAATGGTTTTGAAAATACCATGGATTATAATATTATTACAGAGAATTTCACGACGACATCAAATTATCTGACACAATTATCAGTGCTTCAAGGACAATATATTCAAAATATGAATGCACCAACCGATGCAATTCCAGTAGTCCAAGATTTTGTTAATAACCTTGACGTTTTCCCTTCAGATATTGATCTTACGTTAACACAAAATGCGCCAACTCAGAATACGTATAATACTACTCCACTAATGTATTCTGTGACTGCTGGGCAACTTACTCCGGCAACTGCTCTTGCGGCTGCACAGGTTATCAGAGTAGATCTGTATCAAAAAGAAATTGATTATTCTATACCAGCAGGACAAAATCAAGATTCGACACAATTCAAAGATTTTGATATGAAGCTTCCTATTCTTTATCCTCATCCACCATATTCCACCATGAATTTTCTTGTTGCATCAGGACAAGGCTCAGCAAATGTTGTTCAGGCGAACTACAATCATCAAACTGTCAATCTCCAGCCATCCACACCACAAGCATCACAGGCGGTATACCCGATCAAAACAGCACAACAAGCATTTGATGATTTAAAAAGCGGAAAAGGATATATCGCTTCGTATAACGGAACAGGAGGTCAAATACTTATCACGAATGTCTTTCTCGCTTATTATATCGGAACAGCACAGCAGAATTACCTGATACCGGTTATTGTCTTTCAAGGCCAAAATGGCTTCTTCGCCTACGTCCCTGCAGTCACCGATGATGCACTCTAATGTTACTTGACTACAAAAAAACTTTACTGTAGTGTATTATATGCTATGAATGGTGAAACAATTGGATCTCCAGACTTTGAAGAAGGTGCACAAGATGAGACAAGACAAGAAACGGTTAATCCCGCTGAGACCATTCAGACACTTCGAGAAGGAAGACGTGAATCTATTGAAGGATTAGTAAGAAGAGAATATGGAAGGGCTATTGTTCGAACCGTAAGGACAAACCAAAATCTTTTAGGCATGCCTGTTGAACCAGTTTTTAGAGATGTTCTTACCGGCTATATGCTTCCGGAACCGGAAGCAGAAGAACTATCTACACTTGTTATTATTGGAGTTGATCCAAATGATCCGGGAATAATATATCGACAGCGAGTAAAAATTCCACCTGATGCTTCCCCCGATGAAAGAGAAGCCATTGAAGCTTCGTACAGAGCAGCTTATGACCCTGCATCTCTTCCGCTTCGTATTACGCCATTTAGTAACGGAGATTCTCCAACTGTTCGAAATGTGATAGACCTTTTTGGAGATGGAAACGAATATACAAGTGTTACCCATAGAAGTGATAGGCCTGAGGATGTACCTGCTTTATCTGAGAGTATTCTTCGTACAGTTGAATCTCTAAAAGAAAAGACAAGCAGCAATAGCAAATATAGCAGTGCAATCTACTTTTGTAGATCAAGTTCTCCCTCTAGTTGGACCAAATGAAATAGAAACAAATACAGGACAAGC
>CAZJVI010000048.1:10806-11032 GCA_964549385.1 uncultured Gammaproteobacteria bacterium
AGCAGATTTAGTCACTCAGACTTAACAGTAACGAACTTAAATATTTGAAAAACTGAATCATTAAAAATTCAATGTCCCGAAGGGATCTCTTTGGGAAAAATTGTAAATTAAAAATTGCCCTGTGGTACTTGCGGGACAATATATTGCACGTTTGTATCAATATATTTTAGAAGTTTTAATGTATCTCCAAACCAATCATTCCCATCCATCACAACAATAATATACG
>CAZJVI010000049.1:0-11004 GCA_964549385.1 uncultured Gammaproteobacteria bacterium
TTCTTGTATTCTAGAAGAGAAATAAGATATAAGACAATTAATTGAAGAAGAAAAATACAAAGAAATACTACGACATCAATAAGAATTGCATAATTAAGTTTGATAACATATAAAGCAATTGCTACAAGAGCTGTTGCGGCAAAGGTAATAATTACCCCTATACCCTCATTGATAGCAATACGATACTTCAGCGCTTCTTTACCAACTGGAGTAGTATTTTCCATACATTTAGTATGTCTGAAGAAATTTAGGTTGTCAAATAGGTTGTGCCTGGTACCCCATGTGGAACGATGTTCGAATCTATCTAACTATATCAATCACACCTGAAGAAAAATGTTTACTAGCAGATGCCTTCTCATATTTTAAGAAAAAGAAACAGAATGAACTGAATTACAAGGGAAAAAATATAAACACACCGGAACTTTTCACTAAAATATGCAAATCTTAATCTCATAGTAAAATTATGTGTTATTTGATATACTCTTTCTTTATGACTGAGGCAAAACAATTTGGAATAGAATTCGGAAGGAAACGACCAGAACATCTTCAAATGGTAGACACACCAGGCAATAATACAGTTGCTGTAGCTGAATACGGCTCAAAAAATGGAAAACCAGTTTTACTACTTCCTGGAACACATGGTAGCCGTACTGGTCCACTAATAGTAAATGAATCCACACTTCATCATCAAAATATTCGATTATTTTCAATTGATCCGTACGGATGGGGGTATACTCCAAGGCGTGAAGGTCATGTAATTGCAGATATTGTACCCGATATACGAGCAATAATTGATCATTTTGATCCAGATTCAAAATGGTGCATTGCAGGTCGTTCTGCAGGTGGTACCTATGCACTTGCATCTGCTACAGAAATGCCGGATCGCTTTCGAAAAGCTGCTACTATGTGTACACCTTCACCAAAAGATGAGAAAGACCGGACTAACCCTCAGGCAGGAAAAGGCTGGTATCAAGAAATGCCAGAAGAAAATATGCGTATTTATAGTAATCCATTAAACGAAGATATAAATAAAGAAAGAAGAGAAATAATTAGAAGGTCTCGAGAAGATCCTGAGTATTACCTAAGAGATTATTTATGGGAGATGCTCACTAAATACGATAAAACGGCCCTTGAAATGGGCGATATTTATAATCAACAAAAGGAAGCTTATCGTGAAGCAATGAGTAGTCCTCAATCATATGAAGCATGGTTTGATCTAACACTTGCACTACATAACGATTGGCGCACTAATCTGGAGAGGAATACGGTGCCGACAGTTCTGTGGCATGGAGCAGAAGACGTACTCATGCCGGTATATCATGCGAGACGTCTTAAAGCGAGAATGCCTAATCCAAACGTCAGACTAGTAATAGAACCAAAAAAGGCACATTTTAACGCTTTTGATGTGTTTCCTAGAATTCTTGACTGGTTTAGTGAAAAATGACGAATGCTAGAATTTGATTCTATTACCTTCGAGGGACTCGAACCAATTTTTGAGGCTAAGATAACTTACTATATTAAATATTCAAAAACTGTCAAAAAAATGAGGCTAAATTTTAATAAAAATTATGTGTACCCCGTGTAGGACTTGCACCTACGACCCTCTGTTCCGAAGACAGATGCTCTATCTGCTGAGCTAACGGGGCATAATTGCTTTCTTCCAACCAAAATCCTTTGCTGTTTTTCTTCTATGACAATTCGAACAACGAACAACACATTTTCTTATTTCATTTTGAACTTTTAATAAACTACTCCGATCTTTTATTATTTCAGAAAGATTATAAAGTTTATCATATTCATGATCAAATTCTAATACGACAATGTCAGTCTCTCCGCAATCTATACATGGATGTTCTAAAAGATAATTCCAAACATAGTTTTGTATTAATGCTTGAATTTTTTTATTACGCTTTTTAGCTTTTTCTATGTATTTTTCTTTATTATTTTGGTAATGTGCTTTTGACCGAATTTTTTGACATTCTTTACAGTAAGATTGCTTTGTTTGTTTAATTTCTGATTTCCATGCAAATTCACTTAAATTTTTATTTTGTTTGCATAGTCTACAGAACTTTTGTTTCATAGACTAAATTTACTAAAAATCACTTCGAAAATCAATAATTAATTCGAATCCTTAAAATTCACTGAGCTACGACTGCATGTCTTACGATTAAAGATTAAAGATTAAAGAGTATTATTTTTAAAATTCTTCATCTTCAATCTTAAATCTGACAAGTGTATTGTAGCAATTACGCAGGTAAGTTTCAAATTTCCATTTTGCGCTTTACAAAATTGTATTTTTTTATCTACAATTACACTAGGTCATGGAAAAATCACGGATAAAACAAAAGGAAGAGAAGAAGAAAAAACGAAGATTAGACCATCTCTATTCAAAAAAGCCACTTATCGAATTTATTGTAGCTGTTTTGAGTATTCCGTCAATTATACTGGTTTTGATTCTTAATTTTAATACGATAAAAAGTATTAATAATGCAAAGGTAACTCCTACTCCTGTCTCTGAGATTACTTTTCCCAATAATACTGTTAATGCTACTGCACCAAATTTTTACACAGAGCCAGTTACACGGGAACCACGTCCCACAGAAGAAAGAACTGTCAGCCAAGGACCGTGCAATAAGAGCCTTGGGCCCGTCAGTATTACTTCTCCAAATCAAGGAGATACCGTGACGAGTAATCCTGTTGAAATTGATATTTCTTATGATGACAGTACGTATTGCAGCGCTGTTTGGTCATATAGTGTAAACGGCAGCAGCTGGTCAGATTATAATAATAATTCAGTTGCACTCTATAATTTGCCAAATGGATCAGTGACGTTTCAGCTTAAAGTGAGGAGTCTTACCAGCTCTGATCAAACGATAGTAACGCGCAACTTTATTTATGACGGACAATCAACAACGGCTCCCACCAATGCGAGCGCATCAGCGCAGTAAGAAGAGTAAATTTACAATTAAGTCGCAAACAAGTACAATACAGCAATGAAATCTCACCTTTACTCTCTGTTAAAGTTTCTCGTGGGTTTACCCCTAACGCTTCTTGCCCTTTTCTTTATTTTTAAAACAATTCTTCCACAGGCTTCAACACTCTCTTCACATATTCATTCTCTTCATATTTTTCTTTTATTGTTTGGCATTTTCAGTTTTATTATTTTCTATTTTGTGAGGAGTTTTATCTGGTATACCATTCTGCGAGCAAAGAGTGATATGCTGACTTTTAAAGAATCAAGTTATTTATGGGCTTTATCAAATGCAAGACGATATATCCCTGGAAATATTTGGTCATTTTTAAGTGCTACTCTTCTTTTTGAAAAAAAGGGATTTAAAAAAAAAGATATTGGGAAAAGTTTTATTATTGAAGCAGAATTATTTGTGCTGGGAAGTTTTATTGTTTCACTTCTTGCGTTGTCATTTTATTTTTCTAAAGATCAAGCACTCTATAAATGGCTTTTGTCGTTTCTTGTTTTGCTAGCTACGATTATTTTTTGCTGTGGAGATACATTAGTAAAATTATTATCGGGTAAACTGCATAAAATATTTTCCTATTTTTTTACACCATTTTCATTTGTCGAAAATTTGTACCTTGTATGGCTTAGTATTATTGCACTTTTCTTTTTCGGATTAGGGAATTATCTCACTATTATATCGGTAGTTTATCTTACCCCTCGGCTATTTCTCGAATTATTAGGTGTCTTTGATTTCGCATTTGTTATTGGATTTTTATCGATCATTACTCCTGCCGGATTTGGAGTACGGGAAGGAATTGTAATATTCTCATTAGCGAGAATTGTTTCATCCGGTTTGGCTGCTTTTTCTGCATTATTCAGCAGAATTATTCTTATCTGTTCAGAATTGCTTTTTATTCTTATAAGTATACTGTGGCACAAAACATCATTTTCTTACATAAGGCGTTTAGAAAAAATTATATCTACCCACCCACAGGTAACATTGGTAGCAATATTGAGCTGTATTTATATGCTTTATTTTACAGTTGTATCTTTTTTGAGATATGACAATTTTTATACGGGCAGATTTGATCTTGGTAATATGGCGCAAACCGTATGGAATACGCTTCATGGAAGAATATTCATTTTGACCGATCCTAATGGCACACAACAAATATCACGTCTTGCGTATCACGCAGATTTTATTCTCGTACTGTTGGCACCGCTGTACGCTCTGTGGCAAAATCCTCAAATGCTTCTCTTGATTCAAACATTTGTTGTCGTGTTAGGTGCTTTTTTCCTTTATGCAATTGCTCGAGATATTTTAAAAAATTGTAATCTTGCGTTAGTTTTTGCTTTTTCCTATTTACTCAATCCTGGTGTACAGCGGGCAAATATTTATGATTTTCATGCAGTTACTTTGGTAACAACATTCTTTTTTGCCATGTATTATTTTTTCCTGAAAAAAAGATATGTATGGTTTATCGTTTTTGCTTCACTTGCTGCACTTTGCAAAGAACAAATATGGTTAATCATCGCACTTTTTGGATTCTTAGTTTTCTTTATGCATAAAAAAAGAATACTTGGTGCAGCATTATTCATTATTAGTTTTGGAATGTTTTACTATCTTATTTGGATTGCAATTCCCCATGCATTTGGCGGACAGCATTTTGCGTTAGCTTATTTTTCAGATTATGGAGATAGTCCAACGCAAGTTGTTAAAGGTATAATTTTATCACCAAATAAAACAATCCAGACGATTCTTGAACCAACACGGTTGGCATTTCTTAATGATCTTTTTATGCCGGTTGGTTATTTAATTTTACTTTTCCCTTTTTTCCTTATATTTGCTGGACCTGATTTACTTATTGATCTCTTAAGCAATAATCCTCAACTGCATGAAATTTATTATCAATATACAGCTACCATTACCCCTTTTGTTTTTCTTGGCGCGATTTACGCAATTTTGTGGTTAAGAAAAGTAAAAATTAAATTTTTACCATTCGATCAAACACAACGAAACATTTTTTTCATCATCTATCTTCTCGCATTTTCGTTATATTCAGCATATGCATCTGGTCCGCTTCCTGGTTCGATAGATCCAAATTTGGATATGTTCATAAGGCAATTGCCTGATCGTGTCTATATTGATAATTTTTTGGCAAAAATCCCCAAAAATGATAGTGTCGCTGCATCAAACGACATCGGCTCACATCTCTCTTTGAGACAAAATATTTACACAGTGCCATCTGGTATTAATCAGGCGGATATTATTGTTTTATTAATTACGGATCAAACAACAAAAGATGCATTTATGAAAGTCAGCAAAAATCCTCATTATCGCAAAGTAGCACAGAAAGATAATTTTGTTGCATTTCAGCGGATATAAACGGTATGATAAATACATGATTCATGTTTTGAAAGCTAACAAAACGACTGAGCCTTTCAGTGAGCAAAAAGTCATGGATTCTATTATTCGCGCCCGCATTCCACATTCACTTCGAGGAGAAGTTCTTACCCATGTCAAAAGTAAACTCTACGAGGGTATCTCTACACAAGAGATTTATCGGCATATTTTGGAATTTTTAGAAGCATCACCCAAACCCTATATAAAAAGCCGTTACAGCCTGAAGGAAGCAATTATGCAATTAGGTCCAACAGGCTATCCGTTTGAAGATTTTATCAGTAAACTTCTTCAGTCTTTTGGTTATACAACACAAGTAAGACAAATTCTCCGTGGCAATTGCATTTCTCATGAAATAGATGTCGTTACACAAAAAAATGGAAAAAAAACAATGATTGAAGCAAAATTTCATAATAGCCCTGGAGTTAGATCTGAAGTGCAGGTGGCGCTTTATACAAAGGCACGATTTGAAGATATCAAGATGAGAAATCACCTCGACGAAGCGTGGCTTGTCACAAACACCAAAACAACAATTGATGCCAATATGTATGCTCAGTGTGTTGGCATGCGAGTATTAAGTTGGGATTATCCAACGGGAGCGGGATTGCGAGAATTGATTGAACAATCACGACTTCACCCAATAACGATGTTGACAACGCTTTCACAATCACAAAAAATGACACTTCTTGAGAATCATATTGTTCTTTGTAAAGATATATCGAAAAATCCACAATTGGTAGATATCTTATATCTCTCCAAACAAGATCGTGAAAAGCTTATGGTTGAAATCGCTACAATCTGCGCTGAAGAATGAAAATAGTTTAAAACTTATCTTTTCTCATCGTCCTCTTACAAAGAACTCATCCGTTTCTTACGACAAAATTCTATTATGAGGATATGCGAAGGGGGGTGAGACGAAAATGGGAATTCTTCTTATGATAGTTTTTGGAGTAGTGGTAGGTTGGATTGCATCAATGATTATGGGTACCGGTGAAGGAATGCTTGGCAATCTTATTGTTGGTGTAGTCGGTGCCTTACTAGGAGGATTTATTATGAATGTATTTGGTCAGCCTGGGGTAACTGGTTTTAACATTTATAGTCTCTTAGTAGCAATTCTTGGTTCAGTTATTCTTTTGTGGATCTACCGATCGCTTGCTCATAGAAATGTATAAAAAATAACGTGACGAAAACAGCAAAACTGGGTCCGGAATGGCTCAGTTTTGTTTTTTTTGTAAATTGAGTGGGTTTGACATATTGACAAACCGTACGTTCGTACGATATATTTATCGTACATTCGTACGGTATGGAAAGAACATACATAAAAGAAGCGATAGCGAAATTACGAAAATTCTATCGTCTAGAAAAACGATTGCCAACCTATGCAGAGTTTTGTGATTTATTTCACTTCTCTTCAAAAGGATCAGTACAATATCTTGTTGATCAATTAATTGCGGCAGGAATAATTGAGAAAGGAGACAAGGGTAAACTCCTTCCCAAAAAATTAATTCATATTCCGCATTTGGGGACTATCAAGGCAGGATATCCCATGCCGGCATTTGAACAGCGAGATGATAGTATCGACGTCTATCAGTACATTCATGATACAACAGGAGACATTTATTTTTTAACTGTCTCAGGTGATTCGATGATTGACGCTTTGATTGGTGATGGTGACAAAATTATCGTTGATCCCAATAGGGAAGCAAAAAACGGTGATATTGTTGCTGCAATCGTTGACAATGAATGGACTGTCAAATATTTCTATAAAAGAAATGGCAAAGTAGAATTAGTACCTGCGAATAAAATGTATCCGATTATCTATCCAAAAGAAAGCCTAGAAATTGGAGGAGTAGTGATTAGTGTTATCAGAAAATACCACTAATTAATTCTCAATTCACAATTTTTAATTTTCATTGAATTTTCAATGATACAATTTCCAATTTATATGAATCATTGTGTAAATGAAAATTGATTGAAAATTGTAAATTAAAAATTGAAAATTATTTTTGTCGTAAGAATAATGAAATTCCTAAAAAACGAATTTCCAATTCTATGATTCTTAATATCCATGAACCAATTGATGTCATTACCATCTATAAAAGAGAGAGCGCCAAAACCGCTCCTTATAAGATCCGATGGAACGGTCGTTCATATCTCATCACGAAAGTCGGGTACCATCATAAGGTTCGCTCGGGCCGTACGGTGTATCATATCTTTCATGTTTGCACCGATTCCTTAGCCTTCAAAATGCGGCACGATCCCGATACTTTGGAATGGATCCTTGAGGAGGTATCGGATGGTAACCCAGATTAAAATAATGTTTCTAGACCTCACTCGTTAAGATTATGTTCAATGAATAATGATAACTATTTTATCAACCGCGAAAAACCTCTGATCATGCATATTGATCTTAATTCTTGTTTCGCAACGATTGAACAGCAGGCAAATCCACTTCTGAGAGGCAAGCCAATTGCTGTTGCAGCCTATGGTACCCCAAATGCTTTTATCCTTGCACCGTCCATTGAAGCCAAACGAGTCGGTGTCAAAATGGGAATGCGAATCAGTGATGCTCAAAATATATATCCAAGACTTATTATTCGTACCCCTGATGCTCCCAAGTACCGTGATGTCCATCTCAAATTTAAAAAAATTTTTCAAGACTATTCTCCTGATGTCGTACCAAAATCAATTGATGAAGCACTTATCAATTTCCGGCCGGTTGCGGATTTGCATCCTGATTTGATAAAAATCGCAAAAGAAATTAAACAACGGATGAAAGATGAAATAGGTGAGTGGATTTTTTGCAGCATCGGTATCGGGACCAATATGTTCCTTGCCAAATTGGGTGCGTCATTTAAGAAACCTGACGGACTGACATACATTGATCACACAAATTTGATTGATATTTATCAAAATACCACACTGCTTGATCTGAATGGCATTAATGTCCGTTATCAAGCCAGGCTTAATATCCATGGGATTCGCACTCCGCATGATTTTTTCAAAGCATCACAGGAGATCCTTCATAAAAGAGTTTTTAGAAGCATTATCGGTTTACGGTGGTATGAAAAATTGCGCGGCTATGAAGCGGATCAAAAAGAGTTCTCAACCAAATCAATTGGTCATCAATACGCGCTGCACAAACCTACTGCAGATATCCAGGAATTATCACGTCTTCTGATGAAACTGTGCGAGAAGACAGGAAGACGCCTTCGAAGAAAGGGATATACTGCACGAGGAGTGCATCTAGGACTTCGGTATAGAGATCATACGTATTGGCATCACGGGCAAACGATCCATCAGAATTTATATACAACAGGAGAATTATATCGTCAAGCGCAAATGATTCTCAATGCGCAGCCGGAGAAAAAACCAGTATCTCTTATGAGTATTACTTCGTATCAATTGTCACAAGAAGATGATAATCAGCTTTCAATTTTTGGCGATGAAATTGCAAAAAAGCACAGTGTCTCAGATGCGGCAGATAAGATCAATGACATCTATGGCGAATTCACTGTGGTGCCAGGAATTATGATGGGCATGGATAATACAATTCTGGACAGAATTGCCTTCGGCGGCATGCGAGAAATGGAAGGCGAGGCAACCAGTTTTGCGGGGTAAATTTTGTATATGGTAAAATATATGGTAATTTGGTAATATAATATGAATACTTCTTTTGAGTGGAATGAAAAGAAAAATATAGAAAATATCAAAAAACATGGCGTTGATTTTCAGACTGCTCAATATGCATTCATAGATAAAAATCGTGTAATTGCAGAAGATTCAGTACATAGCAAAACAGAAAAAAGATTTTACTGTTTTGGAAAAGTGAAAGGAGGTGTGTTAACAGTGCGTTTTACTCACAGAAACAACAAAATCAGAATAATAGGAGCAGGTTTCTGGAGAAAAGGCAAAAGTATTTATGAAAAACAAAATAACATATAAAAATGAACCAATAGAAGCAAAAGTAATCAGTGATTTTTTGCCAAGTCCTGAAGAGCTTACGCTTCATGATAAAAAGACAAAAGTGACGTTAACACTCACAGAAAAAAGTTTGGACTTTTTTAAAGAAAATGCAAAAAAACATGGAGCTTCCTATCAGGCAATGATTAGAAGATTACTTGACTATTATGTAGCGAATCAAGTGAGGTAATTATTCCTATAATTATGTTGTACGAGAAATAATATATTCAGCAACCGCTTTCATTGCTTCTTTTGCTTCAGGTACATATGATGCAAATAAATGCCACCCATGCCACATTCCATTCCCAATATATAATATTCCATTAACATTATCACGTTTCGCGTTTTTGATAACAGTCTCTGAATCACTCAGTAACATTTCTTCAGAGCCCACATGTATCAAAAATGGAGGTATACCCGTAAGATCGGCAAAAACAAGTGATATGTAAGGATCATTTATCGGATGTTGTTGGGCGTATGCTTGCACAAAAAATGTCATTTTATCTTCATTTAACAACACCTCGTTTCCTTTATTCAAAGAATAACTTTTCCCACTAAACGTAGCATCAAAAGCAGGAGAAAGTAACACGAGACATGCTGGTTGCTTCTGGTTGGTGTCTCTAAGTTTTAACGCAGTTCCTAATGCAAGGCTAGCGCCAGCAGAATCTCCCATAATGACTGTTTTTGTATTATCAAGTCCTTGTTTTAGAAGCTCTTGCCATACTTTTTGTATTTCATTAAGAGCGATAGGAAAGGGACTTTCAGGAGAGAGGCTGTAATCAATACTTATGACATTTGCTTTGCATAGTTTTGCCAATCGAATCAAATGCTGTTGGTAGCCTTTTGAAGAACCAAAGACAAATCCTCCACCGTGAGCATAAATAATAGTTCGTTTAACTATCCATGAAGTAGAAATTTCCATAACTGGAATTTCTGCTATTTTTTTCTGAGTTATCGTTACGCCAAATAAAATTGATGGAAATAAGATACGCATATTTCTATCAAAATTGCTTCGGTGTTTTTTTACTTTTTCAGGGTCAAAATGTTTTTTACTCGTAGTCTTTTTTAATAAATATTTGATAGTTCTTGCTTGCCAACTCATTATTGTTACATAATAGCAAAATAATTAGACAAGGACTATATAGATGTAGCTACATTAGTATCCATAATCCTCAATCGGTTCGTTGCCGACGCGGACGCGGGGGAGATTGTAGATATTTGAAATACATTCGTTGGTTCCTGGATCTGTGCTGACAGCCGCGATCATTCCAAGTTGTTTTACTGTTTGAATTGCGAGATCATTGTAGGATCCGTATGGATAGACAACAATGTCGTTTTTGATCCCAAGATTTTTTTGAAGATCTTGATTTGCTGTTGTTACTTCTTGAATAATTTGATCCTGATCGATTAGTCCAAGCGCTGCATGAGTCGTTGTGTGATTGTAAATTTTTGCGTAAGGACTTGCGGCCATCTCTTTCAAATGATCCCACGTCATATAATCCGGCTGTCCAATTAAGCCTGTTGGAATCATGAAATTCATAACTGCATGATATTTTTTCGCCATAAGAAAGGCATACGTGTAGGCATCAATATAACCATCATCAATGGTAATCACAATACTTTTGTGTGGTACTGTCCCATGATTGAGAATTGCGTGCACAAGATCTTCAAGAGAGAGAAA
>CAZJVI010000050.1:0-5808 GCA_964549385.1 uncultured Gammaproteobacteria bacterium
CACGAATACTTGGTTTATGGGAAAATTGTTATAAGGATATTTTGTAATTTGACTGACTGCAAAGGTGTATTTTTTACCATTATTCTCCATAACTATAATTGTATCACCGATATTCAATAATTTTAAATTCCAAAAAACTGCAGGTGCTCCTGTCACTAAATCCAAATGCCCATCGATAACTGCACTACCATTCATACCAGGCTTGAAACCTGGACTATACCATGCCGTATCAAAAGGATTTGTCGGCACGCCCATCCGTCCTTTACTATCCATTCCCACAGATTCGATTTTTGTATTGACATGTATTTTGGGGATAGTAATTGTTTCAGGAATTCCTGGCGCTACCGTAGGGGTTACGCTTATCACCTTTTTCTGTGCAACGGTTTGATCTGCGAGTACTTGTTTCTTATCGTGAATTCCTGAATGAGAAAAACCATACCCAATATACCCACCTGCAATAACACCGAAAAGAATAATAAATAATAATAACTTATTCTTCATAAATTTTTTCTAATGGAGCAAAATACAGATCCTACATGTATAAAGAAGAGCATTTTGCTCCATTTATTTACTAAACGACTTTTCTGTGCTACTCTGCACGACCTGTATCAGGTGCTGAAGTAGGAGCACTTACTGCTGTTGTTGGAGTGACAGTAGTCGCCGCGGTTGTTGGTGTCGGTGATGGCGACGGCGTTGCAGTCTGAGCAAATGTTATTGTCGCAGCTGCCATTGCTGATACAGCAAATATACCTGTTGCAATTATCGCTTTCTTAATCATAATCTCACCTCCTTTCAAAATCTAAAGCTTTTCTTAAGAATCACTCTCTAGTGTATAAATTTGATGATAAATGTTGCAGCGAGACTATCCTAACACCATATCATTTTCTCGTCAACCATATGACAATATTCTTACAAAAAAACAATTTTGATTATAATAGCGAGAATAACTCTTGCTTATTCCTTACAAGTTTTAAGCTAAACTCTTATGTTTATAAACTATTCTGTTATATGAAAGGAGGTGAATTATTCTATGGCAAAAGGTAAAGGACGCGGATTTGCGTCTATGGACAAAAGTAAACAACGCATGATCGCAAGTAAAGGTGGCCAAGCTGCCCATAAAAAAGGGACTGCACACACATGGACAAGTGAAGAGGCTAGAAAAGCTGGACAACGAGGCGGACGTGCGCGACAGAAAAAAATAGTGAATTAGATAGTACGTGGTATTTACTGTTTCCTAAGAGATGTTTTTTAATATTTTTGATAACAATCAAAGATGTTTTGTTATATCTTTTTACTCCCTTTTTCACAATACTGGCTGTTAATAGTGCTTATGTGAAAAGTAGCATCTTTCTTGAAGCGAAACACAAAAATTTCTCTGTTTCACTGTGTCTAATGCGGTTTTATATGAACTCGCTGATTATTTATAAAATATAACGCTTGTGAATTGAAACCAACTTGCCTACCGGCAAGGGAGAGAGAGATTTTTTGTGCTAAGCGGAATTAAAAACTTTTCCAAAAAACTCATAGAACACCCCACCACTAATAAAACTGTAAGAATATTATAAGAACATACTTATAATTGTTGTATCTTTTTATTTTTTTGGTAAGATTACAATATATGAAAAATATCCAACTGGGCGAAATAAATAAAGCAATTCTTGCCCTTACAACTACAAAATCGAACGAGCAACTCTATAAGGAAATTGCGCAAACAGCAAAGACTTTTATTGGAGCCAACTTTGTTAAATTACTTCTTTATGAGAAAGATCATCTAAAAAGAGTTTATTACTCTGATGAGCTTATTAAACAAAATACTATTACTATTAATAAATATTATAGTAAAATTTTAGCAGCAAACGATGTACTTTATTTATCTAAATCTGATCTGAGTAGATTGCAAATGAAACAATTTCCTCACGAGATTAAACAGGTAGCAATAGTCCCGCTCTTGTATTCCCAACAAATGTTGGGATTTCTTTTTTTATACTCCCTTAAAGAAAAATCTCTCTCTGAAACAGAGCGTGATGCGCTTATTATTTATAGCCATACGGCAACACTTGCACTTAATAAAATACAACTACAAGAAGATTCACAAAAAGCTTTAGAGCTCAGAGATAGGTTCATTTCTTTAGCCTCACATGAGCTTCGAACACCACTGACGTCAATTCATGGCTATATTCAATTACTTTACAGCCGTACAAAAGACAAAGAAACTCTTGAATCACGTTGGACAAAGGAATTATACGCTGAGAGTATCCGCTTAACGACACTTGTGAAAGAACTTTTAGATGTAAATCGAATTAAACAAGGACAATTTGCTTTTGTCTTCAGCGAAATTCAATTGCAGGACATAGTTACACGAGCTATTGACCAGTATCGATTCACCAACACGAATCATCCTTTTGAATTTTACTGTAAATTGACTAATCATCAAACAAGAATTGTCGGGGATTTTGATAAATTGGTCGAAATGGTTTCGGGGCTTCTTGAAAACGCAATAAAATTCTCAAAACCTGGTGAAAAAATCGCCGTTATTTTAAAAAGTCATCCTCGCATGATAACGCTTGAAGTACACGACAAAGGCAAAGGTATTTCAAAACATGACCTCGCTTCAATTATGAACGGATTTTATAAGCCTGAATATGCCGGCTATATTGAAGGTATGGGGGTTGGGTTGATGCTTGCGCGATATATTATCGAAAATCACCGAGGAAAAATAAAAATTAAATCAAAAGAAAACATCGGTACTACAGTAACTGTCAGCTTACCAACAATCAGATCGATTAATAAAACAACAAATTAGGCTTCTTTAATAACGTAACCAAATCCTCGTACGGAATGAAGTAGTTTTTTTTCTGTATTTGCATCAATTTTCTTTCGCAGATATCCCATATAAACATCAACAACACGGGTTTCAACATCGCTTGAATACAACCAAATTCGTGAGAGAATCATTTCACGAGTAAGAATTCTTCCTTTGTTGTTCATCAAATATTGTAATAACTTAAATTCCTGAGGGGTGAGTTGAATTTGTTGTCCATCTCTTTTAACTTCCATTGTTTTACCATCAAGTTCAAGATCAGCAACTTTTAAAGTAGTCGTATTATTTACTTGCTTACGCAGCCTTGCTTTAATCCTGGCAAGAAACTCATCAGCAACAAAAGGTTTGGTTATATAATCATCAGCACCCAAATTAAGCCCTTTCACAATATCGTTAATTGAATCCTTCGCGGTAAGAATAACGATTGGAACATCTTTATATTTCTTTCGTACTTCCTGGCAAACAGCTTCACCTGACATCACTGGTAATCCAAGATCAAGAACAAGTAAATCAGGAACTGCTTTCTTAAAATAATCCAATGCCGTAATACCATCGGAAACGGTTTGGACAGCATAGCCATTGTCTAATAGGAGTTCTTTGAGGTATTTTTGTAATCCACGGTCATCTTCGACTACCAATATTGTTTGCGCCATAAGAATAGGATTATTATAGCAAGAATTGTAAGAACGCACAACTATACTATTTTTAATGTGTGTATATATAGGTATTGCGCGTGAAAATTATTTCTTGTATAGTAAATATCCTGCCATGCTAAATAAATTCTTTGATTCCCTCGAAATTACCCCTAATCATATTAAAATTTTTCTTATTACTTTTGTCGCTATGTCAGTTATGGTTTTTCTACGGAATGTAGGCGTTCATTTTCCTCTTGGATTTCTTTCTCTTGACAAATAAGTCATAAGTAACCAAGATTATAATACGGTATGTTTTTTCCCGAGGTTCTTATTGGTATTATTCTCATTTTGATTGCCGTTATTATTAATAACAGCTATCGGCATGCTGTCAAAAATGCGCAAAAAAACATTATTAATTCATTAAATACACCGACAATCGTTATTGATGCACATAAGAAAATTGTTTTTTTAAATGCCGCAGCAGAATCGGCAACGGAACTGACAGCCAAGAATGCTATTGGACAAGCAATTGAAACAATAAAACTGTATAACCCCCAAGAGCTTACTCCTTTTACTGCATACGATAACCAAAAAGAACAACAAGTAAGTCAAAAATTAACGCTACAAAAAGGAAACGGGGACAAAGCTGAATTTATAGCCACAATAACAAAAAACGCACTCGGGGCAAAAGATCAAATTATGATAACACTCGTTGATATTTCAAGCGAAGCACAATTGGAAGAAATGAAAGTGGATTTTGTTTCAATGGCTGCTCATGAATTACGAACTCCTTTGACTGCAATCCGCGGATACGCATCTCTGTTACAAATGCATTATGCAACAAATCTTGACGCATCAGCAAAAGAACTATTAACAAGACTTATCGTAAGCACAACCAATTTGGCTAACCTTATTGATAATCTTCTCAGTGTTTCACGTATTGAGAGAAATGATCTGGTAATTGAAACCAAACCACTTGATTTGAGAATTATTATTAAGGATATTTTTTCCAGTTTCCAACAAGAAGCAATGACAAGAAGACAAAATTTTGCAATTAATATGCCAGACAAACTCCCTCTCGTAATGGCTGACCCTTTCCGTATTGGACAGGTTTTTGTCAATCTCATCAGCAATGCAATTGCATACACCCCTGATGCTGGGAATGTCTCAGTAACAGTGGCTGATAGAAAAGATCATATAGAAATTGCTATAAAAGACAACGGTGAAGGCATACCAAAAGAGGCACTTCCTCGGTTATTTACAAAATTCTTTAGAGTTTCAGGTTCTCTCGAACAAGGCTCCAAAGGAACTGGTATTGGACTATTTATTACCAAATCAATCGTCGAGTCACACAAAGGAAAAATCTGGGCCGAAAGTGAACTCGGTAAAGGATCAACATTTACTATTACTCTCCCCGTGGCAACACCGGAAGACATAACGCAAAACGAGCAGAAAGCAAACAGCACTTCCTTGACAGTCAAAAATGGACAAGGTATCATTGTTAGAAATAATGCCGTTAAAAACTGATCTATGAGAAAACTACTTATCGCGGAAGACGATTTTTTTATTCGAGATATTTACAGCAAAGTCTTTTCCCTTTCTGGATATGATGTGCAAGTAGCCGTTGATGGTATAGATGCACTCGATAAAATAAAGGCGCAACAATACGACATGATTCTTCTTGATATCATGATGCCTCGCATGACAGGAATTGATGTTTTGAGAAATGTACGCGGACTAAGCACTGCATCAAAAGACACTCCCATTTTTATTATCACCAATCTTGGACAGCAAAATGTTATTGAAGAAGCATTCAAACTCGGTATGGACGGCTATATCCTCAAATCGCAGGTTTCTCCTCAGCAAATTGTCGATGAAATCAATAATTTCTTTATCAATAAAGAAGCAACTGCACAGTTGAAGTAATTACTAAGTGCTAAACGAAATGTATAACCACTTCCCTTTCCCTCGGGCCATCGAGCTCTACTAAAACAATTCTTTGCCACGTTCCTAGATCTAAACTTCCGTTCACAACTGGAATAGTAAGCGATGCACCGATAATCGATGACAGGATATGATCTGTGACGTGCGATGGATTATGAGGATGACGATAGTCTAAATGCGGCATCATTGCCTCAAACGCATCAAGCATATCAAGATCTGTACCTGGATCAAGATCAGCTGTAGTAAGAGCAGCAGTGGTATGTTTGATAAAAAGAAAACACAAACCTTCTGTTTTTTTAGTATCTAATAAACTTTGAATCTTTTCTGTGATATCAACGATTTGTTTCTTTTTTGTAGTAGAAAGAATAATTTTCTGCATAAACAAACCTCATAAAATTAATTTTCAAT
>CAZJVI010000050.1:5908-10576 GCA_964549385.1 uncultured Gammaproteobacteria bacterium
TTAATTTTCAATGATATAATTTCCAAATTGGAACATTGAAACATTGTAATTTGATTGAAAATTGGAAATTAAAAATTGAAAATTCCTTGTTTTAATTAAACAGCGAGTATATCGTCACAATTCCTGAAAGTACCATCAAAAGAACAACCAGCCAACCAACAGCGGCAATGATTGGATGACTTGTTCTCTCTTTCATAATTTTCTTACTGCTGGTCATAAGTACAATTGGAATAAGAATTATTGGCGCGACAAGTCCATTCACTACAGCAGAATAAATAAGCATTTTAATAGGATTTATGCCGATAAAATTAAGAGCTAACCCAATCAACATCGCAAAAATAATAATCCCATAAAATGCCCTCGCATCTTTTAATTTTCGGTACAGTCCCTGTTTCCACAGAAAACTTTCTGAAACGGTATATGCAGCAGAACCGGCAAGAATCGGAACAGCAAGAAGTCCTGTGCCAATAATACCAATACCAAATAAGAGAAATGCTTGATTCCCTGCAAGTGGCTTAAGCGCAAGCGCGGCATCTGCAGCAGAATTAATATTGGTAATACCATGCGCATAAAGAACAGCCGCACAGGTCGCAACGATAAAAAACATCACAAGATTTGATACAAACATTCCCGACCATACATCCATCCGCATGCCGCCTATTTCTTTATCAGTCACTGTTTCTTGACGCAAACGAATTGATGTTTTGCCATGAAGAATTTCTTCTTCAACTTCATGTGATGTTTGCCAAAAAAATAAATATGGCGAGATTGTCGTTCCCAAAATTGCAGTAACAAGAATAATTTGATCTTTGGAAAATATTATTTTAGGAATAATAGCATGAACAAGAAGCGTTGCAGGATTAAGCCCTACGATCAACCCAGTTGCAATATAAGAGAACAAAACAAGTACTAACCATTTTAAATACCGTGCATATTTTTCATAAGGAGTATAAATTTGAACAAGCAACATGAAAAATGTGAAAAAAATTACCAACAATGCAAAATCAAAATGTGGAGCAAATAATTGAACTCCCTTTGCCATCGCGCCGATATCTGCACCGATATTAAACGTATTCGCAACAAAAAGAAGAATCGCACAACTGTACATCACCCACCGCGGATAGTTGATACGGATATTCCCTGCCAATCCACGACCTGTGGCAAGCCCGATTCTCGCGCACATTTCCTGAACAACTGCCATAAGAGGAAATGTAAAAAGCGCCAACCAAAGAAGCTGAAATCCTGTCTGCGCACCTTGCTGTGAATAGGTTGCAATTCCTGAAGGATCATCATCCGCTGCTCCCGTCACGAGTCCTGGGCCAAGACTTGTCCAGTAATTTTTTGCTCGTTTATAATGAGATGTCGTCGTTGCGCTTGCACCAATTTTTTTTGTAAGATCGACACTTTTTTCCAATGCAATCGAAGGTGCGGAGGCTATTTTTTCAAATTTTTCTTCCATACTTTAATATTACCTGTTTTTAAAAAGATAGCAAGCCTTGACAACTGGCAGAGTTAATTCTATTCTTAAATAAGGACTAGATATTGATACTATTTTGAAACATTTACTCACATCACCCAAATTCATAACCATTTCACTTGCAATAATTGCATTAGTTGTCATCCCCGTAACGCTTATTGAAGTACAAAATCAAACAAATATTAAACAAAGTGCTGAATCAATTCTGTGGGTTACCAACCAGTCTGCAAGCACTGCCTGCGCTGTAGACGGAAGTGGAGCAAATATTGCAGTAACCTTCACTAATTCGGAAGGGCCAGGTTCATCTACAGCTATGACTGTCACGGCAAAAGATCAACAAACGGGTAATTCTGTAAACATGGGCTCAATTCAAGGTGGTCAAACAAAAACTAACATTATAAAAACAGGAAAGAACTTGTTAAATGCAGGAACAGTAACGTTCGCACTTTCATGGACCAACGGACAAAGCGGAACAGATTCACGAACTGCATCATATGAAGCCGTCGATAGCTGCATACCAACCCCGACGCCTACAGTACCACTATCTCCCTCTCCAACCCCTACACCCACACCAACGCTTCCTCCTGGAGTGCCAACACCAACGATTTGTCCAACGCTAGCGCCAGTACAGAATGTCAAGATAATTTGTCCGAACTGTCAACTGTCGCCGACTCCCAGTTCATAGAGATTAATAAACAAAAGACATATAGCAAAGTGAATGTGCCTAAAAAATCAAAAACATTTTTATTTAGCTTACTTGCAATAGCCGTTGTTGTTTTGCCGCTGACGGTGTATCTTCTTCAAAAAGAACAGGTTTTCCAAAATTTTGCATGGACTACAGCTCAATCTGCATCTTCAGAATGTTCTTCTAATGGTGACGCTATTATTAATGTAAGCTTTACCAACACTGAAACTTCAAATACTATGGCAATGAATGTTGAGGTAAATGATTTACAAACACAAACATTTTTAAACCTTGGAACGGTCAAAGCCAACGCTACCAAAACGGCTCAGATTGATACAAAAAAAACGTCTTTAAAAAATGGGACTGTTGTCTTCAATCTAACCTGGACAAATGGAACAGCAGGGACAGACTCACGATCAGCGACATACGAAGCTGTTAGCACTTGTCAAAATCAAACTCCAACCCCGACTCCAACGCCGCCAACCAATTACTGCCCCGCAAGTGGACAAGGACTATGTGAATGGGATTCAGTAAGTGGTGCGCAAGGATATACTGTTGTTGTTACTCAACCTGATACGGGAAGAATCATTCAATCAACCAATCTTCCTGCAACTGCATCCCAAAGCGTGTTCCCAATGACGCCAGGAATAAATTATCAATGTTCTGTCACTCCAACAAACATCTGCGGCAAGGGTACCCCTGCTAATGCAACAAAAATTTGTCCAGTCGCAACCCCGACGCCTACACAAGCACCAACGCCAACTCCCATGGTTTGCTCACAAAAAGAAGGAGTCTGTCAATGGAACGCAGTGACAGGCGCTACCACCTATACTATAGATGTTCAAGATATAACCACTGGACAACATGTCAGTGGAACAGTCAACGCACCCGGTACTCAATATTCTTTCCCAGATAATGGAGTTGACACATATCAGTGTGCAGTTTCAGCAACCAATGTTTGCGGCACAACGCCACAAAAAAACAGTCCGCCAAGCACGTGTACTAGTCCCACACCAACACCAAGTCCAAGCCCTACGCCAACGCCGACTCCGACGCCAACGCCAACGTTGACACCAACTCCCACACCTACACCTACTCCCAAACCGACTGCGACGCCAACGCCCACGCCTACTCCAACGCCGACTCCGACACCTGTGCCAACAGCAACACCTACCCCGGTGGTCATCGTAACGGTCATCACTCAAACACCGCAACAGGTAGTCGAAACAATTCCTGGACAAACACGTACAGTCATACAACAACAGCCTGGGCAAACCCAAACAATTATCCAACCAGGACCAACCCAAACTATTTATATCAAACCTAATGTGCCCACACCGACTATGGCACCAACGGGAGATACAACACCAACATTTGTTCTTATTGGGACAAGTACCCTGTTACTTCTCGCTGGAGGCCTGATCTTCTTTATATTATAAAACTAAAACGATTAAGCATTATGAATACCAAATGCTTCCGAAGAGACTCTATATTTCTTCAAATTTTGCAGAATCGTAAAATGTAGGATCTGATTGCAATATCAAATCTTTCGGTGAAGAGACGCGATCGATATTAATAATTCCTTCCATATGATCAATCTCATGTTGAAAAACCCTATTCATCATCTTCCCAATTTCCGTATCATCTTTTGTATTCCAAAACTTCTTTTCCCCCTTCTCATCATAATAAGTAAATTCGATCCATGCAGGGCGTACTGTAGGCGCAATAATAGGATTTGCACTCATACACATTTCAGGATATAGATATTTCTTTTTGGAAATCTTTGTAATATGTGGATTTACAATAAGTAGTAATTCATCATTATAAAAAATAACTGAGTAACGCTCGGGTATACCGACTTGGACGGCCGTAATTCCACGACCATATCCTGTTAATTTCCTATAGTTGAGTAAACATTTTTTCAGATAAACAAATTTTTTCTGTACCACTTTCTCATTAATTTTTTTTAAGAAAACTTCTTTAGATTTCTGTCTTAATTCAGGATACTCACCTATCTGATAAATAAAATCCGAAACAACTGCACATTGTTCCCAAACTCTCTTTTTAAATTTACGAAAAGGCGCAGGTTTTGCTTCCCAAATCATATAATGATTATACCACCAGGCCTGTAACCTTTGAACTATAGTATAATAAAAGTCTATGCACTTGGCTCTTTTTCTTGCTTTTATTTCATTCTTTGGCTTGGGGACAGGAGATTTATTTACTGTTATTGCAGTACGAAAAATTGGAGCAAATCTTACAACGTTTTGGGTTTTCTTTTTTAGTTTTATACTTGCACTTATTGTCCTCCCCTTTGCTCCACACGATTTTGGGGCAATTACTTTTCCCTTATTGGTGCTAAACATTTTTTTGGGAGTTCTTTACATTTCTGCAAACATCATGATCAGTGAAGCATTCCGTGTTTCAAGTGCTCCTTTAATTGGCATTATTTTCCAATCTTTTCCTGCGGTTGTTCTTATTCTCTCTGCGATCATTTTCAAAGATA
>CAZJVI010000051.1:0-10528 GCA_964549385.1 uncultured Gammaproteobacteria bacterium
TTAGAATCTTGTAAAAAATTATTTTTTGATTGGGCTTGTTTAGCCTTCATATCAAACATCATAACTGATGAAATCCATTCCCATTGTAATGTCTGTTCTGGAAAATCACCTGTGTGTTTGAATGGAGAAAGCTTTGCGTAAAATCCAATATCCTTATAATGAATCAGCCACTTATCAGGAATTTTCGTTTTAATAATCCATTTCTTCGTTTCAAGATCAAATTCAGCATCAGCATGTTGCCATTCAGATGGATCTAACCGAGGCCGCCAAATAATTTGCGGATCAGGCCGAACAAGACGATATTTTCCAAACCGCTCAAACCGCTTGCCATCTCCAGTATCCAAAAGCTCATATTCCTCCCAACCAGGAGTAGATAAAACAATCATTCTCCAATTATAGCAAAATAAAAAAAATAATATTTTTTATGCATTAATGCGCGATTTGGCAATTCTGCACGGAGTGTTAAAAAAATCTTTGAAATGGAGCGTTAAAAAAATTGCAAAATTTTTAGCGAAATGAAGAAAAATTTTAGCGAGCGACCCCATGCAATGGGTAGTGCCCTTGTGGTATACAGACTTGCCAAGAGCTTTGGTACTTTCTCGGCAGAAAGTACGAAAATAAAAAACCTAAACTATTTTTTTAACAGTATAAACAACCCTTCCAGAAGGAGTGGTAATCTCAACTTCATCTCCCACTTTTTTCCCTTCAACCGCTCTTCCAATAGGGGAAAGCAGTGACAATTTCCTCTCACCCGGATCTGCTTCCATATCTCCAACAAATTGATAGGTCATTTCTCTTTCTTTATTTGCAAGTGTCACAGTGCTGCCAATCCCCACACGGTCTGAAACTTCATCATCAACAATCTTTGCGGTTTTGAGTGTATACGTAAGATACATCATACGTGAATCGATGGAGCGCAATTTTGATTTTGATGCTTGATAATAGCCATTTTCTTTCAGATCTCCTAATTCCCGGGCTTTTTGTACATCTTTAATAACACCAGGCCGTTCTTTTTTTAGATCTTCATATTCCAGCTGTAATTTTTCGTATCCTTCTTTGGTAAACCGCGCACGATGAATTGGTCTCGTTATCATTATCCTATTATACTAAAACTTAAAACAGAAAGCTTGAAACAGAATTTACTCAAGAATACATTGCAATTTTCCAAAAAGCAAACTAGACTATGTTTATCCTCTACTATTAGGATAAAAAAACTCATAGAATGCTGAAAAAAACGAAAAATAAAAAACAAAAAGATACAAAAGTATTAGCTTTTATTATTATAGTGCTTTTACTTATCGGTCTTGTTTTCACCATCTCTGCCGCAAAGCAAAAAACACATGAAGATACCTCTGCTGCCACAGTATTTGTCGGTTTACACGCCAGTGGGAATAAAATTGTAACAAAATCGGGCCAGCAAATATTTTTGCGAGGGGTAAGTACTTCAGGAACAGAAACTGGTTGCGTTCAAGGAGGCGGTGCTTTCGGTGCAAATCCAGCTAATCAACAAGAGATAACAGCCATGAAAAGTTGGAATATCAATGTTGTGCGTGTTCCGTTAAACGAAGACTGTTGGCTCGGTATAAACGGAGCAAACCCTGGAGGAAGTGCATATCAGACCGCTATTGAAGGCTATGTCAATCTTCTCACCACTAATAACATGGCAGTTATTCTTGATTTACATTGGAATGCTCCAGGCGCCACAAAGGCAACATCACAACAAAATATGGCGGATTCAGATCATTCGCCAGCATTCTGGACCTCTGTTGCAAATACGTTTAAAAACAATGGCTCTGTTATTTTTGAACTCTATAATGAACCCCACGATATTTCCTGGGACTGCTGGAAAAATGGTTGTACTGGATATGCTGGAATGCAAACCATGCTTAATTCTGTACGAGCAACGGGAGCAACTAATTTAGTCATTATGGGAGGACTTGCCTGGTCCGATGATTTATCAGGCTGGCTGGCAAATAAACCGACAGATCCACTCAATAATATTGGCGCTGCCTGGCATTCATATAATTTTAATGCTTGTAATAATACATCATGTTGGAATAGCCAAGTTAAACCCGTAGCAACTGCTGTACCGCTTATTGGAACTGAAATCGGAGAAACTGATTGTGGTGGGTCCTATGTTCAATCAGTATTTAATTGGCTTAATTCCATAGGACAAAATTATACCGGATGGGCCTGGTTTGCAGGTGGATGTGGATTCCCATCGTTGATAAGCGACTGGAATGGAACACCTACTGCAGAAGGACAAGCTCTAAAAACAATCTTAACAGGCTCTTCTGCACAACCAGTACCTGTATCAACAGGCACTGGAGGAACGGGAGGAACCACACAAATTACCCCAACAGTCGCTCCATTAACTCCTACTTTTGGCGCGATAGGCGATTGTACGAAAAACAACACCTGTCCATCCACGACTCCAGCACCTGGAGCAACTATCTCAGGCACTGTCTCACAAACGCCACAAAACACCCCAAGTGGAACACCAACAAGTACTCCTACTGGTAGTACACCAGGAGGAAATAATACAAATCTTCTTATTCAACTGCTTACCCTACTATTAGATCTGTTAAAACTGCTTTTCGGAGTTAGGTAATTAAAAAGCATATCTCCGCTTAATTACATATTTTCTATCATATTTTATTCTTATAAGAATATTTGAGGGGCTTTTTGAAGCAGCTCTGTTTATATACGCAGAGACTACCAATTTTGTAATCATGCTTAAATTTGAAAGTTCTATAATAATTACTTATGTCAAATATCATTGATACATATCTACTGGAATTCATGCGTGAAAAATGTTATGATTATGCCTCAGATTGAAATAGAAAATGAAATATATAAGATTCAACATTCTCAGTTATAAGGCATTAAAAGATGCAAAGGTTAAATTAGATCGAGAGCCTATACCATATATCGGTCTTAACGAATCAGGTAAAAGTTCAAATATGGAAGCTATCGCGAGGTTCGATTACCGCAATGACCAAATAGCTTCTGCGAGGAGCTGGAAATTCCTGAATAGATACATGCCGCTTGAAAATGAATTTGCCGTGGAAGCAGAGATAGAATACACCGACGAAGAAATCGCAGCATTTTTTTTTAGTTTGTCAGATGCAAAAAAAGCAGAAATAGAAGAAAAATTATTGAATGAAACAAAAATAACTCTTACAAGACATTTCATCAAGGATGGGGCAAACGAAATTATTATCTATAGCATGTTTGGATTGAGAGATGCAGAAATGCAAACCATTTGTCAAAAAATTATTCAATCTTTGCCAAGAATAATTTATTTTGATAATTTTTTGGAAAATCCATTTCCTGACAAAGTACAATTCACACAAGCAATTATTGATGGCACGTCTGCGCCAACTTCTGAACCACAAATTAACATAATAAATATGTTTGCCGCCGCTAATATACAAATAAGTCGTTTTTTCGCAGAAACAGAGAGTACCGTGCGAGACACTTTATTAACTGACGTGAATCGTCAACTCTCTACACGTATCATCACTGATTGGAAACGAATGCATGTGGGTAAGCAGGAACTGGATGTGGGAGCAAACAACTTATCAGTTGAGCTTGTTTTATCAAGAGAAACAGAACTAACATTTGAGATAAGGATACTTGAAACATTTAAGGATGCGGAAAAAGTTGAACGAACTATCCCGATGAATTTAAGTGAAAGAAGCCAAGGATTTAGGTGGTTTTTTAATTTTAGTGTCAAAAAATGTTATAGTTCACTTGATGAAGGAAAATTTGTTTACCTTATTGATGAACCAGGTTCATATTTACATACCTCTGCGCAAGAAGTTCTTCTGAAAGCTATTGTCGATCTTGCTAAAACAAATTGGGTTATTTTTACAACGCACTCTGAGTTTTTGCTTGATCCCGAAATAATTAACATCAACAACATCAAGGTTGTAGAAAAACATGAAAGAGTGATCAAGATAAAGCCGCTTGCAGAGACACGTGTGTCAAAAAAACTAGGTACACTTTCACCTTTATATAACGCTTTGCGAATGAAAGCACCAATTGACACTACTATAAATAAGAATGTTATTGTGACTGAAGGAATTACGGATTTTTATTTTTGGAGAATGTTGATTGATGGAGTTGTATTTCTTCCAGGATTTGGGGCAGATAACAACCAATATTTAATAAGTCTTGCAATTGGTACTGCAAAAAACTACGTTGCATTATTTGACGGAGATGATGAAGGAAATAAAGCTATTTCTCAGTACACAAAGTTTTTTGGAAGCGAGCAAGCAAACTATTGGCTCAAATATAAAACATCAACAGGGAATGAGGTAGTTTTGGAAACACTTTTCTCACCAACTGATCAACAGAGATTACTCACGTTAACAGAGGTAAAAGATTTGAAAAAGGCAATAACTTTACTATTTTTCGCAAAAGATAAGCAAAAAGAGTTTTGGGAAGGGATAGATCAGGAAACAAAAAATAATATCAGCGCAACATTAATAGCGATCAAAGATACGTTAAATGTGAAGGGAGAGGTTCAATTCAGGTATTCTTTTGCTGATATTTCACCTAAGGGATAAATATAAAAATGTTATGAGAAGAAATAAAAATTTTATCGGAAAAATTATCATTACGCTAGAGGATGATAGTAAAAAAACAGTATATGTTTATAAAAACGGAAGAAGCATTACTCTTAATGATGGAGGACATCCACTAAGCAAGATTGTAGTACATCCTTCTAACGAATCTACAGAAGAAGGATGGATAAAAGAATATCAACTATGTAGACCACAACTCAAAATAAAGAGTAGTGAGTTCGTTCCAACAGGATCTAATTAATCATTCACTTTAGGGAATAATCTAAATCGATCGTTTATCTTGAGCGGGCGATGGGAATCGGACCCACTGCCTTCTCCTTGGCAAGGAGACGTTCTACCAGTGAACTACGCCCGCGCTCATTTAAAACAACTAATTTTGCCAGTGCCAGACAAAAGCTACGCATTTTGACTGGTCCGCCTGAATGCAGAGCTTTCGGCGGAAACTACGCCCGCATATTATGGATTGTATCAATTTTTGCCTTTCATCTCAAGAGCAACATGAACCTGGAGACTGAAATTAAAAATCAAAGACTTGACAGAATTATCGACTTAGCGGCATAATTACTTTTGTTTTATGATACGTATAGTAAGAGAATTACTCTCAGACTTTTCTGAAGTTATACACCCTTCTTATTCAACTAAATCGTTTAATCCCTACCTTTCAGTCATGCTAACGATTGTCACATTCACGTTTATTGTATATACCTCTCAATTTTTTATAACCACTGTCCATCTCTATGCACAAAATCCAGTCGAATTTAAGAATAAAGTTCTGACGTTTCAGGAGTGCAATATCTTTTCCCAAACATCCTTGAAAAATTTCTGTTTGGAATTAACAAAAGCAAAAATAGTTTACAAAGATAAATCGTTATTGTCTTTTGAACAAGTTTTGCAAAGTTCGACAAAATGATCTGCCGTATTATCCCAACTCAAATCTTGCACATTTTGAGGAAGGGAACTGACCACCTTTTCATACTCTTTTTTGTCACAGAGAAGAGAGCTGATTCGCTCCGATAACATGATAGGATTATTGGCAGAGGTAATAAGAATTGAATGTTTTTTATCAATCAAATGTGATACTCCCGTAACATCTGTCATGATAACCGGTGTGCCACAGGCCATTGATTCAACGGCCGTAATACCAAACGACTCGTAATGAGAAGGCATCACCATAAGATCTGCTGCGTTATAATATGTCGGCAACTGCTTAGGTTCTTTTCTCCCAACAAATTTAACAGATGTATGAATACCAAGTATTTCGCGAATTTCTGAAAGTTTTCTTAATTCAGGAGGCCATTCCTCTGCATCATTAGAGATATCACCACCAACAATCCATACACAAACTTTAAGCTCTGGATGAGTACCACGAAGAATTTTTAAAGCATAGAGAAGAACATCAATCCCTTTTAGCGGCTCAATTCTTCCTACAAAGACAATCATTTTTTTATCAAGACTTGCATTTATAGAATTCTTCGCTTTTATTTTATCCATTGGTTTAAACAAATCAAGATTTACTCCGGGGGTAAGAATAGCTATTTTTTTAGGATCTCCATCATATAAATATTGTATATATTGAGAATCAGTTTCGCCTGTTGCAACAATTAAATCTGATTCTTTTACAAGCTTTAATTCTGTCTCTATTCTTTCATTGCTTTCGCGTTCCTCCTCACTTCGAGCAACCAGATTTTTCATCAATGCCAACGTATGGAATGTCATGACGAGTGGAATACCGAATTTCTTTTTAATCTCAATTCCTGCGATCCCCGATAGATAATAGTGACAACTTACTGTACTGTATGAAATACCTTCTTTTTGCACAAATGAATATAAATATTCCAGAAATTCGGGAATATATAATTCAATCGCTTTTTTAGACATTGGTTCTTGGGGACCTGCAGGGACATGGATAACTCTCAGCCTTTCATTAACCTGCACCACACGGGGACTTTCTTCGCTTTGTGATCTCGTAAAAATGTCTATAAAGTAACCTTTTTTTGCCAAAGCCTTAGAAAGCTCAAGAACATACACATTTGCCCCGCCGATTTCAGCATCAATTTCATCAGAAAGGGGACAAGTATGGTAGAGAATTACCGCCAAGTGCTTGGTATTCATACACGCATTATACTATAATTGCATAAGCTTTTATGCAAACACAAATCTATCTTATCCGCCATGGAGAAATATATAATCCGAAAGGAATAATATATGGAAGATTGCCGCGATTCGGATTAACAAAGAAAGGCAAAGAACAATTACAAAAAACGGCTGAATTTTTTGAGGATAAACATATAGATGTACTGTATGCAAGCCCACTTCTTCGGGCACGACAATCAGCAAAAATAATTAAAAACAAACTTGGGCTTTCTCAAATACATATTTCTCAAGAAATTATTGAGATAAAAACCTCATACCAAGGAACGTATGAGGGTGAACTTGACCCACTTCAATCCGAAGTGTATCTAAAACCATTGAAAAAAACGGATGAAACAATCGAACAAATCGCAGAAAGAATGCAACAGTTTATCAAAAAAATAACAAAACAATATGCAGGGAAGCATACTGCAATGGTAAGTCACGGAGATCCAATTATGATTATCAAAGCAATTGCTCAAAATAAAGAACTTTCATTCTATAGTTTTAAAACGAACAATTACATCCAACATGGAGAAGTGTACCAATTAATTATCGATGAGAAAGATACATGGAAAATCAAAAATGTTTTTAAACCTCAAGTTTAAAATTAATCTTCACCGTTGAGTTTTCAGATATTCCGCTGTATTATCAAATTAAGAATAGTTTAAGAAAGGAGGTGAAAAATACATGAATTATTTAGCAATTATTGTCGCCGCAGTTGTAAATGTCGCAGTTGGTGCCATGTGGTACTCTCCAATCTTATTTGCCAAACCTTGGTCTAAGGCAATGGGAATAAAAGCAGAAGATTTTATGAAAAATAACAAAGGTATGAGTGCCAGGATGTACCTGCCACCACTAATCGCAGGATTAGTGAGCGCCTATGTTCTTGCTTGGTTTATCAACGCGCTCAACATAACAACACTCACAGGCGGACTTGGAATAGGATTTCTTGGCTGGCTCGGTTTTACAACCACAGCTCAAATACTTAATTCCTGGGCGTTTTCTAACGGCAGACCAAAAGAATTGTATTTCATCAACACAGGATATCACCTGGTAATTTTCTGTATTATGGGTGCAATTCTGGGCGCGTGGAGATAAAACGGTAATAAAACTTTTTTGGTATACTTAACATACCATTTTATGGTAAATTTATTGTTCTTATGAAACTCTACAACACACTTTCGCGTTCCAAAGAAACTTTCAAATCATTAGAACCCAACAAAATCACTCTGTATGTTTGTGGTGTTACACCCTACGACACAACACATCTGGGACATGCATTCACCTATACTGCATTTGACGTATTATATCGATTTCTCAAATTTCAGGACTATGAAATAAATTACACTCAAAACGTCACTGATATCGACGATGATATTTTAAAACGGGCAGCGAAAAACCACCGTCATTCTCGCGCAAGCGGGAATCCAGCACTATCAGATAATTGGAAAGAACTAGGAGAATTTTGGACAAATAAATATGTAGCCGATATGCAAGCACTCAATAATGTCAAACCAACGCATTATGTCAAAGCAACAGAAACAATGCCGACCATTATTGAATTGATAAAAAAACTTGTTGAAGACGGCTTTGCGTATGAAAAAAATGGCAATGTCTATTTTGATGTCAAAAAAGATAAAGACTATGGCAAACTCTCGAAATATAATCGTAACCAAATGCTACAGCTATCGAGAGAACGAGGAGCAAATCCAGATGATCCCAACAAGAAAGATCCACTAGATTTTATTCTTTGGCAACAAAGTAAAAAAGATGAGCCTTTCTGGGAAAGTCCATGGAGTAAAGGCCGACCCGGCTGGCATATCGAATGTTCCTCAATGGCTTACAAATACCTTGACAAAAAGATTGACATTCATGGCGGCGGCAGCGACCTGAGATTCCCGCATCATGAAAGTGAAATAGCCCAATCTGAAGCGTTTACTGGTTTGAAGCCCTTCAGTCAATTTTGGATGCATACCGGAACGGTAATGTATGATGGAGAAAAAATGTCAAAATCGCTAGGGAATCTGGTGCTTGTTTCAGATCTGTTAAAAAAGTACTCCGCCAATGCAATCCGATATCTCTTACTCTCACATCATTATCGAGAACCATGGGAATATTATCAAGAAGATCTCGATGAAGCTGCAGAAACAGTAAAAACAATCGAAAGAAAACTAAAGACAAAAGAAACTACGAATAAAAACACGTATTTGGAACAATTTACAAAGGCACTTGCAGATGATCTGGATACACCAAAAGCACTCAAGATTTTGAATGAAACAATCGAGAATGGCAATACAGAAGAAGCGAATAAAATGATGGGCGTATTGGGATTTAAACTTTAAAAAGTGAAGCGAAAACTTTTTACTTGTAGATGCTCAACGTCAAATTGTCATTAACATAAGTGAACACAAATTCCACAGGCTTATCTAGTGTGTTTTTTACATATAAATTCTGATTTGCATCACCAGCATAAATTGCCGTACCATATTTCGGATCAATGTCAGGAATCTTTGCAAAGTTATGCGGAGTCGGCGCAACAACTTCAAGTCCAGCGTCTCTCGCAACCCAATTCATAAGTGATGCCAAATGGCACACACCATCTCCATAAAGATAACCGTCAGATCGAAAGCCTTGATCTCCACCAAAATCAACATTTGTCGTAATTATTTTATTGATAGCAAATTCAGGCAAGATAGCATCATGAAAAGCAAATACTTGGCCTGGTTGGAGAGTAATCTCATAGGTTGCTGGTTTATGAATCGTATCCCAATTAATTTGGTTAGAATTTTTTACAATCCCAGTCATATAATTTAATGCCAATAGAATATTGTCACTAAACACGGAGCTAACAGAAGGCACAGGATACCTGTCATTAAGCGGCATTACATGCTGCGCCAAAAGTTGTTTTTGCGCCTGCGTTTGAACAGAAGAAGTCTTCGGCAAAAGAGAATCATAAGCTTGTACCTGCATAACTGCGACAGCCAAAGCAATTGGAATAAAAATAAGTATTTTCTTAAAAAGTGTAAACATATAATATGGTCCTTTATAGACCTATAGTTGTATATTATATAATACTATGAGTCTATTTGTCAAGTCCTATGGGATACTCTTCGAGGCTAAAGGAATACAAAAAATACCTTAAATCAACCCAGCATCTCGCATCCTTCGAGAACACGCAGGGAACTGATTATAAATACTTGATCGTGAAAGAAGCTGTTTTACCGCAGCCTCCTGTACATCAATAGGAGCAAGGTCAGCTCTAGCGTATCCAGTGTTAAGGCTCTGCCATGTACCATAAGAAAATTGAAACGCGCCATAATAACCATTACCAGTATTTTTTGTAGGATCCATTCCAGCTTCACAGTTACCCAAATAGGTAATTGCTGCATCAGATACCGATCCTGCAGTAGTTGATGAAATTACAGGTGCTGGCACTTGTGTAACGATAGGAGTTATCACCGTAGGAATTGCTGTCGGCTCTACAGTTGGGATAATTTTATTTTCTATTACTGCTTTTTTCGCAGCAGGACTCGCATAGTTCTCAGTTTTAAGAACCTGCGCAATAGAAACCGGAGGATGAGAAGCTTTTGGAGGAGTGATAGGGTTAAGATAGGTAAGCTGTGCGGACAATGCTGTAATAAGTATTGTCTGTATCATAAATAATTAAAATCAATCAGTAAATCGACTAATTTTAATATCTGCGAATTATATACGAAAACATATCACTTGTCAACCCTATAGTGTGAAATATGGGAGAGGATGAGGCTAAAAAATCAATAAAAACCTTGTGCTGAGGCGCAGAG
>CAZJVI010000052.1:0-10473 GCA_964549385.1 uncultured Gammaproteobacteria bacterium
AAGTGAGAAGTAGGAAGTGAGAAAGAATTAGTATGCAAGTAATTTTATTTATTGATACGACAAATAATAAAGAAATAATTGTGGGCTTAAAAATCGATGGCAAGGAGTCTGCAAAAACGCAAGCACTCGATACCCGAAAAGCACAGGTGGTTCTGCCGATGATTGAGGATTTATTGAAAGAAAAAGGTTTAGATTTAAAAGATTTGTCAGCAATAAAAGTTAATCCTGGTCCTGGTTCTTTCACCGGTATCAGAGTTGGTTTAAGTGTTGCCAATACATTGGGTTTTCTTCTTAGGATTCCAGTTAATGGACAAAAGGTTGGAGAATCTGCTGAAGCGAACTATTGATAAAAATTAAAAATTAGTGAGGAGAGTTAATAAGCGTCACCTTCTACCGCTTTTTACGTTGAGCTCTCCCTGTCATAGGAATTCCCCAAACTCTCGGTCGATCTCTATTAAATTCTTTTGTCTTTTGTTCTATATATGCCTTCACTTCTTTCGGTGTCATTTGTTTTCTCCTAAGAGCTTCTTCAAGAGATCCAGAAACAGTGTCTGCCACTAGCTGTTCAAATGCTTTTTTTGCAGCTCTTTCATTTGATATATCACTCATAATTTCATTCTGTTTTCTCTCAAATTCTCTACTTTTTTTAGACATTGTTGCGCTTGCAGCAGTATAGAGTGCAATACCTTCTGCAACAGCAAGACCGACAGCTGCTGTAGTTCCTAGGCGATTTAGCGTATTACGTCCTCTCTGCAAAAGAGAAGGTGATTCGGATTCCACAACTGAAGTTCCATTTATCTCTGGAGTTAATAATCCCATAGAAGCTTCTTTATTTCCACCAATGCCGGGAATTTGTCTTTCTAGTACATTACCAGCTCTCGTTAATGTACTTAGTCCAGCTTCTGGCCACCTGATTACTCTATTTTGCCATCCAGGTACCACACCTGATGGTTGGTCTACTGAAAGTACATTTGATTCAGTACTCGGTCTTAGTCTATCTCTTACGGCCGTTACGGCAGAACTGCTTAATTCTAATCCCCTGTTAATAATACCCTCTGCTCCTGAAACAACGGGATTCCTAAAAGATTGCCCATTTGATTTTAGTGTATCTAAACTCATAGTATATATTATACACCTTTTGTCAAGATTTTTTCTGAGTTGAAGAATTTTCAACTTATTTCTTGATTAGTAGTGTATATTTTTATTTTATACCTGGCAGCTGACCGTAAAGCTAAGGAAGGGCGCAATTTATTAGATTAAATTATACGCTTTTTTTTATAGTTTTCAAGCCTCTGATGCAGCTTTGATTTATTATCTCTTTTTTTACTGTCTCTAATGCTATACTAAAATATATGAAGCACTTTTTGCGGCATTTTTTTGTACCTCGTGAGTCCAATAATCACCGTTCACGTATTCTCCATCATGACAGTCTTCTGATTATTATCACTATTCTTTTTGCGGGATTTATTGTTATTCAAGGAATGAAGAATGAATATCCACAAGTTTTGGGAGATGCCACTTCGATAACGACTGCACAGCTTTTGGAATATACCAATCTCGAGCGGGGAGCCAACGGATTGCCGCCTCTAAAAATAAATGCTGATCTCACGAATGCAGCTCAAATGAAAGCAAAGGATATGTTTAAAGAAAATTATTGGGCCCATGTATCACCCAGTGGGACAACGCCGTGGGTGTGGATACGGGATTCTGGATATAATTATTTGTACGCCGGAGAAAATCTTGCCAGAGGATTTAATTCAACTTCTGATGTTGTGACAGCATGGATGAACAGTCCAGAACATCGCGCGAATCTGCTTTCTCCAAATTATACGGATATCGGTTTTGCCGTTGAAGATGGGACGCTAACCGGAACCGAAACGACTTTGGTAGTTCAGGAATTTGGTAGTCCGTATAATGCTGAAGGAGTTGTTGCTGCGTCAAATTCCCCTTCTCCAACACCGATACCAGCAAGTGCTATTGTCGCAGCTGTTCTTCCTCCAGCCTCAGGATCGGGTCAAGTGATCGGCAAAGTAAAAGTTGAGCCATTAGCAGTGAGTTCAGGAACAACTCCTCAGGATTCATCGCCGTTTGATGCAAGTACGCTTAAGCGTAATATTTCCTTTGCAATGATTGGTTTCTTTTTGTTGATATTGGCGCTTGACGCCATTGTTATGGAACGGAAAAAAATCGCGCGGATTTTCTCTCACAATGTTGATCATATCTTGTTCTTGCTGTTTATCCTTCTTGCAGGTATTATTATCGGCAGAGGAGGGTTCGTTCTATGATAGAGAATATCCAAAAACATTTTCTCCATTATCTTGTGTATCTGATTATTTTCGGCGGGGGATTACTGCTTATTTTTTTCACTCGCGGCAATAATAGTTTGCAAGTACTTTCTCTTCTCGGTATAGCTGGTCTTTATTTTATGTGGGCGATGGTGCATCATCATGTAAATCATCGACTTCATCCGCAGATTGTTGTGGAATATGGTTTGATTATATTGTTGGGAATGATTCTTGCGCTATTTTTATTTAGCATTTAAAATTGGGGAAGCAAAAGACCTCACCCTGCCCTCTCCTAAAGGAGAGGGGATAATAATGAAGAGTTTGGGAACTATTTATGGATATCAGTATTATTATACCTGTTTATAATAGCGAAAAAATTTTAATCAAAAATCTTCCTCATCTTCTTTCAGCGGTGAAAGAATATAAAGAAGGGAAAGTGGAAATTATTCTTCCCAACGATCCATCAACAGATAAATCGAAAGAAGTTATTGCTGATTTTATTGCTTCTTTGAAGGGGACCGGCATAGTTGGAAAGACGGTTAATAATTTCAAAAAAGATGAATCGGGATTTTCCAAAAACGTCAATCGTGGCGTTGCACTAGCAAAAGGTGATATTCTGATTCTTTTAAATTCAGACGTTAGACCACACAAAGATTTTCTTGCGCCACTTCTTTCTCATTTTTCAGATGATAACGTTTTTTCTGTTGGTTGTATGGATGAAAGTATTGAAGATGGGAAAACAGTTCTTCGCGGTCGCGGCATAGGATATTGGCAGAAAGGATTTGTTTTTCATAAAGCGGGCGATCTTGAAGCGGATAATACGTTTTGGGTGAGTGGCGGAAGCGGTGCTTTCAGGAAACGTATTTGGGATAAAATAGGTGGCCTTGATGTCTTGTTTAATCCGTTTTATTGGGAAGATATTGATCTCGGGTATCGCGCGATGAAATCCGGCTACAAACTTATTTTTGAAAAGAAAAGTGTTGTTATCCATGAACATGAGCAAGGAGCAATCAAAACAAAATTCAAACCAAAATATGTCCAAAAGATTTCTTATCGTAATCAATTCTTTTTTGTTTGGAAAAATATTACCGATGGGAATTTATTATTTTCGCATATTATTTGGCTGCCGTATCATTTCGTGACGGCGATTATGCGAAAAGATTGGCTTTTTTTGCAGGGATTTTTTCTTGCGATTACACAACTTAATCGAGTTAACGATTCACGCTACCGCGCGAAAAAATTATTTGTGAAGAAAGATAGAGAAGTTTTGAAAGAGTTTAAAGAGGTTTAAATTTATGTTACTTTCTATTGTTACCTTAAATTATAAAAAGAAAGATCTTACGATTGCTTGTATCGCATCATTGTGGGAGCAATATGCGAAAGAATTCTCTGCCAACAAAATGGAAGTTATTATTGTCGATAATGATTCTCAGGATGATTCTGTTGCCGCAATTCGTGATGAGATAAAAAAGAAAAAATTCGCAAATATGCAGGTGATTACAAATGACAAAAATTCCGGATTTGGTATCGGATGCAATATTGGCGCGAAAGTATCACAGGGCGATTTTATTCTTTTTCTCAATAATGACACGATTGTTAAGGACGATGGTTTGATGAAAATGGGTGACTATTGCAAAGAGCATCCAAATGTTGCGATTTTGGGTGGACAATTGAGAAATTTTGATGGATCGCTTCAGGCGTCGACCGGAAAATTTTATACACTTTGGTATGCATTTCTTCTTTTGATTGGAGGACAACGATTTGGACTTCTCGATAGAAGTCCTGCGAAAATTGAAGAAGTTGACTGGGTGAAGGGAGGACTTCTTATGATCCGTCGTGACGTTTTTGAACAGTTACAAGGGTTTGATGAGAAAATTTTTATGTATACAGAGGATATGGAGCTCTGTTACCGTGCACGTTTATCTGGTAAAAAAGTATATTTTTATCCTGACGTGATGGTATTGCATATGGATCATGCGAGTACGAATAAAACATTTGCGATTGTGAATATTTATAAAAATCTTTTGTATTTTTACAAAAAGCACCGTTCAGAATTTGAATTTGATCTCCTCAAATTTCTCATGCAAACAAAAGCTGTTTTGGCAATTGTGATTGGAAAAGTGAGTGGGAAGACGTATTTGATCGAAACATACGAAAAGGCTTTGAAAGAGATATAATTTATACTTGTGTAATTAAATTTCTAAAGTTTCTTTCCCATATGTCACGCAATATCCTCCAACTTTTACACCATCAGTAACATCAACAATCATTTTTCCTGCTTTATTTAAATTAAATCCTTGTTCAATAATAAATCTATTTTTCTTAACAAGATTGTACTTTTTCAGATAGCATCCTAAAGCTCCAGCAGCAACTCCTGTTATAGGATCTTCATTAATGTCCGCTAACGGATTAAATTGACGCGCGCAAAAATCTGAATCTTGTTCTCTTGTTTCACTAGTATAGGGGTAAAATCCTTTTGCATCATTATTTTTACAATATTCTTTAATTCCTTCTAAGTCTGGTTTAATTTTCATTAACGCTTCTAAAGAGATTATTGGAACAATAAGTTTTGGTGTACCTGTAGAAACCGTTTGTATAGGTTGGTTTAGAATATCATGTATTGAAATACCTAAAAGATTTGTAATCAATTCTCTATCTTTTTCTTCTGGGAAAAACTCAGGGTCTCTTTGTGTCATGACAATAAGTCCATTTTTATATCCTGTTACTGATAAAATACCTGCCAAAGTTTCTTGAGTAATTATTAGCTCTTCTTTTTTATCAAAGGATAATTTGCCTGTTTCTACTAACACATGAAAAGTTGCGAGCGTTGCATGACCACAAAGCGCAACTTCTTTTTCTGGGGCAAAAAATCTATTCTTATACGTTGCTTTTTCTGATTTTTGAACAAACGCAGACTCAGAGAAATTGAGCTTTTTTGCAATTTGCAGCATTTGTTCATCAGTTAAGTTTTCCGCGTCTAAAATAATTCCAGTAGGATTGCCTTGCTTAGGGTTTTTTGTAAACGACTTTACTAGAATAGCAGTGATTTTCATACAAGAATTATACTAAACATTAGAAATAAGTTGAAGAAAATATCTTATCCTGCTTTTTTGGCAATGATATAACGAGGGACGCTGCGAAGGGAAATATTTTTTTCTCTCGCTTCCTGAAGTGACATCTTGACTACCTCTACTTCATCAAATCCAGCTTCTTGTGCATCTTTCACTAAAAAGTTTGATCTTGTATGTTGCCGTATACCATTTCTCATTTTCCAAAAGGGTCTTTCGTTAGGGAAAATAGGCCAAACAAAAACTCCTCCTGGTTTGAGTACTCGATGGATCTCCTTTAAAAATGCATCAGTATCTTTAATATATCGATTACCAAAGACGCTTGTTATTACGTCGTATGAATTATCTTCAAAAGGTAATTCTTGATTCATATCTGCTTGTTTAGCTTCTATGAAGGGAGATTTTTTACGGAGAAAATCGAGCATCTTTTCGTCATGGTCAATGGCTGTAACTGAATATCCTGCGTTTTGTAACTCTTGAGAGATTATTCCGGTACCTGCCGCAATATCAAGCGCGCGTAATGGAGTATCTCCTGGGATGGAAGGCTTTTCTCGTTTAATTAGTTCTACAAGTGATTTTGCTAGATTACTTCGATGACCACGTTTATCAACATAGTTTTCATAAACAGCAGGGTCATCATACTTGTCTTTTAAAATAACATGTAACGGGGTTGGAAGAAGACTTTGCCTTTCGCTCATAGGTAAATTATAACATTCAAGATTTATTTTTTTGTTTTAAGCATCAGATTTTTCTCTTTTTTCAAAAAAAGTTCCTTTGTTGAATTTTTTTAGATAATAATCTTGTATTCCAATTTTTTGGAAGGGTCGGCCGGTTCGAAGCAGTCTCAGACTTTCACGGATTAAGGCTATTTTGGTACGGAATGGCGCATACGTCATGCCGAAAAGCATTTTGTTTCTCGTCAAAAAATAATCATGCAGGACATTTCCTGCGCCACCGGTTGAGGCTGCATTGACATGAATTAATTTTGCAGTTGGAACATAATACATTGTATAGCCTGCGCGTTTGACTCGTTCATTTAAATCAGCATCTTCATAATAAAGAAAATATCTATCATCAAATAAGCCAATTTTTTTGAGCACTTCGCTTTTGAACAACATGCAACAACCAGATGCAAAATCTATCTCTTCGGTTTTGTCATATTGTCCATGATCAACTTCATCAATCCCGCGATGAACACTCATCACATTGGCCCAATCGGTATATCCACCCGCAAACCAAATCACTTTGCCAAGTTCATCTTTTGTATATCTATCTTTATGAAATTCATGGCCTTTGGCGAAATAGATTTTGGGAGTTGTGACGCCAATTTTAGGATCGCTATCCAGAATTTCAAGAAGATGTTTAATTGTCGTTGGCTCAACGATGGTGTCATTGTTGATAATGAGCACATAGTCGTCATTGTTTTTTAACGCTTCTTTGATGCCGATGTTGTTCCCACCAGTAAATCCATTGTTAGTTTCAGAACGGATGATGTGAATATTCTCGTGTTTTAAATTATCAGGAAGTGTAAAAATTTCTTTTGAGCCATTATCGACAACAATAATATCAAGGCTCACATCAGGAATTTTGGTATGTTTTAACGATTGCAAAAAAATGATTGTGTCCTCAGCTGTATTAAATGTTAGTGTTACAATGGCTACTTTTTTCATATATCCTATTATAATATAATGTAACATATGCTACATCCTGAGTTATCAATTATTATTCTTACGTACAATACCAAAGATATTACCCTTGATGCAATTGTATCTGTTGAAAAAAATTATCTGGAAGAAGTTTATTCGGGGAAATTTGAAGTGATTGTTTGTGATAATTCCTCTACTGATGGATCGCTTGAGGCGTTTAAAGAATATAAAAAAAAGAGCAGCATTAAGACAATGCATATTGTTGATAATGGTGGCAATATCGGCTTTTCAGCTGGCAACAATAAAGGAGTGCCGTACGCAAAAGGGAAATATGTGTTATTTCTCAATCCCGATACGATTGTATATCCGAAAACATTGACGTATATGCTTGAGTTTATGACTTTACATCCAAAAGTTGGCGCTGCATCATGCAAATTGATCAATAAAGATGGGGCCCTGGATTTTAATTGCCATCGTGGATTTCCGACACCATGGAATTCGTTATGTTACTTTACTGGTTTACAGCGCTTGTTCCCCCAAAGCCGATGGTTTGCAGGCTATACACAGGGATGGAAGGATCTTTCGACCAATCACGAAGTTGATGCAATTGAGGGAGCATTTTTACTTTTGCCACGAGAGCTTGGAGAGAAAGTTGGTTGGTGGGATGAGGATTATTTTTTCTACGGTGAGGATTTGCAATTTTGTTATGACATAAAAAAATTAGGTTATACAATTTATTATCTGGGTGAAGTGAGTATTATGCATATTGGCGGAGCAGCGTCGGGGATTAAGAAAAAGACACAAAATATTACAACTCTCAATATTGAGACAAAACGCAAACTTCAAAAAGCCCGGTTTGACGCGATGAAAATATTTTACCGGAAAAATTATAAGAATTCTTATCCTGGAATTGTTATGTGGGTAATGTTCGCGGGAATTAATTATTTAGAAAGAAAAACGCTGGCTGGGTTGAAAGTTAGTGATTAGATATATTGATGTGAGAAATGAGAGTTTCTTGATAATGATGTTTTGAATTTTGATTTCTTGATATCAGGAATTCAAGTTATCAAATGTTCAAGTTCAAGGCTATCTCACTTCACATATCAAAAATTCCAAATAATTATTCCTTCAACCATGGGAATTTGGAGAAATCGACTTGATCGCCGAATTTTTCTTTCAACGTTGGATAACTCATATCTTTGTCACTCACAATTGGATTTTCTATTGGCCAGCCGCCGAATTGTCGCGTAAGAACTGGATCTTGCCAAGAAACTGCTGGAGTTGGTTTGCCTTCAAAATAATCAGTGATAAGATAGAGGTATTCTGAGTCTGTTGTTCCAACATTGCAGAAAGAGTTTCCCATGCCTTTTGGCAAGTAGATGGTTTTTCGATCATTTTCTCCAAGCATAATTTTGACTGCTTTTCCAAAAGTTGGAGAATCAATCCGAAAATCCACAATGACTGACATCACTTCACCTTTGACAACATAAATTAGTTTTTCCCACGGTTCTGAATGAAATCCACGAATAACGTTGGGATGGGATTGAGAATGATTCCATTGGGTTATTGTTATTTTTTTACCCAACACTTTTTCCAAATCTCGCAACTCAACTGCTTCTCTGAAAAATCCTCTGTCGTCTTCAAATGTTTCTCGTTGATAAATAAGTAATCCAGGGATATCTGTTGCCGTAATCATTTTTGGCCAGTCTGGGGAATTTGGCTCAAGTGCCAATTTGTATGGATTATCCATAGTGAGATTATAACAAGTTTTGTTTTGATTGACAAAGAAATTTGCTTACGCTAAGATAAACTGACCCAAATATGAAATTACTCGTGACCGGAGGAGCCGGATTTATCGGTTCTCATTTTATTCTCTACTGGATGAAAAATCATCCCGAAGACAAAATTTTAAATGTCGATAAACTTACCTATGCAGGAAGTATTGTCAATTTAGAAGATGTGCAAGAAAATCCTAATTATTCGTTTGAATGCGTTGACATTTGTAACACCGAAAAAATTAATCAATTGATGCATGGCATTGATATGGTTGTGCATTTCGCTGCTGAGACCCATGTTGATCGTTCTATTATGGATCCACAGCCTTTTATTCATACCAATGTGGTGGGTACTTATACGCTTCTTGAGGCGGCACGAAAACATAAGGTCCCACGATTTCATCATGTCTCAACCGATGAAGTCTTTGGCAGTATTGAGCTTGATGATCCTCGACAATTTACCGAAGAGACAAAATATGATCCTTCAAGCCCATATTCTGCGACAAAAGCAGGATCCGATCATCTCGTTCGTGCGTATCATCATACATACGGATTGCCGGTTACTATCAGTAACTGCACCAACAATTACGGTCCAGCAATGTATCCTGAGAAATTAATTCCGATTGCAATTACCAATTTACTCGAAGGGAAAAAAGTTCCTGTGCATGGCGATGGGAAGAATATTCGTGATTGGCTCTATGTAGAAGATCATGTGCGGGCGATTGAGTTGATTCTGAAAAAAGGGAAAATAGGTGAGACATATCTTGTCGGTGGCATGAACAAAGGAATTTCCAATATTGAAGTCATCAAGCGAATTCTTAAAATTATGGGGAAATCAGAAGATGACATCACTTTTGTTAAAGATCGTCAAGGGAATGACCGTAAATATGATGTTGATTGGTCCAAAATTCATCATGAATTAGGATGGAAGCCTCTGCATGATCTGGACGAATGGCTTGTTCATACGATCAAATGGTATGAAGGGAATAGAAGTTGGTGGGAGAAAATAAAAACTGAAGATTATCAAGATATTCTCCATAATAATTTGGGAGGCGATGTCGACCAACTTTAGGTTTTACATTACAGTTTCTATACTCTACTGATGAAGATACTTTCTACAAAAACAGTTTTTACTTCAAGATATTTTAACGTTATCCATAAAGATATTGAGCGCAATGGAAAGCAGTTCTCCAAAGAATTTATTGAGCGAACTCCAAGTGTTCTCATTATTCCTTATAATGCAGATAATGATATTTATTTGGTATCAGAATTTCGTGACGCATTTAATAAGAAAGTATTAAATTTGATTGGAGGAAAAATAGAAGAAGGAGCTGATCCATTGGAGTCGGCCAAACGTGAATTAAAAGAAGAAGCAGGTTTGACCGCAAAAACATGGAAGAAACTCTATGAATGGGAGTTAAATGTAAATATGAATTCAAAAATTTATCTCTTTGCAGCAACTGATTTGGAAAAAGGTGAACAGCAACTGGAGATTGATGAAGAAATAGATGTTGTAAAATTGCCAATAGAAACAGTTTTAGAAAAAATAGTAAGTGGAGAAATAAGCACAACAGAAGATATAGCAGCACTTTTACTTTTTGACCGGTTACGGAAAGAAGGAAGGGTATAGAATTTACATATCATTTGTTCTATCCTATCAATTCAGACTATCCTTAGGATGACAGTTCATCTTGACATT
>CAZJVI010000053.1:0-10419 GCA_964549385.1 uncultured Gammaproteobacteria bacterium
TTCAATCACTTCTTTTCCTTTTCTGTTTTGTAAAATTTTATCTGCCCAGAACATACGCTTAATTATACATCATGATTATCAGTAATGCCCCATGTTTTTTTTCTAGTTTCTTTAATATGCGGATTATGATCAAACATACTTGTATCAGTAAATGTTTTTATTGCTCTTAAACCATCTTCTTTTCTATATACGACAGTTCCTGCCATAAAAACTGGACATTCAGAAGGTGTTAATGTGATCTCTTCAAGAGGAACGGGACTACCTCTTCGTATATTTTCGCTATTTGTCATATTTTTCTCCACAAAAAAACCCCTCAGATGAGGGGTGCTATTTTTTGGACACAAAAAAACACTCCTCACGGGGAAGTTTTCTTTGTCTTTTTTATTTCTACTATTTCTGGAAATTCCAATGTGGCAAAATAATCATCAAGCGTTTCAGCTCTCCTGATACGTTTTACTTTTCCGTTTTCTTGCAACAATAATTCTGCGGAACGCAATTTACCGTTATAATTGAATCCCATCGAATGACCATGTGCGCCAGTATCATGAACAACCATAATGTCACCGACTTCGGTTTTTGGCAGTTTCCTATCCACTGCAAACCTGTCGTTATTTTCGCAAAGTGAGCCAGTAATATCATAGGTATATGTTTTATGATTTTTTTCTTTCCCCAAAACTGTAACATGATGATAAGCACCATACATGCCAGGTCTCATCAGATTTGCCATACATGAATCCACACAAAGATAGTTTTTGTAAATATCTTTTGTATGAATAACTCTTGTTACTAAATATCCATAAGGGCCACTTATCATACGTCCATTCTCCATAAAAATTTTTAGCGGTTTCATAGCAAGTTTTTCATAAGCCTTCTGAATACCTTTTGATAATTTTACAAGATCAAATACTTTATCTTCGGGTCGATATGGTATACCAATCCCTCCGCCAATATTAATAAATTCAAAGCTAATATTAAGTTTTTTCTGCAATTCTTTGACGAGGGTAAAAAGCATTTCTGCTGTTTCGATAAAATATTTTTCATCCAACTCGTTTGATGCAATCATCGTATGAAGACCAAAACGTTTTACTCCTTTTTTCTTGGCAAGTGCATAAGCTTTGAAAATCTGTTCTCTTGTCAGTCCAAATTTTGCTTCTTCAGGTTTGCCGATAAAAAAACCGCCTTTTCTTCGTTTGCCAGGATTATAACGAAAACAGAGAAGTTCCGGCATTCCGGCATGTTGCTCTAGAAAATCGATGTGAGAAATATCATCAAGATTGATAATCGCACCAAGTTCTTTTGCTTTTTTATACTCTTTAGCAGCAGTTGCATTGGAAGTGAACATAATCTCCTCACCACGCAAACCGACTTTTTCAGCCATTATAAGCTCAGCCAATGAACTGCAGTCTGCTCCAAAACCTTCACTTTTCATAATTTGTAAGATGTGCGGGTTTGGTAGCGCTTTTACAGCAAAATATTCTTTGAACCCTTTATTCCACGAAAAAGTTTTCAGAAGTTTTTTCGCGTTTTTCCGTATCGCCTTTTCATCATAGATATGAAACGGCGTCGGATGCTCCTTTATAATTGTTTTAATTTTTGCTTTTGTAAATGGTACTGTTTTTTTCATTTTTGACAATAAAAAACCCCTCATGTGAGGGGTGCTCTTTTGAAAACGCAAAGAGATCCCCTCAGGAGAGAGTTTTATTGGTCTTCTTTACTATAAGTGAAACTGTTGTCATAGCAATAAAAACATTCTAACAAAATTATTTCACAATTTCAACTTCCACTTCGGGCGTGACAGAAAAGGTTTCTAACGTCATTTCCTGGATGCGTTTGATAATGGTGAGGACATCCTGCGCTGTTGCTCCGCCTAGATTGTTGATAAAATTTGCATGTTTTTCACTCACTTTTGCCCTGCCAATAGTATAGCCGCTAAAACCGAGACGATTTATCACATACCCCATCGATACTTTGCCGTGCCATTTTTCTTTTACCAAACTTCGTATATCCGGCCAAACCGTTACTATCTTTGAAACCTCTTCAGGCTTTTTGATATTTTTGAAAACTGACCCGCAATTAGGAAACTCAAGTGGATGATGCGTTTTGCGGTACTCTTTATTTCCAGCATATACACTTCTTGCTTTTACAAGTTGTTCTCTGTCAGCAGGTTCTAGTTGAAATTGCGCGAAAGTGATAATCATATTTTTCTTTTCTTTCACAATACTGTGTCTGTAGGAAAAATGAAAATCTTCGTTTTTCATCTCCAGCACATCAATATTTTTATCATCAAATTCCAACACTTCGGAAGCAAACAAATTGTCCTTTATTTCACCACCAAAAGCGCCGACATTGCCGCGAACTCCCGCGCCAACAGTCCCAGGAAGTCCTCCCGCCCACTCAAGGCCATGCAGTTGATTATTAAAAGAAAGCTGAATCAGAGAATCCAGTGTTTCACCTGCAAATGCTGTTGCAGTAGTTCCAGAAAAACTTATCTGAGGTTTCTTGCCCGCAGTAAGGTGAATAACCACACCCTCAAAATAGTCATCAGTGAAAATAAGATTTGATCCCTGAGCGCAAACGAAGACTCTTTTTGGGTGATGTTCTTCAACGAAATCAAGCGCCTTGATGACATCTTCTCGACTTTCGCATTGGAGAAAATATTCTGCCTTTCCACCGATTCGGAACCATAACACCTGAGAAAGATCAAAATCTTTATATACTTGCATAGATGACGTTTATTGTAAAGAATTTTTTACTAAGAAGCAACGGAAAAAGAAAAAATTACTTTCCACCAATCAGTTGGACGAGGTTATTATCAAGATCGTAAAATGTTGCAAAATAGCGATCCATAGTCGGTGCTTTGAAAGGTTTTGCAAGGAATTTAACGCCTCTTGCTTCCAATTGTTTATATGTTTCTGAAACAGAATCGACAGCAAAATTGAACATATGTCTATGGCCGTCTTTATTCTTTCCTTTCACTTTGGAATGTTGCCCGATCCACAATCGCATATTTCCGACGACAAACAATACGCCTGTGTCTTCCGGATGATTTAATTCTTCTAAAACTTTTAGATCGAGTTTTTCTTTATACCAATCCGCCAATGCGCGATAATCTTCAGACCAAATTAAAATAGCAGTAATATCTTTCATCATAGATTAATAATCCTCAAGCGTTGAGGTATCGCCGATTGGGAGACCGAGTTCTTTGGCTTTGAGGATTCTTCGCATAATTTTGCCTGATCTTGTTTTTGGCAAATGATCAATAAATTCAATTTCTCTCGGAAATGCATGACCCGCCAAATGTTTTTTAACGTGTGCTTGTAATTTTTCTTTCAATACATCATCTTTCTCAACACCATCTTTTACCACAACAAATGCTTTGATAATTTCTCCTCGGAGCATATCAGGTTTTCCAATAACTCCTGCTTCAACAACACCAGGATATTCAACAAGCGCGCTTTCAACTTCAAATGGTCCGACCCGCTCCCCCGAAGTATTGATGACATCATCTGCACGTCCGATAAACCAATAATAGCCATCTTTATCCCGCATTGCACGATCACCCGAGATATACCACTTGCCCATGAAATAGGAGTTAAACTTTTCTTCATTTTTCCAAATCGTCTTCATGAGAGATGATACGGTTGATGCAAGAAGCGCCAAATTCCCTTCTTGTTCATCTCCCAATTCGCGGCCTTCATCATCAACAATCGCAGCAACAATCCCCGGAAGCGGTTTCCCCATAGAGCCTGGTTTGATATCCATTGAAGGATAGTTGGGAATCGTTATTGCACCCTGTTCTATCTGCCACCACGTGTCATGGAAAGGCAAACCAAACTTTTCAAGTGCCCACCAAATCGCTTCGGGATTTAACGGCTCTCCAACACTGCATAGATGCCTCAGTGATTTTAAATTAAACGACTTCGGCTGGACATCGGAACCCATGAGCATTCTGATTGCAGTCGGCGCAGAATACCAAACAGTTACGTTATTATCCTGTAAAACCGTATACCAACTTTCAGGACTAAATCTTCCTTCAAAAAGTACCTGAGTAACTCCCAAACCCCACGGGCCGAGAACTCCATAAACAACACCCGTCACCCAACCCAAATCCGCTGTACACCAGTAAATATCATCATCCTGCAAATCAAGTGAATATTTAGTCGTCACCATTGCCTGCAGAATATCATAATGCGCGTGGACTACTCCTTTGGGCTTTCCTGTCGTTCCGGATGTATACAACATGTACGAATAATCATCTTTTTTCATATGAACGACTGCAAATTTATCAGGCGCTTTTTCCATTTCTTCATCAAATGAAACATACTTTTTACCTTTCGGTATCTCATCTGATCCACGGTCAACGAGAATCACTTTTTCAAGATCGGGAAGATCTTTCCATACTTTTTCAAGCCGCGGAAGAAGTGTGGAATTGGTAATAACTACTTTTGCACCGCTATCTTTCAACCGATCCAAAAGTGCCATTTCTTGAAATGCAGAGAATAATGTCCCTGCAATTGCTCCCATTTTAAGAATCCCTAGAAAAGCAACATATCTTTCAGGAATTGGGGGAAGAAAAATAAAGACGCGGTCACCTTTCTTTATATCATTGGCAACAAGAACATTGGCAAATTTATTGGTTAATTTTTTTAAATCAGAAAATGTATATTGCTCATTTTCGCCATTTGCGCCATTAAATAATAATGCTGTTTTGTCTTTATTTTTCCCTTCTGCGTGCCGATCTATGCAATTGTAAGCGATATTGAGTGTACCGTCATCAAACAGGGTGACAAACTCTTTCTCTGCTTTTTCCCAGGTGAATTCTTTGTAGGTTTTGTCGTAGTCGAGGAGATTCGGTGCGGGTTTTAATTTCTTTAGATCTTTTTTGATAATCTTCGGCTGATCCATAGAACATTACGATAGTAGCATTCAAATACGAAGTTTGCAAGAGAAAGAGTTATTTCCCAGATTGGACTAAGGGAAAAAGGGTTAAAGCAAAAGACTTATGGATTCCACGTTTCGATGTCCTTGCCCAAGTATAAATATCCGCATCTCCTGCCGCAACATTCACAGGGTTTTCATGTTCTCGAGCTGTAGTGAGAGTGACTGTGTCATCGACTCTTGGCAGCGGCATTCTAACAGGTCCAAATCTGCTTGTACCTGTACTAGAGGTAACTCTTGCCCTAACTATATCTAAACCTGGCTCAGAACCATCTCTTAAAGAAAAACTCACGCCATTAATTCTCCCAACCATTGAAGAATCGTGAGATTCCTCTACTCCTGGCATCTCAACGATCGTGTATAACCTCGCTTCACCAGCGGGACCTCCGATTATATTACGGAATGCTTCGGCTCCGCTCATTTCAAGTGTTCTTACATAAGGCATTTCTGTTTTTATCATTTGCGTAGTAGTATACCATAGATTTTAAAAAAGTAAATTACTATAATACTTATATGCCAAAGCCTCCAAATGAATATGAACTTTATAAATTTTGCCCTCACTGTGGGCAAAATCTGCATTCCGAAACTATTAATAAAGAAAAAGTCAAAGTCTGCGCAAATTGTCATTTTATTTTCTGGAATAAATCCAAACCCGTCGTCAGCATTATTTTTCATAAAAACGGAAAAGTCTTACTAATACAACGGGCAAACGAACCGTTTAAAAACTATTGGGTTTTGCCTGGTGGCTTTACAAGCTATCGTGAAACTGCGGAAGAAGCAATAAGACGTGAAGCAAAAGAAGAAATAAACGTTGAAATAAAACTTGAAAAAATAATCGGAACATATCTTATCGATAACGATTCTCGAGGCATGCATCTTGATATAATTTTTGCAGGAACAACAGATGAGGAAATTAGATTAAATAATGAAGATACAAACTGGGAATATTTTTCACCCGATAATCTACCTGAAAATATTGCATATAAACATAGAGAAGCAATTATTGATTGGTATAATAATAAATAATTATGATTAAACTGATTATTTTTGATTGGGATGATGTATTTACTCTTGGATCAAAAGAAGGATATTTTGCTTGCTATCATAAAGCATTAGATGCTGTTAATGTGCAACTATCACCTGACGAAGAACATAAACGAATACTTTCAAAATGGAGTAAACCTTTTCGGGAAGTTCTTAAAGAATTACTCAAAGAACATCTCCAACTCGTAGATAACGCATATGAAGCTTATGATAAAGCCTTTTGGGAGGGTGCTTTTGTAAATGAATTAAAAGTGTTGCCAGGAACTATAGAGTTATTAAAACGCTTGCATCAAAAATATATTCTTGCCATTGCTACAGGAAATCGGCATGAAATGTTAAACAAACATATTTTCCCACACTTTAATTTTCCTGACGTGTTTTCTCAAATAGTTAGCTCTCATGATATTGAAGATCCGGAAATGACCAAGCCGCATCCTCATATGCTTGAGCTCATTATGTCGAAACAAAACATTAAACCAAAAGAAACAGTTTTTGTTGGAGATGCACATACCGACGTCCAAATGGCATATAACGCACATGTAACACCAATTGTAGTTCTCACAGGACATTTAAAGAGAAAAGCAGCGGAAGAAATGGGAGTAAAATATATTATTTCTGATGTCACCCAATTGGAAACAGTTCTCAAAAAACTCTAATTTTTTATCTGTTTATATGCTTCGAGAATACAAAAATTTGCAACCAATGTTAAACCATAATCTTCAGCGAAATCTTCTGCTTCACGGCTCTGTACTCCCTCTGCCAACCAAACAGTATTGATGCCGCCACGTTCCACAATTTCTGCCATATGCGCGACCACTTCATTTTTCTTTCGGAAAATATCGACAATATCAATCCGAACATCTTTGGAGATATCAGACAAACTCTTGTAAGATTTCTCACCGAGTACTTCTGACACATTTGGATTTACTGGAATAATCCGATATCCTTTTTCTTGAAATGTTTTTGCAACAATATTGCTATGACGTTTGGGATCAGCAGACAAACCAATAAATGCAATCGTTCTGGAATTCTTAAGAATATCAGCATGCTTAATTTCCGCGACGGTTGTTGCCTTTGGCAATTTACCTGCCCACTGCCACCGCTCAATATCCGCAGGATCTGCGCCATGAGCGACAACATATTCATAATGTTCTCCCAAAAATTTTTCGTATTTTTCTTCCAACTTTTCCGCTTTTTCTTTTGCAACAACCCCTTGCTCTGCCATTTTTACAATAACTTCTTCTGCAAGATGATACCGATCTGTTCTGTTGCGAACTTGCATGTCAAACGGCGTTGTCGTGCCTCCTTCTTCAACATATCCATGGATGGAGAACCTTTCAGGATTCTTCACATGGAAAAGCATCGCCTGCATCGTTTCAGGATAGCCATGAAAATTGACAATTACTGGCTTATCAATAGTGAAATATTTCTCAGCATCAGGAATCTGAGGATGATTTGCGTCTTCACAGGAACATGCTGCCTGCAGTCTGCAGATATTTACAAAACGAATTCTAATTTCAGGAGCATCTTTTCTCAGTTGTTCAATTGCGGCAAGAACTTCTTTGGTCATATAATCGCCGATTCCAACAAAAATAATGTGTGGATTTTCATCACTCGCAAAATCCCAAGTAAGCAACCCATTCTTCAATGTCTCTTTTGCTTGTTCGTATGTCAACCACCGCGGCTCTGGTGTTTTTCCAGCCGTAACAATATTCATTTGATTTTTTGACGCCATAATTTCTTCCATCACCGCAAGCATACTGTTATCATCGACTGGGAAATAAGCTTTGATGAAATCATTGTGCTTTTCAAGCATTCCAGAAACAAACGATGGATTTTGATGCGAATAACCATTGTGTTCTTGTCGCCATGCAGTTGATGTGAGCAAATAATTCATTGAAGGAATATCGTGACGCCAGGAAGTGCTGCGTGTCCATTTAAGAAACTTCTGATACATATGCGCCATGCTTGAAAAAATCTGAGCAAACGCTTCATAGGTCGTAAAAACAGCATGCCGTCCCGTCAACACATATCCTTGCGCAAGTCCATGCATGTTATGTTCAGAAAGCATTTCCATCACCCGTCCATCACGGGTAATATCCTTGTCATCTTTCTCAATCGGCCACACCCAGCCGCGCGATGTTTCTTGAAAAACTTCATCAAGACGATTGGAGTATGTTTCATCAGGAGATAATAAACGCAAATTCCGCGATTTTTTGTTTAGTCGGAACGCATAGCGCAAATAAGTTCCTGCCATACGCATGGCGTTAGATTGAATTTCGCCGGGCATGCCAACTTTTTTTGCAAGCTTGTTACTCTCTGGCAAAACCAAGGACTTATACGGTTTACCAAACATATGAGGATTGTCTCCGATTAGTAATTTGTCAGACGGCAGAATATCCAAAATATCTTTTGATAATCCTTTTTTCGCATCAAAGAGTTCATCAAACTTATACGACTTGAGCCATCCTTCAAGTGCCTTAAGTTCTTGATCATCTCCGCGGACCCCTGGCATCACCACTTGATGAGCAAGAATTGTTCCTTCAACCTTTTGCCCGTGAATTTCTTTAATAGTTGTCCATCCTTTGAGAGATTTAAAAATGATCATCGGAAATTTTGGAGTAAAAATTTCACCTTTTCGTGCACGTTTTTGGATATCTTCAATCCTTTGATAGCACGTCTCAAGTGTTTCAAACATATTTTCATAGATATCTGGTCCCTGAACAAAAAATGGCTCATATCCATATCCGCTGAATAATTCTTGCAACTCACGATCTGACATACGACCAAAAACAGTCGGGCCAGAAATCTTAGATCCATTCACATGCAAAATCGGCAATACTGCTCCACTCGTTGCTGGATCAACCAATTTATTGATATGCCAACCCGTTGCAATCGCACCAGTCTCTGCCTCACCATCACCAATCATACAAACAGCAAGCAAATCAGGATTATCAAGGACTGCCCCATATGCACTGGCCAAACTATATCCCAGCTCTCCTCCTTCAAGAATCAGACCTGGTGTCTCTGGACTGGCGTGACTTGAAAATCCATACGGCCATGCAAACATTTTTGAAACATAGCCAATACCTTTTTCATCAAGAGTTGCTTGCGGATAATATTTCTTCAGAGTCCCTTCAAGAAAAAGATTGGATTGCAAACCCGGCATGCCATGCCCTGGACCAAGAACAAAAACAGCAGATTGCTGATGTTTCTTCACAAGATAATTAAGATTGCCGTAGACAAAATTGATACCAGGACAAGTCCCCCAATGACCGAAAAGCTTGGGTTTAATGTCTTCTGATTTTAGAGATCGCTTGAGGAGATAATTGTCTTGAAGATAAATTTGCGTGACAGTCAGATAGTTTGCCGCCCGCACATATTTTTTTATTTTTTCAATCGATACATCCATGACAATAACTAGGATTATAAAGGTTCAGGATAGACGGGTCAAGAATTGAAAGCAATTTATGAATGTAATTTCAAACCATTCACAATCTTATCAAATGTCTTTTTATCAGCTCGGAGTGCAAGACCGACAATATCGAGATCTTCTGCTTTTACCGCTTTGACAACGGCTCTATTCGCTACATCATCACCAGTTGAGAACATTTCTTTGGTATAAAGAGCTATTGGAACTTCGCGGCTCAATGCTCGAGTTCTGGTGCGCTGCAATTGTTCAGAAGTTGCCCCGTAAACAAATACCGGCTGATTAAAAATTGGCAAGTAGCGATTATCCGAACCATCAACATATTGCTCGCCTTTACTTTCCAGGGCATCAAACGCAAGACCGGACGATAAAAATGCAGTAACATTTAATTTCTGCCATACTTCCAAATCAATCCGTACAATAATCCCTATTTTTGTATCGTGCATGTGAATAAATAAGATAAACTTAACTTATGGAGATGATTTTGTAGGACATTTTTCCCGCGGGCGCTTCAACTTCAATTTCATCTCCCACGGCTTTTCCAATCAATGCTTTGCCAAGAGGCGATTCGTGAGAAATTTTCTTTTCAACAGGATCTGCTTCCCATTCACCAACAACAGTAAATGTTTCCTGTTTATCACCGATTTTAACAATAACTTGTGATCCCAAATCCACTGAGTGTGTTTTATGATTATCGTCACTGATTAATTCTGCCTGTTTTAACAATTCTTCCAGCTCTTCAATTCTTCCATCAATAAAGGAAAGTTCTTCTCGCGCAGCGGTATATTCCGCATTTTCTGAAAGATCTCCCATTTCGCGAGCTGCAGAAAGTCGCTCGACAATTTCCGGCCGTCGTTTGCTGACCAGATCGTCATACTCTTTTTGAAGATCTTCAAATCCTTTTTTGGTAAGATAAATTTTTTTGTTATTCATAAAGCAAGATTACTGGTAATTTCTTAATTTATGCTTATTGCTTATTTAAAAAAAGGGCTCGTCAGTTTCATTAC
>CAZJVI010000054.1:0-10235 GCA_964549385.1 uncultured Gammaproteobacteria bacterium
AACAAAAGAAGAGCTTTTCTCAAAGCTTTAAGCTGTTACTATGAAGGTTTGTTGACTGTTCTTCATAAACAATCTCTTTTGCGACATTAATATTATACGCAGTTATCTCAATTTATGCAAGACACTGGTTGTATTGATTCTACTTTAAATAATTCTTAGCTGTCTTTGAACGCCTAAAAACGACAGCTTCTGTTAAATTAATTGCGGCTCCTATGGTATTTTTTGCAACAGCAACTTGTGGACCAAGCAGCGAATTAAAAAGAGAAGGAATAATTATGGGTTCTTGTGCAACTAATGGACCAAGCGTTCCTAGCCTTGTAGATAGACGTGGAACATCTATTTTACGAGAACCAACATGCATTTCAGGAAGAACCTTTTTTGCAAGCAGATAAAGGCTGGTTACAAAAAAATTCGGCGAATTTTGCACATTTTTGTCTTCAAGCAATTTGTGATTGGTTCGTGCATTCAAATAGGTAGCACCATAATTTGCCACATACGAAAATAAAACAGTTAGCAATGTACCAGTATTACTCATAGACCCAAGATGTACCAGAGGTGATGCTTTTTCTAGCGCGGTACCAGCTATTATTGAAGCATATGAGAAGCCGCCAAGTGCTAAAGATGCTTTAAGCGATTTTGTAAGCTTTTTTGTGATTTCCAATTGTTGTTTTGCTGAATAGCCAGCATAATTAAGTAGTCGCTCACGTTGTTCTTCAGAAAGTCCTTTGAGTCGGGAAGTTGCCTGGATGGCAACCCTTGCACGTTTTGCTGCATCATATTCGTCTGCTTTGCCGCTATAACGTTTTTCAAGACTCTCTAATACGGGTATATGTGGTGAAAGTAAATTTTCAAATGTGTGAGCTTTTTCTCCCCATGATTCACGAAATGGCTCTTCAGGAAGCTGATTCTCCTTTATTAAATATAAATCGAGTAAAGCATTTACCGTATTTTTTCGCATATTTCTTTTTTGCTTTTTATTTAGGTCGACGTGATTAGAAACATGTTCCTTAGCAACATGCTTGAGGTAGTGCTGCATTCCCAAGTAAAAGTCGATTCTCGCAGCTGCTTTTTGTTGTTCCGCGAGTGATTCTATAGGTTTTTGTACTTCGTGAGTAAATCCGCGTTCTTGCATAGGGTAAAGAATCATTATAGGGCTTTATTGATGATTTTACTATAGATAAAAATCAATTGCTTTTTTAACAACATCCCAGCTATAACCGCGGCGAGCAAGAAACCCACCAACCTTTTGATAAATCTCCTGTTTTGGCATGCCAACCATTTTCTGCATTTTTTTTACAATCAAACTTTTTGCCTGCGACAATTCATCTGGAATTTCTCCCCTCACCTCGTCTAAAACTTTTTTTATAAGCTCCTCTGCAATCCCCTTTTGCCGTAGCTCTAGGGTGAGAAGCTTTTTGCCTTTGGGTTTCAACCGCGCACGATTAAGAACAAACGAGCGTGCGAATTCTTCGTCATTGAGGAATTTTTTTTCCTTAAGTCTCGTGACGATTTTATCAATAATTTCCTGCGCGGCGTTTTTTTTGCCGAGATACTCTCTGATTTCTGTTTCTGACCGATTTCGGATACTAAGATACCGATAGGAGAGAGTGAGATATTTTTCAAACAGCGCCTGCAAATCCATGATTGAATAATTATACAATTGCGGATTCCTGAATCTTACTTTTGTCTTCCATTAATCTATCAATTACTTGAGCAACTCTGACAGGATCATCCGGGAGAGAATAATGATCAAAATTTGTCAAACCGATTTCGGTAAGGGTAACATTTTCTCCCGCAACTTTTTTACTTACATCTCCTACGGTATATGAACCAACAATAGTATCTCGACTTCCTGCAATAACAGCAATCTCAAGGTTTTGTTCAGGCCTACTATCATTATGATAATCAATTAATTCCCGTATTGACTGCAGTGTAATTTCGCTTGCCATATCTGAAACGGTTCGTACTAACTCACCGGTACTTCTTAATCTATTACCCGCTCTTCTCAGAGCCTGCATACTCTTTGCTTTTTTTTGTAACTGTTCATTATAAATTTTTCCTGCTATGACTTTTCTGATCGGCTTAAGAAGCATTTTCCGCCTTCTTCTCTGCAATTTATCAATTCTTGCTTCACCTTTCACTCTAGTAGGATCCAATAAGTATTGCATCTCTTCATCAATTTTTCTGATTCTTGAACGTGTCCTTTGATTGATATTAGTTAATATGAGCTTATCTGGCTCTGTCTGTCTTTGGATAGCCAACTGATAGGTAGCAAATTCCTCTTTCTCCTGAGGAGCCAATTTTTCTTTCTTTGATAATTCTTCTAATCGCGGGATAAAACCTGCTATATCTGCTGGACTTGGATAAAGAATAGCGATATCGTCATAGATGCGTTTTCTACTTGATAACGTCAAGAAATCTCTTAGCATTTTTATATCTGACCGCTCCGTCAAGCCCGGAGGAGCAATAAGCACTAATTTATTAATAGTAAACCCTCTCTCCAATAATCTCCTTGCAACTATTGGCGCAGTTGATCCTCCCATTGAATGACCAACAATTACAAGTGGTTGATCTCTTTTATCTTTTGGAATCGCCTGCTCATAAAGTTCAACAATTTGATTTGATTGATGATCTAAATTGTGATCATATTTTTTTGCTTCTAATGATGTTTTGCTTATTGCGGCATTATAACCAATTACCGTATCTATTTTTGGTTTTAACTCTGACAGGAATGATGCGCTGATATGTGAAGTACCACCTGATTCACCACTTACACCAGGAATAAAAATTAAATTATTCATCTGTTGATGATCATTTTCGATAAGATTTTCTTGTTGATAAACAATGGCATTAAAAGGATTTGAGGGCATTTTTGCTTCTGTCATATGAAATCCTAACAAACGGAGTTCATTGAGGTAACGGCTTCTTTCATTCAATAATTGTCCAGAAGGCACTTGCAAACGTTCACTATTCATATATGAAGTATATCTAGAAGACTAGGGGAACTCAACCAAGATTATTCTTCCTCTTCCGATTCATCATTGTCTTCGCCGCCGACAACAAGAGGTGCGCGACCGTCTTTGTTCTGTGCCATAATCTTTGCGACAATTTCTTTTTCCATTGTAGGATTTTCTTTCAATGCTTCCATTGTGGCCACTTTCCCCTGCCCAAGCATTTCATCATTATAGCGATAAAATGCACCTGCTTTATTAATCACATTCATCTCTACCGCGACATCTACAATACCACCTTCACGGGAAATTCCTGTACCCAGTACGTCGAACTCAGCAATCCTAAAAGGCGCAGAAATTTTATTTTTGACAACTTTCACTCTATGACGTGACCCAACTACTTTATCCCCGTCTTTAAGTGTCTCAATCTTTCTGATGTCCATCCTGATTGATGCATAGAATTTCAATGCCAAGCCTCCTGTTGTGGTCTCGGGATTACCGAACATCACACCAATCTTTTGTCTCAACTGGTTGGTAAAAATCACAACAGTTTTTGACTTTGAAATAACGGCAGTTAATTTGCGAAGTGCTTGAGACATAAGACGTGCCTGCAAACCCATCACAGAATCTCCCATTTCCCCCTCAATTTCAGCTCGCGGTACAAGTGCCGCAACAGAATCAATAACGAGAACATCAATACCTCCCGAACGAACTAAACTCTCTGTAATCTCAAGTGCTTGCTCACCGGTATCCGGCTGAGAAATAAGTAGCTCATCCAATTTGACGCCAAGCTTCTCTGCCCATTGTGGGTCAAGCGCGTGTTCAGCATCAATGAATGCTGCAATGCCGCCATGCTTCTGTGCTTGTGCAATCGTGGAGAGACAAACCGTCGTCTTACCAGAGGCTTCGGGTCCATAAATTTCAATGATTCTCCCTCGTGGTAATCCTCCGGCACCAAGCGCCAAATCAAGAGGCAAACATCCCGTTGAGATAACAGAAATATCAAATTTCTGCGCCGCCTCACCAAATCGCATGATGGAACCGCGACCGTATTGCTTTTCGATCTGATCCATCGCCATTTTGATGGATTCAAGTTTTTTAGAAGCGTCGTTTTGTTGTTCAACTACTCCTGTTTTTTGAGAATTAGTGGAATGTCTTGCCATAAATTATACGATAATAATAACAGCTCTGTGCTAAAATACAATATGTCAAAACCGATCAAACTCATCAATAATGAATTTTATTATTGATTTGTCTATTGGATAATTGGTAGTATTGGTTTATTCTCGCGAGTGGCGAGCCCGGGGTGTAGTTTAATGGTAGAATGTGCGGCTGGGGGCCGTATGGCTGGAGTTCGATTCTCCGCACCCCGACCACAAAAAAACGTTTCATTATATGCTATAATAGCTTCCTATGGCAGGAGCAGAGACAAATCGACTTATAGATGCTGTATTAGGTGCAGGTGCAGATTTTCATCCGAGATCATCACAAAAACTGAACGGACCTAATGGTGAAGTTGCCGAAATTGTCCCTTTTACTCTTAACCGCAACAGCGGTAAAAGCGGTAGAAATGGAAGTGTAGTTACTCTCCCTCCAAATACTGCGGTAGCTGTTGATACAAAACAGCCTGTTAGAATGCTCCCACATATGGGATCCGCAGTTACTTTGGAACCAACAGCAGGAGGAAACGTCCGTGTTACTCCTTTGAGGGGACAATCAGAGAAATTCTTTACTCAAGCTAGAAGTACATCAGTTATCGTTGTGTCAGGAAATGAAGGTTTTACGGGTTTCAGATATTACCCATATTACCCTAGAAGAAGGACATGGCGTTCATCAGAAGAATTCTCTACAAAAGAAGATCAGCAAGGACCAATAGCGTTAACTGATAGACTAACTTCTCTTCAAGATAGGTCAGTACCTATAGAACCACAACAAAAATAAAAAGTATCTTTTCTTCCTATTTTTTCCTTTTTACTAAAACTTTTGAAAGAGTTTGATCCTCATTGTTTGATTATTTCGGAAGATTGGATTTCCAAAAACATCACTATAACTGCTGAAGTGAATTAATTATACGTTAATCAGGAGAACTTTATAATGCTTTTGTAGGAGCAACGTAGCTGTTTGTTGTACCAGTATTATATTTCACTGGGGCTGCAGCGCTTGTACTAATGGTAAGTGTTGTCCCGCTTTCGCTCTTCAAGACGGATTGCGCAACACCTCGTGCCGTAACAAGTGATGTTGGTAATAAACCGATTTGTGTTTCTTTGCCGACAGCGCTTGCATTGGCAATAAAGGTTATCGTAGCAACGACTCCCGTTCCTTTAACTGGCTGTGCAGTAGGCGTAATCCCAAATGCATAGGTATATCTTCCAGTTGTAGAATTATTTTTATCAATAAGAACAACAGGATTAGTAAATAATGGCCCAGGAGTAACTTTCACATTACTAATTATATTGGGATCATAACCCAATTCCAACTGAACCGCTGTCACATCATTGTCTGAGGTATTGATGGTAACATTTACTGACCCTTGCTGATATGGACCTACTGTCAGAGGATTTGGACCTAACTGTAATACAGTATGCGCAGGAACTGCAGGAGTAGGCTTTTTCATCGTTAATTGTTGTGTGTTAGACGGAGCCTGTGATTGCTGTCCAGCGCGAAGAGCGATGATGAAAAGTACAATTGTTACTATAACCAAACCTAAGATAAGGGCAAGTGTTTTTTTTGGCATACCTATTTTTATCATAGACTAATCATTTTGGGTTTTGCAAGACCCAAAATAAAAAACGTATAATAAATCACGTATGTTATTTTTTACCCTTTTCTTTATCGAACTTTTTCTCCTTTTTCTTCTCTCTCGAAACCTGAGTCGCAATCTTTCGCATTTCTTTTACAGCATCTCAAAAAGTAAAAATTTTACTATCATTACTCTTTCGATTCTTTTCTTGCCAGGCACTATCATTCACGAATTTTCTCATGCAATCGCGGCAAGACTCCTTGGTGTCCATGTGGGAACAATGGAATTTATGCCTCAAATTGAAGGAGAACACGTCAAACTTGGCAGTGTCCAAGTTGCACATACTGATCCGATCCGTCGTTTTTTTATCGGTACTGCTCCTTTCTTATTTGGAACAGCAATTATGATGGGTCTTCTTTTTTATTTTGTACAAAACCGACTTTACGATAATTATCTTTTTGCCATTCTTGTCGGCTATGGCATCTTCGAAGTGGGCAATACGATGTTCTCAAGCCGAAAAGATATGGAAGGAGCCCTCAAACTTTTTGGCATACTTATTTTCGTTATTATCGTTTTATATTTTTTAGGAGTCCGGCTTCCTTCATTTAATCCAAACAGTTTTTTATCACAACCTCTTATCCATCAAGTCTTTCAACGCGGATCATTATTTCTTTTGATTCCTCTCGCTATTGATGCTGTTATTATTATTCTCCTGAGACCAATATATAAAAACTAACTTCACTGCGGCAATATTTTTAAATTATGTTATTGAAAATTGGGAATTATACAAGTATACTTCTTCCATGTCCAAAAACTTTATCATCTCTGTCATAATCGGCATTGTTGTTCTTTTTGTTTTTGCTTATTTTATTTTTGGGCTTAATGGAACCTCAAATACAACGGCACCAATATCTCCGACTCCGCAAATGCAGGCATCAAACACTGACAAACTACAAATCGTTGATGAAAAAATAGGTAGCGGTTCAGCTGTCAAAAAAGGTGATACTGTTGAAATTAATTACGTCGGAACACTTACAAATGGACAGGTATTTGATTCGACTGCACTTCATAATAATGGACCATTTACCACACAAATTGGCGTTGGACAAGTTATTAAAGGCTGGGATGAAGGAGTCATTGGAATGAAAATTGGGGGGAAAAGAAAACTTGTTATCCCCCCATCTCTTGGATATGGCAATCAAGCAGTTGGTTCAATCCCACCAAATTCTACTTTAATCTTCCAAGTAGAACTGGTAGGAATTAAAAAATAAACAAAACGGTTTAAATATCTTATTTAGTTTTACTGCAAACTTTGCATTCCTTCCTATGAATGACCAACAGATATACTCCTGAAACACCAATTAAGAAGTAAATAATTTCAAGAAGTGTTGGTGAAAATCCAAAAATCGCTTGTAAAAGATCAAATCCTTGACCCTGCGCATTTGCTGGGATAATACCAAATAGCCCTAAATCAATTGCTCCAACAACAACAAGAATAAAAGCAACAATGTGTATCCATTTTTTTGTTTCCGGACTCATATAAAATCACCCCCTTAGGTTAGGATTAAATAATTACTCTTTAAAAGAAATTAAAATCAAAAACTAGTCCCTAACACCTAGTCTCTAATCCCTCACTAACTAGTCTACAGTTATTTTAATTTTCTCGTCAAGAGGAAAAATTTAAGAAACAAATTCGTATGGTATACTAGCTAAAATGTCATTGGATATTGCCTACACTCGGCTACACAATCAGCAAATCTCAAATCACCTATTTGATAAACCAGCAGATATTGTTTCTTGGTTTGGTGCGATACAAGCACAAGATTTTGCTGCGGCAAAATGGGCAATCGCCCAACGCGCAACAAACCAAACTGACGAGGATATTGAACAAGCGTTTAACGAAGGAAAAATTCTGCGTACGCATATCATGCGTCCAACCTGGCATTTTGTTACGCCACAAGATATCAGGTGGCTTCTTGCACTGACTTCTCCAAAAGTTCAGAAGTTTAATGGCTATTATTATCGACGATCAGGACTTGATAAAACAATTTTTGAAAAAAGTAACAAAGTAATCAGGAACGCATTGGCAGGTGACAAACAGTTAACTCGGAATGAGTTAGATACTCAGCTCAAGGAAGCGCACATCCCAACAGAAAATCTCGGACTTACCTTTACTATTATGCAAGCAGAACTTGAGGGTATTATCGTAAGCGGGCCAAGGCGTGGTAAGCAGTTTACTTACATGCTTCTTGATGAACGGGTTCCGAAACAAAAAGATCTGACCCAAGAAGAAGCGCTTGCTGAACTCACTAAACGGTATTTCCAAAGCCATGGACCTGCACAAATTCAAGATTTTTCCTGGTGGTCGGGCTTAAATTTGACTGACGCAAAAAAAGGCGTTGCATTGATAAAACCTAAACTTACAAAAGAAGAAAAAGGAAGCAAAACCTACTGGTTTATTGAAAATAAGATAAAAAAACAATCTGAGCAAGATGGTTACTTGCTGCCTGGTTTTGATGAATATTTTATTGCGTATAAAGATCGAAGCGATGTTCTGGATAAAAATTATGCAAAAGAGCTTAATCAAGGAGGAGGAATGGTAAATGGTGCAGTTATTATAAATGAACACATGGTTGGCGGATGGAAACGGAAATTTAGTAGGAAAACCGTTGTGATAACAATACGACTCTTTGAAAAAATTACTGATGAGCAGAAAAAAGCAATTAAATCTCAGGCAGAAAGGTTTGAAAAATTTCTGAATATTCCAGCAGTTATAGAGTTACAATAACGAGATACAAAAAAACTAAAACTATTTAGATACCTCACCTGCGATTTGCTCTATTGATTTTTTGCTGACTGCAGAGAAATCATAGTCATTGGCATCATAACCTGATTCAACAAATTCATCCTTATGCTTGATAAGAAGCCAACTATTTTTCGGTCCCCACCCTTTTGTTTTTACAAGAGCGAACGAACCGTGTATCTTTTTGCCGTGCAGGATAAATTTTATTTCACCTTTTTTAAGTCCTTCTTTCATTACCTTTTCCCCTTCTTCCCGATCAGAAATTGCCTTTCTAACACCTTTGGAAATTTCAATCTCAGGGATATAGTATCCCTCATCCCAAATCATCACAGGCCCTGCACCGTAATGCCCTTCAGGAATAACACCCTCAAAATGCCGATAGTCCATATCATGATCGGTGGTTGCCATGGCAAGTCTTTTAACCGCATTATCAAGTGTTGGGCCCTTGGGGATAGACCAGGAGGGCATCACCCCGCCTATCTCCAATCGGAAATCATAGTGCTGACTTGTCGCGTGATGTTTGTGAATAACAAAAACCAAACGTTGCATATCTTCTATTATATAAAAGCTATAAAGCGTTTGTTGTGCATATTTGCAAAAAAATAGCTAAACCGAACTAGATTTCATATAGTGAGCATTATTAAAACTTAGGTTCTAAAACGAAGTGCACCACTTTCAGGTAATATGGAAAGCTGAAAGGGGGTGAAAATGAAAAGATATCAACAGATAACGCTTGAGGAACGGGAAATCATCTATGGCATGTTGTCACAAGGTAAAACGCTTCGAAGTATTGGGAAAAAGCTTGGGAGATCACATACGAGTATTTCACGAGAGTTACGAAGAAACATTAAATATGGGAATGAATACTTCAAGAATGAGTATCTACCCTGTAAGGCACAGAAGCTTGCGGATAAGCGAAAGATAAAGCAGCGGTACAAAGCTCCACTAAAAAACCCAAGCATCTTCTTGTATGTACGTACACATTTACGAGTTGATGGTTGGAGTCCAGAGGTAATAGCAGGGAAACTTAAGCTTGATCACCCAGGATCATCTATCTGTCCTGAGACAATTTATCAATATATTTATGACAAGAAGAGAACGACAAAGAAGATGCAATTACAGCAATATTTGGTTTTGGGACGAAAGAAACGGATGAAACAGAATGGAAGGAGTGTTCAGAGGCATAGCAAGATACCTGAGGCTGTATCAATTGATTTAAGACCAAGCATTGTTACAAGAAGGAGACAAGTTGGACACTGGGAGACAGATAACATCATTGGGAAACAAACTGATGATACTGCCCTGTCTGTAACGGTTGAGCGGGTAACCAGAGTAACACTTTTAACAAAACTCAGCGATCGGAAATCAGTAACAAAAACTTTAGCATTGGTAACAAGACTTGGAGGATACCCAGTAGCTCTGAGAAAAACACTGACAGCAGATAATGGATCAGAGAATACCAATCATCAGGAGATAACCAAAGCAACAAACATGCAGGTATATTTTTGTCATGCGTATCATAGTTGGGAGAAAGGAACAGTTGAAAATACCAATGGAAGAATCAGGAGGTATATTCCTAAAGGAGTAAGTATTGACACCTTAACTGACGAATATATTGCAGCTTTAGAAAACAAATTAAACAATACTCCCAGAAAATGCTTGAATTATTTAACTCCTTATGAGATGATGCTCAAACTTCAATGACCACTACCCAGTGGTGCACTTCCACCTAGAATCTACG
>CAZJVI010000055.1:0-10182 GCA_964549385.1 uncultured Gammaproteobacteria bacterium
TACACAGCGTAAGATAGATGCATTAACGCGTAGAATAGATAAATTAAAAGTAGAAGATTCTTTAAATATAGAACCAACGAACAGTAAATTAAGACTTCAAATAAATGGCTCTTCTTATGAGGATCAAAATGACGCATACCAAAATTATGGGATAAACTTACCTGTATTGTCTTTTTTGTCTGTTGGTGGAAGCGATGATATTTGGGCTGTTTTTCAAGTACTACCACGTGATGGATCCATACCTTATGTAATAATGTCTCGAATTGATAGGAAAAATAAAAGTTTTGATCCAACAACGCAACAGAGATATACGATAGGTGCTGATGAAATCCTTACATTTGCAGATCCTGCTGGTCGTCCTATTGACGTCCATTTTAATATAGGTAGTGACTATAGTATGAGTTTAAACACATATGGGAGAACTGGTATTTACTCATTGAATAATCCAATGGCACGGGTTGAGGAAGAAAGTTTGGTTGGTGTATAAATATAATTTATTGCTTGCCTTTTTCTTTACAACTTCTTTATGATAAAAGTGTGAAGAAGCTTTTCCGGCATATCGTTAAATACATAGAGAAGCACAAACTCCTTGATGGCTTGGTTCTTTTCACCATATTTATTTTATTCATTCTTCTGATCGCAAGCTTTCAATTCGTTGCTGAGAAAGCTTTATTTGCGTCCGCAGTGTCCAGAGGTGACAAATTATCCTCTCAACTGCAATTAACCATAACCCAATTGAATTCCAAAACAAAAGCGTATCTGGATCTGAAAAATCAAAATCAATATAAAATCAATCAAAATTTAAAAGCAGAAATTAACCACATCCACACTTCCTACGGTGATTCGATAACGTCATATCAGAATATGCTTGATTTACAAGCGCAGAAACAGGATGTCAGTGATATGCAAAAACTTTATATCACTATCGTTCATAATCTTTCCATCCAAAATTATGCTTCAGCTGATGCGGAGATTTCGGATCTGAATGGTCAGATCAAAACAGTAAATGATAAATTGCAGGCAGCTCAAATTGCTGCCGGCGCTCCAGCCGGATCCGCGACAGCGCCGGTTTCAAATTCTGCTCCAGGAAGTGGTTTCAGTCAACAGCGAGTGCAGACAGATGCTGGCACCTTTACTGTTGATATTATCGCGGCTGATCTTGGTTCAACGCGTGTTATCGTTGATACGGCATCAGATAGCGATTGCAGTAATAATTGTCCCGTGATGGCGCTTGGTGATTATGTCTCTCGAAATGGCGCCTACGCAGGAATTAATGGGACCTACTTCTGCCCTGCTGATTATCCGAGTTGTGCGGGCAAAACGAATTCATTTGATCTTCTGGTGATGAATAAAAATAAGCATTATTTCAATTCTGATAACAATGTCTACAGTACCAATCCTGCATTTATTTTCAGTGGCAGTGTCCGTGCCGTCGGTGCAGCCGAACAATGGGGTCGTGATACCAGTGTTGATTCAGTCATCTCAAATTATCCGTTATTGGTCTCAGGCGGAAATATCGCCTATTCTGATAGTCCCGATCCGAAATTTAACAGCGTCGGATCCCGAGGTTTTGTCGCTCACAAAGGCAATACAGTGTATATCGGTGATATTTTTGGTGCGACTATGGGAGATTCGGCAAAAGTAATGAAGGCGATGGGTATGGATGATGCGATGAATTTGGATGAAGGCGGTTCAACAGCACTTTGGTATGGCGGCTACAAAGCCGGCCCAGGAAGAGGGATTCCTAACGCGTTGTTGTTTGTGAGGAGGTAGAGAATTAGGATTCATAAAATTTCCTACCCTTCAACTTCTCAGGTAGGAATGATAATTCCTCTTTAGGCCCGACATATGACGAAGACCAGGTGTAATCTTTGGCGTAACCCAACTCTTTCATGAGTTTGGTTGGGGCGTTGCGTAGATGCAGCGGGATTGGCTCATTGGGGAATTCGTAGACGGCTTCTTTGGCTTTTCCTAGCGCATTTGGTACTGCGCGGGATTTTTTTGCTGACGCTAGATAAATGACAATGTGTGCAAGGATAAGTTGTGCTTCCGGCATGCCGATTTTATTCACTGCTTCAAAGGCCTCGTTCGCTTGGATGAGTGCTCCCCGATCAGCCATGCCGATATCTTCTGACGCAAAAATAATCATGCGACGGGCGATAAATTTCGGATCCTCACCGTTTTCGAGCATCCGCATCAGATAATACAAAGAAGCATCAACATTTGATCCTCGCATGGATTTGATAAATGCAGAGATTATGTTGTAATGTTCATCTGCTTTTTTGTCATAGAGCCCTGCTGATTTGGTTTGAAAAATATCTTTGATTGTTTCAGGTTTGATTTCTTTTTCTTTGTAAGTGGTTACTGCCATTTCGAGCGCGTTGAGCATGATTCGTGCGTCGCCGCCTGAAAGTCTGATGAGTAGTTCTTCAGCATCTGGGCTGATTTTTTTCTTATACTCCCCTACTCCATTCTTTTTATCAGTAAGTGCTTTTTGGATAATCGTTTGCAGTTCTTGTTTGTCCAAACTTTTTAGAACAAAAATCCGGCAGCGCGACAGTAAAGCACTAATAATTTCGAACGATGGATTTTCAGTTGTTGCTCCGATTAAAGTTATCGTTCCATTCTCAACAGCTGGCAGCAGTGTATCTTGCTGAGCTTTGTTCCAACGGTGAATTTCATCGATAAAGAGAATGGTTCGTTTAGGTACTAGGGACTGGGTGCTAGGGATTAGGTTTCTTTTTTGTGCTTTCTCAATAATTTCCATCAAATCTTTTTTCCCGCTGGTGACGCCGGAAAGCGAGTGAAAGTCTGCGTTGACGCTTTTGGCGATGAGATATGCAAGAGTCGTCTTTCCTGATCCAGGTGGTCCCCAGAAAATCATTGAAGATACAGTATTATTTTCAATCATTTTTCGGATAATGCCATTATTGCCGATGAGGTGAACTTGGCCTGCGTAATCATCAAGAGTTGTCGGACGCATGCGAAAAGCGAGGTTACTTGGTCTGTCCATGCGGACATTGTAGCACACGTTAAAGGCTTATTTTGTGCAGGACTGGGTGAGTTCAATATCCTGGAACGTGATGTGAATTGGATTTTGACAGCCTACAAGTTTGATTGCGATAACAAAGGCAAAGATGACAACGACAATTGCAATCACCGGCATGAAATATGGTAGTACAGTGTTGTACCATTTCTTCTTCCGTTTTTCATAGTCAAGCTGAGCTTCCTCTAGATGTTCTACGGCTACAGTATAATTAACTGTTATTTTCTTGATCTCTTCAAGCCATTTTTCAGCGAGGGCTACAACTTCTTTGGTATCCATATTAATCAGAAGATCTCAATAAATCAGGGTGTTTCCTGTGACTTTCTTCTATAGCAGTTTCCATAATGACAGTACTCTCTCTAAAAAAATTTGCAAGTACCTTGAGATTTTCCTTTTCTTGTTGGCTTTTTGTTTGTCGGACAGGTTTTTTTGCCTGTTTTGTCTGTTGCATAGCCTTATAATACGCTTTTTAGCTTCAGATGTAAATGATTAATTTCACAATTTATTCTTTGTTTGTTCAAGGGATCTCGCGATAAAAAAGAATAGTATTTGAACTCCAGCATAAAAAAGTGGAGTAAAACGAAGCGAGATCGTTTTTGAAAATGCAAAAATGAGAATGATGAAAGTAGCAACTGCCAGAATTCTTCCTAAATTGAGATAGATTTCTTGATCACACACATATGCATAATGCAAATTTGATTGTTTATCTTCATCAATAAGGTCATAATTTAGCGAACTTAATGGCATCCAGAGAATTGGTAAGCTCACGACAGTGGAAATAAAAAAGAGATAAACTCCCAGTGGTGAAAAAAGTAAACTAAAAGCAAGCGCTCCAAGAATACTAATAATAACGCTTGTTATAACGAGATGCAGCCGATGCTGGACATGAAGTTTTTTTGCAAGATAATAAACAATAATTGCAGCTGTTATTGCCGAGATAGACTGGATGTTCCCTAAAGCATTTTCATTTCCTACGAAAACAAGCACAATAATAGTTGGAATAAACGCAGTCGTTCCTGAAAAGAAACCAACACATACCTCATACCATCTGAATCTTTGCCATCTTTTACTTGCATTGTGTATCCATAGTGAAGAAAAAGAATTTTTTGTCGGTGCCATACCTAAAATATGTATACCGATAAAAATAGAGACAACAAGCATAATTACCGCAAGAATTTTATATGCGACAAGAGGTGTATAGAGGCTAATTGTTGTACCAAAAATAATAAAATTTCCAATAAGGAATGGAATAATAATGCCAGTTATTGTGCTTGATGTTATTTCAATGCCCGAAAAGTAAATTCTATTGTCATTTTTTGTTGTTTGTAGTGTCAGCAGATTTCTATTGGCCCAATAAATGCTAATAGCAAATCCTTGGAGAATCCCAAAGATTATCACCGTTAGAAAAGTAATATGTGTCAAAAAGATAAGTAAAGCTGTAGCAAGGGCTTCAAGTAGGAGACCAAATAAATATAATTTATTTGTTGCGTATTTTTTTAAGAGATAACCATTTATATAAAAACCAAAAGGGACAACAGCATACATTGCCAAATTATAAAGAGCAACGGTCACAAAATTTTGTAACTCTCTCCATAAGAAAGCGTTCACAAAGAGACTGAAAAGTGGACTTATCAGAGCATAGAGAAAAATAGATACCAGAAGATGTTGTGTTTGGTTGTGAAGCAGGTCAAAATGTTTTTTTTCTTTTTGCAGCAGTTTTGCAAGAAAGTTCATCCCTATATTCTATCAAATTAAAGGTTGAGTAAGGTGTTCTCTATCGCAAAACGCGGATTGACGTTGGTTGTTTTCAAGAGGGTGTGGAGAGACTGGAAGGAGTTGAGAGTTGAGAGTTGAGAATTGAGAATTGTATGATTTTGTTTTTGACTTTGCATATAATAATTCAATAATTGTTCATGAAGAAGTAGAATGAGGTTTTCGATCCATTCGATTGCTTTGTCTTTATCTTTTGCCAGTTGTTCAGCGTGTTTCAACCTCTCTCCGATAGAAAAGTCAGGCAAGTTCTCAATAAAATTGCTAAGTTCCTCACGAGTTTTATCTGAAAGAACTAATTGTTCTTCTTGCAATTCAATAATTTGACATCGTGAAAGGATTGTGGGCAAAAGCGACTCTCGCGTTTCCGTCCCTAAAAAAATGAATGTATTTGCAGGCGGCTCTTCCAAAATTTTCAGCAGTGCATTTTGCGCTTCAGGTGTTAATAATTGTGCGTCTTCAATAATGATTATTTTATTGGGACTTTTGAGGGGTTTGAAGTACAGTTTTTGCTGAATTAATTTTACTGTTTCGATACCGATGCTTTGTGTTGTTTTAATGCTTGCGGATTTATCAATAATACTGATATCAAAAAAATCTATGTTTTGTTCGAGTGCGTAATCTTTGATATACGCTTCGCGTTTCTTTTTATCTTTTGCGACAATAATAAAACTGACCATATATAGTTGTATCAAGTGTATCAAAAGTATCAAAAGTATCAAGGGCTTGTTTTGATGTTAGTGATACCTTTTCCTTGACTTGACCGCGGTTATTTTTTACTATTATAATAATGCCCGGATTAACTCCACCGTCATCACCTATTTCTCAAGATTCGTCAGGTGATACTTCACTGCTTGACGCACTTCTTTCGGAGCGTGTTCTTACTAATGAGCAGTATCAGACCGTCAAACTAAAAAGTGCCTCTGCCGGCCAGCCTCCCGAGGATGTTCTTGTATCTATGCATATTGTTTCACCTGCAAAAATTGCTGAAGAGAAGGCAAAACTCTTGGGTGTGCCGTATATCTCTCTTTCGACTGTCTCCTTCTCACCGCAGGCACTGAGTCTTTTGCCCCGCTCCGTTGTTGATCGGTTCACATTGATTCCTTTTGCGTATGATGATCTTACCAAAACACTCTCCGTTGCGATGGCAAATTCAGCCGATCTTGACGCGCAGAGTTTTATCAGACAAAAGACTGGACTTCTCATTAAATCTTTTGCGGCAAATCCTGATGACGTGAAAGCTGCAATTGAAGAGCAATATCGGCAAGAACTTGTCGGCGAAGTTGGTGAAGCTATCAAAGAAACACAAGAAATGTCTGAAAAACATGTTGTTGATAGCGCAAAAATAGGTGAAATTATTAAAGAAGCGCCGATTGCGAAAATTGTTTCAACCATTTTGGAATATGCAGTGAACAGTAGGTCATCGGACGTGCATATTGAGCCGCTTGAAGATAAATTGCGAGTCCGGTACAGAATTGATGGTATTCTTTATGACAAATTGAGTCTTCCCAAAAATGTCCGCGATTCGTTGATCTCAAGAATTAAAATTATTGCGGAATTAAAGATTGATGAGCATCGTATACCACAAGATGGTCGGTTTAGTTTAAAAATCAACAATCAGGAAGTTGATATCCGTGTCTCAATTATTCCGACAGTCCAGGGAGAAAAAATAGCATTGCGTTTGCTTTATAAAACAGGTGGCATTCCAACGCTTAACGAATTGGGAATGGGAGGAATTTCTTTGAAAGCGCTTGAGACGGGAATTCTCAGGCCTCACGGGATTATTCTTGTTTGCGGACCTACCGGTTCTGGAAAAACAACAACACTGTATGCTGTCCTTTCTCGTCTAAATACAACGCGCGTGAATATCGTTTCTCTTGAAGATCCTGTCGAATACGAAATTCCTGGAATAAACCAGGTGCAGATTAATGCTACCGTTGGATTGACATTCGCGGAAGGGCTTCGAGCCTTTCTAAGACAGGATCCAAATATTATTCTTGTTGGAGAAATTCGTGATAAAGAGACAACAGACCTTGCTATTCAAGCCGCATTGACAGGTCATTTGGTCTTCTCAACGCTGCATACTTCCCGTGCTGCTGGCGCAATCCCCCGTTTGATTGACTTGGGTTCAGAGGGTTTTCTTTTGGCATCAACAATTAATGTCCTTGTGGGACAGCGTATTGTCCGACAGATTTGTGTTCATTGTAAAGAATCATATGCCCCACCTGCACAACTTCTAAATGAATTGAAGCAAGTGCTGGGCAATTTGTATCCAGCAAAAAGCGAGGGGAAATTTTATCGCGGAAAAGGATGCCAAGAATGCGGACATCTTGGATATATGGGAAGAATCGGTATTTATGAAGTTTTGACAGTATCTGAAAAAATTACCCGTCTGATACTGGAAGGAGCAAGTGAACAAAATATTGAAAATGAGGCTATTGCTGGAGGAATGATTACGATGAAACAAGATGGCTACTTGAAAGTATTGCAAGGAGATACTACTATGGAAGAAGTGCTCAGAGTAGCGCAGGAATAGATTATAGGTGCTAGGTATTAGGTTATAAGGGAAAATATTTTTTTATCCCTAGTACCTATCACCTAGTCCCTAGCACCTAACCATTATGGAAATACAAGAATTATTAACATTAACAATTAAAAATAAAGCATCGGATTTGCATTTGATGGTTGGTTTGCCTCCAACTTTTCGTATCGATGGCGCACTACGATATCTGACGACTTATCCAGCACTGAAAGCTGTTGATATGGAATCGATGATATTTTCTCTATTGACGCCTGAGCAAAAGGAACTCCTGTTAACCAATAAAGAACTTGATTTTTCTTTTGGATATAAAGGGAAAACCCCACAAGAACTCGGACGATTTCGTATTAATGCTTATTTTGAGAAAGGAACGCTTGCTGCAGCGCTTCGTTTTCTTGCGCCAGGTGTCCGTACTATTGAAGAATTAAGTCTTCCGAAAATTTGTCATGAATTTGCGAAAATGAAACAAGGGTTTGTGTTAGTCACTGGGCCAACCGGTCATGGTAAATCAAGTACATTGGCGGCAATTATCAATGAAATCAATCTGAATAAATCGTGCCATATTTTAACAATAGAAGATCCGATTGAATATGTATATCCAAAAGGCAATAGCATTATTTCTCAACGTGAAATGGGTATTGATACGCATTCATTTGATTTGGCGCTCCGTTCTTCTCTTCGTGAAGATCCGGATGTCGTTTTGATTGGTGAAATGCGTGATCCAGAGACAATGCAGGCAGCGATTACTCTTGCAGAGACCGGACATTTAGTTTTCTCAACGCTGCATACTAATTCTGCCTCACAAAGTATTGATCGTATTGTTGATGCTTTTTCAGCGGATCAACGGACGCAAATCAGAATACAACTTGCTGCAACACTGCAAGGCATTATCTCCCAGCGGCTAATTCCCAAAATTGGCGGTGGTCGCATCCCTGCAAATGAAGTGCTTTTGGGGACACCTGCTGTCGCCAGCAACATCCGCGATGGGAAGTCTCATCTTATCGATTCTGTGATCCAGACATCGAAAGATATGGGAATGATTACTATTGATGACTCACTTGCACAGTTGGTAAAAGAAGGGATAATTACCCTCGATGACGCCAAACCATATGCTTTGCGGGTGGCTGATCTTGAGAGAATGGTTGGGTAACTGAGAAATATGTATGAGATTATATTACAGAGCAGTAACCAAAGATGGTAAAACAATCCGCGGATTGGTAGAAGCAAAGGACGTTAAAGAAGCAGCAACGTATCTCCGCAATCATCAATTTATCCCGATACAAATTCTTCCTGAAAATAAAACCGGCTTGGCTCATTATCTTCCGTTTCTTCGGAGAGTAAAACCAGGAGATATTATTTTTTTTACGAGACAACTTGCATCGATGATCACATCAGGATTAACCCTTATACAGGCAATGAATATCTTGAAAAATCAAACGCAAAATGCCGCGCTTGAAGAAGTTATTGAAGGGATTATTTCAGATATTGAAGATGGCGCAATGCTTTCAAAAGCGCTTGAGAAATATCCGCACGTGTTCTCCCCTATTTATATCGCACTTATCAAAACAGCTGAAGTGTCAGGACTTTTGGATAAAGTCTTAACGCGTCTTGCAGACAATTTGGAAAAAAATGATAAATTGGTTCGTACTATCAGAGGCGCGCTTATGTATCCGGTTATTGTTGTTATAATGATGATTTTGGTTATGGTAGTGATGATGATTTTTGTTATTCCCCAATTGACAGTACTTTATGGTGATTTAAATTTGCCGCTTCCTGCCGCAACAGTTTTTATTATTAGTGTTTCAAATTTCTTTATCTATGATTGGTATATTGCGATTGCTCTTGCAGCTCTTGCATTTTATTATATACGCCAGTGGTATAACAAACCGCAAGGAAGAAAAACGGTTGATAAATATGTCTTAAAATTGCCGATATTTGGCAGAATGATCAGCGACAGTATTATGGCAGAATTTTCCCGAACGCTATCTCTTATGATTAGTTCTGGGTCTTTGGTCGTTGAGTCACTCCTTAAAAGCGGTGACGTTGTAGGAAATGTGTTATATAAAGAAGAAATAGGGACCGTTGCAAAACGTGTTGAGAAAGGAATCTCTATGGGGAGCGCAATGGAGACAAGCACGCTTTTTCCACCAATTATTATTGAGATGGTAAAAATTGGTGAACAAACAGGTAAACTCGATGCTTCGTTATTAAAAGCGTCAGATTATTTTGAACGTGAAGTGGAAGAAAAAGTAAAAGTGATGTCAACACTTCTTGAACCAATCATTATGGTTATGCTTGCAATTGGGGTCGGGTTTCTAATAATTTCTATTATCACACCGATTTATAATTTGATTTCCAATATTAGTTGAGTTTATTTGCAAAAAATAAAAAAGTTACTATTTATCGGCATTACTGCGCGCAGCGTTAAAAAAATCTTTGGAATGGAACGTTAAGAAAACTGCAAAGTTTTTAGTGAAATGAAAAAGATTTTTAGCGAGCACAGCCTTGCCGATGTATTTGGTTCTTTGTACACACAAAGAACAGATTAATTTGTTTCTTCGAGGTACTTTTTAACTTGAATTAGGAGGTCTTGCGGAGTTATATCGGCTTTGACGATGAATGCAGCAGCCCCTTTGCTCAGAGCATCTTTTATTAAAGGATCATGGTCAAGATTGGTGAGAAGGAGAATTGGGCCGTTTTTTGTCTGTGGTGGATTTGCAGAGAGAGCATCCATTACACCCAAACCGTCAAGTTTTGGCATCATAATATCCAACAATATCAGGTCATATCCGCCTTCTTTGAGTTTATTAAGCGCTTCCTCTCCGTT
>CAZJVI010000056.1:0-10172 GCA_964549385.1 uncultured Gammaproteobacteria bacterium
AGCTGGCTCATCCTTATGTGCTTATTGATCAATTGGCTGCTCCTGAGTTGATTATCGATAACAAAACATTCGTCAGTTTTTGTTCAAATAATTATTTGGGCCTGAGTAAGAGACCAGAAGTGATTAATGCCGGCAAAGACGCATTAGTGAAATACAGTAATGGTACGTCTGAATCAAGAAAACTGGGTGGAAATTTACGCGTTCTTGAGGAGCTTGAAGAAGTGCTTTCTTGGTATAAAGGTAAGGAAGACACAATGATTTTTGCAACCGGACTTTTGGCAAATGTTGGGGTTATTTCCGCTATTACAGATGTCGATTTCTATATGGAACTTTTCTATCAAAAACAAGATCCCGGAACTGAAACAATTATTCTCGGCGACCAATTAAATCATAGAAGTATTCAAATGGGCATTAAATTGTCTAGAGCCCGTCACGTAAGATATTTGCATAATGACATGAAAAGTCTTGAAGGAAAATTGGAACAATATAAACACGCAAATCTTTTTATTGTTACCGATAGTGTCTTCAGTATGGATGGAGATCTCGCTCCTCTGGATGAAATTACAAAGTTAGCAAAAGAATACGACGCAGCGGTAATGATTGATGATGCTCATGGTAGCGGAGTCTATGGAAAACATGGACGAGGAGCTGCTGAACACTTCGGCGTTTCAAATGAAATAGACTTTCTTATGGGAACACTAAGTAAGGCTTTTGGTGGATTGGGTGGATTTGTTTCCGCGAAGAAAGAAGTTATTGATATGCTGAAGATGAATACTTCAACATACTATTTCACTTCCAGTCTACCTGCGAGTTCGGCTGCAGGATTAATTGAGGCAGTAAAAATTGCAGCACGAGAAGAATCATTACGAGTACAACTTTGGAAAAATGTTTATAGAATGCTTAAAGGACTCTTTGATTTAGGGGTTGATTTTCCTTTACGATTCTCTCAGATTATTCCTATTATGATTTATGATGAAAAAAAAGCATACGATATAGAAGTCTTTTTATATAATTATGGCATTTTATGCAGCGCTGTAACAGTTCCTGCAGTAGCGCCTGGAAAAGCTCGGTTAAGAGCATCTATTAACGCAACACATACAAATGAACATGTTGATAGGTTTCTTAATGCGATAAGCGACGCAATCGAAAAGTTCAATATACCGACTCTTGAGAGATCACAAAGCGAATGGGATGACTTTATAAAAGAAAGCCCTGATTATATTTTAGAATTGATTAAGAAATAATATGCAAAAGGTTTATGTAATAACTGGTGGAAGTTCTGGAATGGGCTACCAATTAGCAAGAGAGCTAAGCCAAGAGCATAAAGTAATTATTTTATCAAGGAATGCTGAATCGATAGATATTGTAGACGGTTCTAATGTCTTTGGTATAAACACAGACATTCGTTCAATAGAACAAATTAATCAAGCTTACCAACAGGTACGCTCCTCATTGAAAATAAATACCATTGATGGATTGATAAATTGCGCAGGTGTTGCTTATGAAAAAAAAATTACAGATGTAACTGAAAAAGACTATGATGATATATTCTCTACAAATGTATGCGGATTAATATTTACCACAAAAATCTTTTTAGACATCATAAAAAATGATACTGGCATTATATGTAATATTTCATCAATAGCCGGTATAAAAGGATTTTCAGATTGGTCGATATATAGTGCTAGTAAATTTGCAGTTGAAGGATTTACACAAAGCATTAGACATGAAGTGCGAGAAAGAGGAATTAGAGTTACGAGTATTCGACCTGGTTCTGTAGATACAAATATTTATAAACATGTAAGTACGGAAGAAAAAAAAGATTTTATAAAGCCACAAACCATTGCCGAAGTAATTGTTGATATCTTAAAATTGCCTAAAGAAGCAGTAGTAGAAGATATTTTTATTAATAATTCTGTAGGTGATTTGTGATCCTCATTTGTGTCTTGACATTTCCTTACAAAAGACATTTACTATAAGTAGGTAAGGTTTCTTATGAAGCTCAATAATTACTCTTCTTTTCTTCTCGGATATTTTGTATTGATGGTCATTTTTTGGGCTGGAATTCAGTTAACCAAGCCTACAAACCTCCCAATAAATTTAACTTATAGTTTTGCGTTACCTAATATGGCATTTTTGGGCGGTGTCTTTGGAATAATTATTTCAAGACAATGGGGAATGTTTAAAAGTGCAGTAGGAAAAGGAGTTTTCTTCCTAAGTGCGGGATTAATATCTTGGGGCGGCGTTGGGGGATATTTATGGTCATACTATAATTTTGTTCTTCATCAAAATATTCCATATCCTTCTTTATCAGATGGTGGTTTTATTGCTGCGGTTGTTTTGTGGGCTATCGGAATCTTTTTTCTTTCTAAAGCAACTGGTGTTCAATATGGTTTGAAGAAGAAAATGGGGCGATTATATTTGGTTGTCTTTCCCATAGTGACATTAGCTCTTTCTTATTATTTATTGGTAACTGTTGCTCGAGCTGGATCTATTACTTCTGGAGGAGGATTATTCAAAGTATTTTTTGACTTTGCTTATCCGATTGGAGATGTTGTTATAATAACAATTGCACTCCTTGTTTATAGTCTTTCTTTCAAATATTTAGGTGGAAGGTTTAAATTCCCTGTTATTATTATTCTTTTAGGTTTTGTTGCAATGTTTTTTGGTGATTTTTCTTTCTCTTACACGACGACAATAAATACATATTTTAATGGTAGCTATCCGGATTTATTATTTACAGTAGCTATGTTTTTAATGAGTTTTGGAATTGTAAGTTTTTATACAGAAAAAACGTGAGCTCTTAATTTAATCCTATGGATATAACACCGCAATTAGTTGAAAAAATTATAAAAGAACAAGAGAATATTATCGGTCCCGTTGCTCTTGAACAGGCAAGGAAGGTTGAGGGGCTTGAAGTGGTAAGTGACGATAATATTAAAATAGTTGGGAATGCAAAAGAAGTTTTGGAAAAATTAGTTGATCAATATGCCAAGCTTTTTGGTCAAGCGTCCATAGAAGTATGTAGAGAGGCTGTGAAAGGGATAATTACTCAAGCGCCAAAAGATCAAATTCCTAGCGTTCTTCTTTAAGATTCTGTAATATAAAAGTATGAGGATAACTCCTGCTGCCATTTTCCTTTGTGGACTGTATTTTATTCTTGCTTTTTTTTGGATTGCGAGTTCTCTCTTAAATTTTTCTCATGATCCAACTCACTGGCAAAATGCAATTTCTGGCATAAAAATGGCTCCTTTTAGTTATATCTTTGCATTAAGTTATAGTCTTCTTCCTCTTATTGGCGGGATTGTCGGATTTCATAATGCTGAGAAATGGGGCTTTTTTAAGAGCAGCATGGGAAAGGCAATGCTTTTTTTATCTTTGGGGCTTATTTCGTGGGGATATGGTGAATTGATCTGGTCCTATTATAATTTCTTTCTTAAACAAGCAATCCCCTATCCCTCTCTGGCTGATATTTGTTTTATCTTAAGCTATCCTCTGTGGGCTCTGGGGGTTTTTTATCTTGGACCGGCAACAGGTATCAGATTTGGTTTAAAGAAGAAAAGCGGTAAATTATTATTGCTGCTCATTCCTCTTGTGATGATAGTATTTTCGTATTATTTCTTGATTATTGTTGCTCGTCAGGGAGTCCTTCCTATGGGAGGAAGCATGGTAAAAATCTTTTTTGATCTTGCGTATCCGGTTGGGGATATTGTTATTGCGACATTGGCTCTTCTTACTTATGGTTTGTCGTTTCGGTTTTTAGGAGGGATTTTTAAATGGCCCATCATTCTTCTTCTCTTAGGTGTTCTTGTTAATTATTTTGCCGATTCTGCATTTTCCTATACAACAACCGTGAAGACGTTTTATAACGGAAGTTGGGTAGATCTTCTTTTTGCAACAGCAGTATTTATTATCAGCTTTGGGGTAACGAATTTGGATTATTCATTACTTTTTGGAGGCGATAAAAAGAAAGATACTCTCGCTATCTCACCCGATGTAGAGCACATTAATACCGAAATGTATAAAAGAAGTTTTGAGTTAACGGAAAAGAATAAAACGCTCGCATTGCTGCAGCGGATAAATGAAATGATTCTTAGTTCTATTACCCATCCGGAAGAAATTGCTAAACTCGTTACTTCTCTTTTGATTACGGATATAGATTTCCAAATAGCGAGTATTTTTTTGTACAATAAACAGAATAAAACATTAAAAAGGATTGCCTGCTCTGAGGTTGGACCGAATGGTAAAGAAGTAAGTTGTACACAATATCTTAATGAAATTCCTCTGTCTTATCTTGAAAATACCATTGTTCAGGCGATCAATGAGAAAAAATTAAAGATATCACCTTCGTTAAGCAGTGTTTTGCTGACAGAAAAAGGCGATAGTCTGATGAAAGAAAATATAAAAAGTGTTTTTACTTATTCACTTGTTGTGAGAAATGAACTCATAGGAGCAATGGTAATTGGACTTAAAGAGGACGAAGCGCGAGTATCTGAATATAGGCGAGATTTGTTAAATCGGTTGGCCGAAACTGTCGGTATAGCAATCGATAATGCTCTCTTGTATAATCAAGTACAAGCTGCAAACGAGCGTCTAAAAGCTCTTGATAAACTAAAAAATGAATTTGTGTCTGTTGCCTCGCATGAACTGAGGACGCCAATGACTGCTATCAAATCTTATCTCTGGATGGCACTGAATGGCAAAGGAGGCGAATTAAACGAGAAACAGAAGTATTACGTAGAGCGCGGCTACAACTCTGTAGATCGGCTTATACGGCTTGTGAATGATATGCTTAATATCTCCAGAATCGAATCAGGACGAATTACCATTGAGTTAAAATCTGTTGATATGATTGCTCTGACTCAGGAAGTTGTTGATGAAGTTCTTCCGCGCGCCAATGAGCTCGGCGTTTCCGTTATCATTCAAAAGCCTGAATCTCTGCCGTCTGTCCTTGCCGATACAGATAAAATTAAAGAAGTGATGTTCAATCTCATCGGCAATTCACTTAAATTTACCGCAAAAGGAGGCTCTATTACCATCAGTTATTCACAAAGTGATGGATTTGTTGAGACGAAAATTGCCGACACCGGAGCAGGTATTGCTCCTGAAGATATGGGGAAATTATTCCAAAAATTTGGGCTCCTCGAAGGCTCATATGTTACCAATCAAACCAGCACAAGCATGGGGACGGGATTGGGACTCTATATTTGTAGATCAATTATTGATTTGCATCACGGAGAAATTAAAGCAGCTTCAGAAGGACGTGGGAAAGGATCAATGTTTACTTTTACATTAAAAAAATTTGAAGAAACCGACGCACAAGAACTCAAAACTGAAAGCACAAATGATCAAAAAGAAAAAGTTGATTTAATACATTTACAAGTATAATGCAAAATTTTGACTTTTGATTTCTAGCTTTTAGATTGCCTTATGTTATTTCCATTTTATATTCTCATTTTTATTTTTGGTTCGGCTGTTGGGAGTTTCTTAGGTGTTATCGTTGATCGCTTCAGCAGTAAAGAATCGATTTGGAAAGGCAGATCCCATTGTGATCACTGTCGACATATATTAGGAGTATTGGATCTTGTTCCGATTTTTTCTTTTCTCTTTCTGGGCGGCAAATGTCGTTATTGTCACAAAAAATTAAGCTGGTTTTACCCTTCAATAGAAATTTGTACAGCCATTGTTTACCTTGCAGCCAGTTCGGTTGTAATTGCAAATCCAGGAGGATCAATTTTTCAACTTCAACATCTTATACAGCTTCTTTATTATTTTATTTTGAGCGGTGCGCTGATTGTCATCTTTTTTGCAGATTTACGCTATGGCATTATCCCCTTCACTGCCGTTGCGGCAGCTTTGTGTATGACAATAGTATGGTATTTTTTATCTCCAGTTTTGGACCTGCATATAAATATTCTTGCTAGTATCGCGTCAGCTTTGGGAGCAGGTGGATTTTTTTTCTTACTTTTTTTCCTCACAAAAGGTCGAGGTATGGGATTTGGAGATGTTGTCTATGCTTTTTTGATGGGATTTACCCTAGGGTTTCCAGGCGTGTTTTTAGGATTATATATTGCCTTTGTAACCGGTGCGATAGTATCACTGCTTCTTGTTGCGATGAAAAAGAAACGATTTAAAGGAGGAACAATTCCTTTCGGTCCCTTTCTCGTATCTGGAACACTTATTAGTTTGTTGTGGGGTAATTTTTTGCTTGGTGTGATTTTTCATTACCTTACTTTATAAATTAGGAGTTGCAACTGAAGAAATGAAAGATAATAATAAAAGTATGAGAAAAGGTTTTACCCTTATTGAACTTCTGGTAGTACTCGGTATTCTTGGTATCCTCGCAACGGTTTTGCTTATTGCTATCAATCCATCGGCACAGTTGCAGAAAGCAAATGATGCTCATCGTAAGTCTGATTTGGAAACTATCCAACGAGCACTAGAACTTTACTATCAAGACAAAGGAAATTATCCACCTTCTGTAAATAATGAAATAGCGCCAGGCAATGTAGCAATCAACTGGGGTGGTCCATGGCAGCCGTATATAAGTATATTACCTAAAGATCCAACTGCAGGTAATACCTATGTTTACTATTCAGCAGCGGCTGGACAGACATATTATCTCTATGCAAATTTACAGCGCGGAACGAGCGACCCGCAGGCATGTAATAAAGGTGGAGCGTGCGTAAGTTTGTCTACAAACAGTTTGAACCCTACTTCATGCGGCGGAATGTGTAATTACGGAGTTTCAAGTCCAAACGTATCACCCTAAGTTTAGTAGTAAGTAGTTAGTATCTAGTATGAAACGTTTGAAAAAAATTAATTTAATAAAGAGAGAGAATCGTGGTTTTACGCTGATAGAACTGCTTTTGGTTCTGGCGATTATCGGAGTTTTGACGTCATTTCTTTTAGTGAATTTTATTGGTGCCAAAGCACGTGCGCGTGATGCTCAGAGAAAATCCGATATGAGGCAGCTCCAGGCCGCATTTGAATTGTATCGTGCTGATCAAGGAATATATCCCGCTTCTCCTCTTCCCGCTTGCGGGCCCAGCAGCCCCGGTTTGGTCAACAACGGTACAACCTATATACAAAAAATACCTTGTGACCCGCTCAATACAGGACAGTACTCTTATACTTATACTCAAACAGGTGCAGGCAGTGGCTATACATTGATTGCCTGTCTTGAAAATGTAAACGATTCTCAAAAAGATGCCACAAATAATTCTGGATTATGTACTGGCGGAAATACAAATTGGTCCTACACCCTCACAAATCCCTAATGAGTTGAAAGTTGAGAGTTTAAAGTTGATAATAGAATTGTGGATAGATTTTTAGAAAACTTCTCACTTCAAGATGGTTTTACTCTTATTGAAATGCTGGTCGTTGTCGGCATTATCTCGACATTGACGTCCCTCGGTATAGCGTCATATTCCAGTTATAATGCATCACAAACAGTGGGATCAAATGCAACAAATGTGGCCACGCAATTAGGATCTGCGAGATCAAAAGCAATTTCACAAGTTGTACCAGCAAGCTGCGGAGCCAATACACTCATGGGTTATCAGGTAAATATAACCGTTAACAGTCAGCAATATACTATTTCTGCTGTTTGCGGTACACCTCCAATACAACAAGTTGTTTCCACGAATAAAATGCCACCCGAATTGATTTTCGGTGCAGGGTCTACTGCAACGGTTTTCTTTAGTGTTGCAACCGGCAGTGTGGCAAATATTGCGACAATTTATGTAAATGGCTATGGAAAAACAAAAACAATCACCGTCAGTAAAATCGGCAATATTTCAGTACAGTAAAGTGTGAAGTAGGAAATGAGAAGTAATATGATAAATAAAGTGAGAAGTGAGAAGTCGGAGGTGAGAAGTAAAAAGGAGTCTGGGCAGACCCTTATTGAGACGCTTGCTGCTTTAGCAATCATTGCGATTGTTATTTCAGCGATTGCTACTTCTGTGACATCTTCATTAAGTAACGCGACTTTTAATCAAAATCAAACACTTGCAACAAAATATGCCCAACAAGGTGCAGAAGTTGTTACTCAAATTCGTGACGCAGGATATACAACATTTAAGAATTACGGCGGTACATATTGTCTTGGGCAAAATCCGACATCACTTGGTACTGTGCAAGCAAATTGTTCTTCGCCGAATTTAGGACAATTTATCCGATCTGTGCAGATACAGCAAAACGGCTGCGCTGCCACTGTTTCAAAAGTTACTGTTATTGTTTCTTTTACTGACGGCAAATGTCAGATAGGAGCGTATTGTCACAATGAAACGGAGACTTCATGTCTATCAACAACAAATCCAGTGCAAGGACCATAGATGAATTGAGAAATTAGAGTTTAGAAGTAGTATGATAAAAGAAGTGAATAGTGGCTTTACCCTTATTGAGATGTTAACAGTTATTGGCATTTTGACTGTCATTGGATCCATTGCCGTTTCAGTTGTCACGGTAACGCTTCGAGAAACGAAAAAAACCGATTTGCTTGAAACTGCCCGTCTCACGGGAGACAATACTCTTTCCCAAATTGCCCGAAGCATACGCTATTCCCAGACGCTTGATGCTCCGGCGTCATGTACTCCCTCTGCAACAACATCATCAGTGACGATTACATCTCTTAGTGATCAACTGCAAACAACATATAGTTGTGCCAATAATACTATTTCATCCAATGGTGCATCCTTATTTGATACCAATTCTATAAAAGTGTCTGGATGCTCTTTTGTTTGCAAGCAGCCGAGTGTAGCTGTGCCGCCAATAATAACAATTCAGTATGTTTTGTCTCCATCAAGCCCTGGAGGTTTTTCCGAAACAAATTTTACTCTTCCTTTCCAAACGAGCGTTACGTTAAGAAATATTCAGTAAAATAAGAGTTTGATCGCCTTCGTCGTTGACACCATCCCTATAGCTTGTTACGATAATTATGGAGTATTCTAGTTAGATTATCATTATGCGAGACTATCAAAGAGGACAAATTATGCTTATTGTTGTTTTGATTATGGTGACCGTTTTAACGGTGGGATTGTCCGTTGCCGCGCGTTCAGTTACCAATACCCGTACCTCACAAGATTCCGCAAGTTCTGAAAAGGCATTTTCGGCCGCTGAAGCAGGCGTTGAGCAATCCCTTACAAGCAATAACAACGCCACCGGTTCATTTTCAAATCATTCATCTTACACAACTACTGTTGTAAATCTTTCCGGCCCCGCGTTTCAGTTGAATAGCGGCTCGCCGATTCTAAAAGATGATGCTATTGATCTTTGGTTGTCAACATACCCTGGCTATACCAATCAATGGGGAGGGTCATTTACCGTTTATTGGGGGAAACCTTCTGATAATTGCACCCAATCTGAAGCAACCAATACCATGGCTGCATTGGAAGTGTCCGTATTGACAGGCACAACAGCGAATCCTCATCTGACACGTTACCTTTTTGATCCATGCGCTAACCGTCAAGCAAAAAATGCCTTTGTCAGTGTTGCTCCAGGATCGTATGCAGTTGCAGGGGGAAATTATGCATATAAAAGTTCACTTATTGCCATAGGAGCCGGAACAGGGCTCGTTGCGAGCATTACACCGCTGTATGCATCAACCATGATGGCAGTACAAGACAGTGGTGGATTGCCTTCACAAGGAACTGTTATTCAATCGACAGGCAGCTCAGGAGGGACGCAACGCGAAATACAAACTTACCGTTATTATCCAAAACTTCCTTCCGAAATTTTTCAGTATTCGTTATTTGTTCCATAAAAAACACCTATGAAAAGTAATGCATTTGGATTGGATATTGGTACAACTTCAATAAAAGTGGTGTGGCTAAACCGCGAGAAAAATGTCATTTCATACAATACATCTCTAATGACTCCGACACCTATTCAGGGCATGCAGTCAGAGTCGCCATTTGATCATCAGGAAATGGCGCAAATCATAAACAAACTCGTTATCGATGCAAAAATTACTACCAATGATGTCAATCTCGCATTGCCGGAGAATCATGCATTTACCAAAGTTATTGAAATGCCGGTGATTTCTGAACATGAGCTGGGAAACGCGATTTATTGGGAAGCTGAACAATATATTCCCGTGCCTCTCGAAACGGTTACGCTTGCATGGAGCAAATTGCGGACCATAAAAAGTTCTCTACCGGAAGAAAAAATGC
>CAZJVI010000057.1:0-9963 GCA_964549385.1 uncultured Gammaproteobacteria bacterium
GTTTAAAAGGGTTATTGCCTGCAATACCAAAAGTGTTTATGAGGTTGATATTACTTTTTATGGCTTCTTCTATAATTCTCAAACGAAATTCTCTTGTTAATAATCTATTGGCAGGATTTTCAAAAGGGAAAACTTCTGCAATAGGATTTACAAGTAAGTGGTTGTGCAATAATCTATAATCTATTTTGGATGCAAGTACTTTAGCAATGGTGAGTTTACCAACAGCTGGAGGACCATAAAGAAAAATAATTTTCCTCATACAAATAATTCTATCACACTAAAATATATAACTATAGATATTTCTTCGCAAAATGATCTGCTTCATTTTCCTGTTGTTCAATTTCTGATTGAGTTTGTTCATATCCAATGGAATTTCTATGATCCAAAACTATATGGCCAACCTCATGTAAAATTGTGAATCTAATTTGCGCTTCGTTTTGCGTGAATAATTCATCAGAAAGAATAACAAGGCTTCTATTTTTTATTTCAGATCCACGAAAAGAAAAGGCCCACGCATCTTCAGGAGAAGAGATAAACCATACTGCAGCACATACATTTTCTAAAACATCTTGTGGAAGGAGAATGAGGGTTGTGCATACCATTTCTCTCATAAAAAGTTTCCCAATTAGCTTTCCACCCAGAGCCTTTCTCACATCGGTCACTTTCCATTTCATACATTCATTATACGATAGGTGAGTTATTATGTGCATCTATTAGTAAATTTTGCAAGCTCGCCTTTGGAGGAATTTATGCTGAACCATCTTGGAATTTTGTATTGTTCTCTTATATACTATAAATAAGATATGTTCACTTCTTTTTGGTTTGAATTTAGTATCCTTTTATTTGCTGCAATTTTGGGAAGTATAGCAATCATTCCCTATAGCTTACGACTACTTAAAGAATCAAAAAAAAATATACGACTTAAATTGCCATTTTGGATACTTATTCTTCTGTCAGTTATTCAAAATGGCGTTCTTTTTTCTATAGCCATAAGTATCGGTTTGATTCTGTCTCATCAAATGGGACACGGTGCTCCTCTGATTGAAACTATTAGCACAGGTAAAGGGTGGAATCAAACACTTACATCAAACCTGATAAGCGCTTCAGGCTTGGGCATAATAGGAGGTAGTTTTTTACTACTAGTAGACCTCCTTTTCTTACCATATTTTCCTAAAAAACTGCTCGACATAGCCTTAAAAACTACTTACTGGGAAAATTTATCCGCTTCATTTTACGGCGGCATTAATGAAGAACTTTTTATGCGTCTTTGTGGATTATCCATTGTTGTGTGGCTATTTCCAAAAATTATACCTACAGCAGCTGGTATATCAACAGTAAGTGCCTTTTGGATTGCAAACAGTATTATGGCAATTATCTTCGCTTTGGGACACTTGCCCACACTCAAATCTACACTAGGTGAAATATCTCGTGTTATGTTATTTCGAACAATTCTACTCAACACTCCAATCGGCCTTATCTGCGGCTGGATATTCTGGCACAGCGGAATAGAAGCGGCAATATTGGCACATTTTATGGCAGATATCGTCTATCACGTCGGAGGAACCCGCGTTCTACGTTCTAAATTTAAACAATCCAGCTAGTGAATAGCTCAACTAATTTCTTGAATAGTCCATTAAAAAATAAGACGACCACAGCTAATAGAACTCTCTATTGATTTGATCAATATTAAACAATTCTTTTTCATAGCGTAGTATAAAAAATATTGTTATACTAGGCTAATATCGTATACATATAAAATCATTTCATTTTAATAATAAAATAATCATTCTGTTTTTTACAATAATTATAATAATTGGTGGTTTATTGCGCTTTGCAGACATCACTGCTGATCCTCCCGGATTGTACATTGATGAGATTTCAATAGGTCTTAATGCTTACGATATTCTCCATACAGGTAAAGATCAGTATGGATATTCCTATCCTTTTGCGTTTAAATCTTTTGGTGACTATAAAATGCCTGTATATATTTATTTAGTTTCGTTTTCAATGATATTGTTTGGCAAAACTGAACTTGCAGTCCGTTTCCCCTCAGCGCTTGCTGGCACACTTACAATTATTGTTATTTTCTTTCTTACTAAAAAACTCGTAGAGAATGAAAACAAAATGAAAAAGCACGCATCGATTTTGGCACTTCTCTCAGCTGGTACTCTCGCAATACTACCATGGCATATACAATTTTCTCGTGGCGGATTTGAAGTAACCGTTGCACTGTTCTTCTATAGCACAGGATTACTTATAAGCATTATTTTTTAGAAAAGAAATAGGTTAAAATATATATTTTTAGCAGCAATATTTTTCGCGCTTGCTATGTATACATACCATACTTATCGCCTATTATCTCCTTTAATTGTGTTTATTGAACTTTTGTACACAACAAAAAACAAAAAATATTTTAAAAATATGCTTCTTGCATTTGTGTTATTTTGTTTTCTTGCTTATCCAATGATTTCATTTTCACTTACACCAATAGGGCAAACCCGACTACAAGAAACTTCAGCTTTTGTTAATAATCCCTATCCTCAAGGAATAGAAAATAATCTTGCAGATGGAATTATTTTTTTTGATAATTATTTATCTTTTTTCTCTTTATCATATCTATTTCATACTGGAGATCAGATTAATAGACATCAGATAGCTAATTTCGGCTTACTCTATTTATGGCAGTTGCCATTTATAACGGCGGGTATATATTTTCTTATAAAAAAAACACGGAATAATTTACTTCGCTTTAGTATATTTATATTATTATTGATAGCACCAATTCCAGCTGCGTTTGCAGTTCCAAGTCCTCATACACTAAGATTATTGCTAAGTGCTATCCCATTTAGCATCCTTACTGCATTTGGCTTATATCATATTTTTACACTAAAAAAGCCGTGGGGGAAATTTATTATTGCCTTAACAGTTTTTTTTGTAATTGCTGAATCTTGCTATTTTCTTGATTACTATTTTATACATTACCCAAAAACTGCCTTAATTGATTGGGGGGGACAATGCAAACAAGTTGCACAAGACATTCAAACAGAATCTAGTCATTATAAGTATATTGTTGTTGATCGTAATAGTGATTGTATTCCAGAATATTTCATGTTTTATATCCCAACAATTCCTCTTGTGTATGCCGATGCTGAGTGGCGCCAACCTTCAACTTGGAAAAATAAAACTTTTCTCTATGTTCGACCTTTTTATGGGAATATACATCCTAATAATCTGATTTACAATGTATACTTATCAAACACAGATCATGATATTTTTGTACAATTCTTAAGGTTATGAAATTTTTTTTAATCCTTTTAACATGGATCATTGAACTACTTGCATTCAAACGCTGGTTTTCCTGTTGGCTCTTTAACAATTTTTTATACTACACTTCTAACACGCTAACTGCTCGAGTAATTGATGCGATAAATAATGATAGAGGTATGCCTCATTTAGTAACTCATATGCTCCATAATAAAGTCCTCTACTTTTTTTGGGGGAGTTTGCAAACATTACTAGGTTATTGGGATATTCAATTTTTAAGTAGTTTCATAGGTTTCGTTGGTGCATTTGGAGTTGTTTTAGCATTATGGTATTTTTTGACAAAAGATTCACATAACAAGCTACTGTGGATTCTTTTTTCTTTGAGCATCATAGTTCCTTTCACCGAAATGGTTTTCCAGCCAAATGTAATCTTTTTTTGGAAACTACTTATCTTTGGTGTAATTTTTCAAGCAATTTCTTTATATGGCTTATCAAGATTCTTAGTTGAAGCAACAACACTTAAATATAGTATTATTATTGCGCTAAGTATCATTTCAATAGTAGCAATCTTTATTTTCCCATTTTCGCAGTACGCCTTTTGCTTAAAAATCTAATGAAACTATAGTAACCCCTCATGGATTCGAACCAATGTAGCTTCAATATTTCGAAAAACGTAAAAATTTTGTATCTGTTTAACCTCATTACTGTCGAGCACTCTGCTGGTATCTTCGCCGTTTAAAAACAGCTCGACCTTAATCTAGATGCCCTTGGGTACGATCTTGAAACTTTTTACGAATCTCCCAGATAATCCATTAATTCCTGTAAGACACTTTCAACTGGTTTATTTGTAGTTATCACTTTATCAATCATATCTTTATCAAAGATATTTTTCTGATATGCCTCCATCCTATCAAAATGAATACTTAGGTCATCATATCTTTCATGTTTAATACGATGGTTATTGCGAGATTCCATATCTTCGCGTGGCAATATGAGCTGTATTAATTTAAACCCCCGTTGTCGGGCTGTGATAAGATCTTGATAAGTAAAATAATCAACATTACTAAAGAAGATAATTTTCTTTTGTAGCAATACATCAGCAACCATTTTGGGCGCTAAGACATTACGTTTATAATTATAATCTTTGGGGAATTCTCCTCCGTTCAATGAAATTAATTTATCGTCCGATTCACTTATTGGCAATTGCGTATGTGCTTTTAACTGTTTGAGGAGCGTTGTTTTTCCAACTGTAGATCCACCAATAATTATTGCCTTCGTTATCATACCTTTGTATTATATCAAATTCAAGGCTTTTTGAGGCTAAATTTCATTCGCTGGCAAGCCTTGATCGAAGATGCCCTCAGGTACGATCTTGGAACTTTTTATTCTGGCAGCATTTGAGGATTCCATGCAATCTCCCATAAATAATTATCCGGATCTTGGAAATAGCCAGCATAGCCACCCCAAAAAGTATCTTGTGCTGGTTTGGTAATTTTTGCTCCTGCTTTTTTTGCTTGTTCCATTACTGCATCAACTTCATCTTTACTCATCACATTATGTGCAATACTAATTGATTGCACCTCATTATCATCTACAAAAGTTACATTTGCGTCTTTTGCAAGGGAAGTTTTAGGAAATAATGAAAGTGTTAATCCATTGCGTAATTTAAAAAAAGCAACCGCACCATTTTCAAATTCTTTACCAACTATTCCCTCAGTCGGTAGACCCAATCCATCACGATAAAAAACAACAGATTTTTTTAAATCACTTACGCCTAATGTTAGAAGTGTTATATGAGGTTTCATTACTTCATTTTATCAAGAATTTCTAATGCTGTCGAGCCTTAACGATCTTGGAACTTTTTTTACTTCACCGAATATGGTTACTTATCATTTGATATAAATGTCTGAACAGGACCTAATGAGTTATTTATTTCTTTATACCTATCTTTTGTAAATTCATTAATAACCTTTCTCCAGAACTCTATTGCTTGCAAATTGCCATTTAGCTGGGACACTTCCCATTTACCAGAAAATTGGTTAAATATTTGAAACGCTGCCTCTTTTCCAATACCGATTTTTCTAAATTTTGGAAGAATATAAAACTCTCCAATTGCGTGCAGATTATTATCTTCTGATAAAACTGAGTGATTATTTACAAAAATAAATCCAGCTATTTCATTATCAATCATAATAAAGAAAGGATATCTTTTATTATCTTCCCAATAACTATCAAAATATTGATACGGGTATTCTCCTTTTTCGTTTTTTTTCTGTCTACCAAACTGAGAAAGCTCTTGTAAGTAGTCTTGTAAGATTTTCCAAACTATTTGTTTTTGTTCAAATTTAATGAGTACAAGAGTAATTTTGTCTTTGTCCATATCTGAAGTATAACAGATTAAAATTGAGGCTAAGATTGATCAGTTGCCGAACCTGTACCCCAAGTTCTTCTTCCAAGCGGCGTACCCAAAAGCATCTTCGCTCACTTTGTTCGCTTCGAGATTCGAGCTAAAGCACAGGTCCATTTCACCGGTATCTCACAAAAAAAGACCCTCTTGTGGGTCTTTTTTTATGAGCTGGCTCTAGGCAACACGTTTAAAACCTATGAGTGGCTAGATGACTATCAAGAGATTGAAAAGCAAACGGTTTATTTGCAATTTTTAACGGTTACGGCTTGAAAGTATACCAATTAATTTTTCATGATCTTCCGCTTCCCCCAGTTTATCAATGCCTTCTTCTTTGAGAAGTCCATCCAGCTGCATTATTCTGCCGATCTCTGCTCTAATAATCAATTGCACAATTTCTGGAATATCGGAAACTAGATCAAAAATTGACTCATCTGCCCCTTCCCAAACAATAGCATCAGCAATCATAATGGCAATAGCATAATTTGCAGGACGCCAATAAGCGACAAAATCAATTACTGCTGGTAACTGTCCTTCATGGAATAAAATGTTCCCAGTGAAATCACCATGAATTAATTGATTAGTTACCTGTATTGGACGAAGAAGATTTTCCAGTTTTTCTAATACAGGCATAATCTTTTCATTTACTTTTATCGGTAGCTCTTGCCATGCAATTCTGTCTGCGACTGCATATCGGTTTGTTTCTTTATCTAAATACTCTGGTTTAAGATATGCTGATAATGCTTTATGAAAGGCTTTACAAAGCTCAATTTTTTCATCCCACCGTGCTTTCACGTGTTCACCATCAATACGATTATATGCACACCAATTCTTATATAACCATTTTCCTTCAACAGTCTTAATTGGTCGCGCAACTCTAAAACCATTTTCAACGATACTCTCCATAACATCAGCAACATAAAGAGTTTCAGCAATGTTGCCAACAGGTTTCAAGACAATATCTCCAACAACCCAAGTAGTTCCTTGTCCGCCTGATAATAGAAGGGGTGTTCCTGTTGCAGCAAATGCTTCTAAAACATCGTTTTCAGGTTGTTTATCCATAAATCAAGTATAGCAGGTTCGAATTCAGGAGCGTCTATTCCTATTTTTGAGGCTGTTTTTCTGGGCTGTCGAGCTTACCATTAGGCGGAACCAAATTTTCCCCTCGTTAGTCAAAACATATGAAAAATTAAAGAACTTGGCCTCATTTATTATAACGGAAAAGTATATCTTTTTGATCATACCTTGAGATCATAATAGGATTTGCAATGAGTTAATCTTGAATATATAATTGTCGCGTAATATGAAAAAAACAATATCGCTTTCAACAAACGGGGATGCTATATCAGTACTGATTGATCGCTCTGAGCAGCGAAAAAGAGAACTCCGCAATAGTCCAATTACAAAAAACAACTTATTCAAAGGAGCGAGCGGCAGAATTTATTCTGGCATTATTGATGCATATCATGGTGAAACTGGCCTTCCATTAGACAAAGCAGCACAAAAGGCGTTGCAACAAGCTTGGACTGAAATTCTTCATAAAAAAATGCCAGTCGATTATTCAAGCGATGTACTATATGATAAAAAACAGCCGCTTATCTTACGTCAACTTGCTGCTGAAAAATTATTTTCTCGTTTATCACAGTCATTTCCTGGAGAAAAAAGTATAAATGTCCAGCCAGATGAAGTTATTGTATGCCCATATTCAAGTATGCTGATGATTGATGAAGCTCTAGCAACTATAGCACGACCAGGTGGCGTTATTATCTGCCCAGAGGGCTTTTACAAAAATTTTGGACTCGTAGCAAAAAAATTAGGACTTCGTATTGTTACGTGTAAGACTACATCAGATGATTCATTTAAAATTGATATTGAGACGCTTGCAACATGTATACAAAAAGTTAAAGAGACAGGTATGCTTTGCGGCGTGCTGCTTACATGGCCGGGTAATCCTGTCGTTCGAGTTTATTACACACCCGACGAGCTAAAAACATTCGGCAAAGCTCTTGTTGATGTTGATATCCCGATCATTTGTGATATGGCATTTGATCTCCTTATTGATAACTATATTACTCTCGCAGCTTTACGCATTCCTACTCCAAATGGTTCAATTCAACTTTACGATAAGATCTTATTTGTCACAGGCAATTCAAAAGGTTACAACGCTTTTGGCCCTTGTAAGTTTGGAGCAGCTTGTACAGGCAACGCAGAATGGTTAAAGAAAATCCGCGACAGATTAACGACATCTTTTCAGCGCGAAACTACTCATCTAGTACGTGCAGTAATTGAAAATACATCCGATGCTTACTTTGAACACAACAGAGCTAAGATGCAAAAACAGTTCAAACGAGTCCATAAATATATTGAAAATATCAATCAAAAATTTGGAGCGAGAATCCTTCGTCCACTTGGCACTCAACAGGGGATCTTCCTTGGGCTTGCATTTGATCCATCACTTTTTACTGCAGCTGAAATTTATACCAGTTCTGAGCTTGAAGATGCCCTTCTTCGTTTAGCTGGTATTGACAGCGTTGCACTTGACCGTACAGGTTCTGATAGATTGGGCGTACGCCTCAATATCTTTGCTCCACGAAAATCAATCGGACAGGAACAACCCGAACTAATAGATGAACTTTTCGACAGAATTGAATATTTTTGTATGAAGGCACTGCAAATACAAGAACACAAAAATATTAAAAAAGCATACTAAATAAAAAGTATATTTTATATTCATTGATTAATTAAATTAATGAGGAGCTACCTAATAGTAATTTATGAATCACTAAATATTCCAAAAAAACATATCAAATTGGTTCTACTCCATGCTCGGGGTGAGAATAATGGATATGGAACTTTGAGGCTGGAAAATTTTGCTGGCTTTGGGCAACACGTTTAGAACCTATGAGTGGCTAAAAGATTATGAACCAATTGATACATATAGCTCTTTCATTCAAAAATTCGTATAGATGTAACTTTTGCACTAAGTTATACTTGCGGCTTTTCAGGGAAAGAATACATTGCTTCTTTGTATGCAGGTAAACATATAGTTAAGAGTTCACCGTTGCCCGTTATTTCATATTTTGTTCTCGCAGTAACAAAAACACGTTCTTTGTTTCTTAAAAGAATTTCTTCCTTCTTTCCATTTTCAAAAAATGTAAATGTAAGCTCGCCTTTCGTTATTACGTATAATGCGCTGTATCCGTCGTTTATCATACAAACTTTATCTTCTTCTACTGGATCGCGTCCATTGATAAATCTTAGATAATTTGTGGAGAACTTTTTATCTACATCTTCTGTAATTTCTACAATAAATTGCGGAGATCTTTTAATTATATTGAAATCTTTTAGTTTTGCTACTTTATACATGACCTAATTTTACATGATGATTATTATTTTAGCTATAACAGGTTCGAATTCAGGAGCATCTAGTCCTATTTTTGAGGCTAATTTTTAGTGCTGTCGAGCCTGGATTCGAACCAGAATAAACGGATCCAAAGTCCGTTGTCCTACCGTTAGACGACTCGACAATAATTAATATGTGTTCTTTCGAACAACGGATTCAATTTTACTAAAATTCAGCCAAAAAAGCTAATATCAGAAGTAATATGTTGATGACCTGCTATAATTATTGCATGAAATTATTTCTCGCTTCGGAAGCAAAACACCCTGAAACAATTATGAAATTAGATAAATATATTGGCGGATTTACAGGTAAAAAAATAGCTTACCTACCAACAGCAGCAAACGGTGAAGGTTGGGGTTCGTGGAAAAATGGCGGATCATGGAACTTAGTCCAATCTTTAGATGCGAATATCTCTTTGATTCAATTAGAAGATTATCCAACTTCAGAAATACTTGAAAAACTTGAAAATAAAGATATTCTTTGGTTTGCAGGAGGCTTTTGTGGATACCTTATGTACTGGATGAGAAGAAAACAACTAGATAAGCATTTACATTCTCTACTAAAAAAAGGCAAAATTTATGTTGGGTCAAGTGCAGGGAGTATGGTAACAGGTAAATCTTTAGATATCGCAGAGTGGTATCTAACTGATCAAGAATGGGGAGCAAGTTTTATCCCGGCATTAGGACTTGTAGATTTTGATATCTATCCTCATTTTGAAGATGGGCAGTTAGAAGAAATTAAAAAGAGTTATAAAGGGAATAAATTATATCTTTTAAAGAATGGCGAAGAGATAATTGTAGAAGATAGTAAAATTACTGTGGTCGGCGAAGAACGAATAGTAATCAACCCCTAGTATAAAAAATCCCAAGATCGTATGCATTAGGGTATTAAA
>CAZJVI010000058.1:0-9723 GCA_964549385.1 uncultured Gammaproteobacteria bacterium
TTGTGGAATGAGTTTTGGAGTAATCACCCATTTTTTTTCCTATCAACGCAGATGTAATGAATAATAAAACAAATGAGTGTGGAGACTATAAATATGATTCCCAGAAAAACAGCAACATGAAAAAAGGTAAGATCAATTCCAATTAATCCTGCTCCCAATCCAATCGTAAGCGAAAAAGGGTGAAATTTGTGCCATTTGTCATACCAGTCTTGATGTACTTCATCAGGATCATGTTTGCGGTAAAAAATCATGATAAGACAAAGTGTGAGAAAAGGTATCGCGATAGCAAAACAAGCCAAAGCCAGACGAAGCCATATATCCAGTTTTTCTTGAGCTATAAGAGGCGGAATAAGAAGAATAATAAATGCCAAAATCCCTTCATAGACATATTCGAGATAGTTGGTAATAAATCGGAACCGCGTCACCTGCTTCACTTCGTTACTCATATGTCTATTCTAACAGATAGGTTCTATTAAGATATAAATAATGTGTGCTTGATTAATTGATAAGTTAATCCTATAATGCAGGTGTTATGGAGCGCTTTGGGTATGGAATCCCTGGCGAAAGTGTTCAAAAGACGACCGAACATGGCCAACATATCGCTGCCACTAAAAATCCAATTACCCTTGGATCTTCAGGAGATGTTGCCCACCATGAAGCGTTACACGTTGTTGCCTCTGGAGGAGATATCGTATCTGCAACTATTGTCCCTGATGGAAATTCCTTGGGAACAACCGTCCCATCAAGACTCACTCCTGCTGGAGCCGCCGCTGCTGCCGCATTTGGACATGACGGAACGAGTTGGGATGAGTTTATCACAGTACATTTTTTGGGTGTCTCATTTAGAGCCGCAAAAGCCGCGGCACGGGCAGAACTCCAGGGAAAAGATCTAGAGGTCAAAGCAGTCGCGGGTGAACTGCAAAAGAAAAAAACTATTTCCAAAAGAGATGTTGCGGTAGCGTACGAAAAAGCCGACAAAGTACGACGAGGCGTCTCGGAAGTCATTATCGTCGTCTTTGATCTGTCCGGGAGAAAAAAGGAATATAGAGAAGAAACAGATAAGAATCTGGAAACTATCATTGTTGAATTTGAAAGGGATGAAGAAAAAGTTCATCAAGGAGAAAATAAAAAAGACCTCATGCTGGCGGCATAGAGAAATATTTAATTATTTGAGGGGTATGCATTTATAGAGAATATAGACACAGTAACCCGCTGATATGGGATAAAGTAGACCAATAATTGGTTGAATATGAATAAAAATAAATTCGATGCCGATAAGCCCACCCCCTAATGACAAATTAATTACAGTTGGTAGATGCTTTTTCCACCTTGTATACCAGTCATGATTGATACCGGGTGGTGTATTGTATTTAAAATGAATCATTGTGAGAGATAATGCCAAAAGCGGTGCTGCTATCGCAAAACATCCAGTTGCTAGATAAAGCCAAATGTCTAGTTTGGGTAATGAAAGGATTGCGGGAAGAAGTACTATAATAAAGGCCAACATCGCACCATATACAAATTTTTGATACTCAACTGAAAATTTTTCTTGCTTTATCTCTTGCGTCATATATCTTTACTTTAGCTGCTAATTATTTTGTAAAGTTATTTCTCTCTGCTTGAAATTTTCTCTTAGTATTTATTTCCTTATGGGTAAAGCTAAAATAGGTAATGCTTTATTTCCCATTAATAACTTCAAGTACCAACTATTTAATCGGTCTTTAGTTGGATGAAATATTTTCAATACGTTTAATGAACTATTATATACACTAATAGCAATATTTCTTTCAGTCTCCAATAATTCTAAGTTCTTTTTTTTACAAGAACCTACTATTTGTTTAGAAGGTAACGAATCCAAGGTATAACATCCTTGCATATATGATGACTGTGAAAAACTATTTATTTTAGTAACTGAATTATTATTGTATTTTAACAAGTAATTGTAATAACCAACTATTTTTTCTTGTAAATTTGGTTCTAATTGGTCAAAATATTGTAATGTTAAAGGATTATTCCAAACATTATCCGAATAAGTATTATATGTATAGAATATATTAGGATTTTGATCAGTTTTTATTAAATTATTATCAAGACTGATAGTTTCTTCTGCTTGAATTTCATTATTTACAATTTCGTTCTCCATTGATTCAAGGGCTCTTTGTTTAGCAATTTCATCCGTAATATATATTGTTATCATATTAACAATTAGACTGAAAATTGCACCAATAATTAATCCACCTAAGAAAGTGTCCATCTTGAGATGCTTTATAAGTTTTTCACTTTTTTGAAAAGCATGTTGGAATGGAATCTGAAAGCCAGTTGTAAAATTTGAAAATATTTTATTCATAAAATCCAGCACCCAATAAAATACTAAAGGATTATAATATATTATGTATAATTTGTAAATAGCCTTGACTATAAGTCATTAAATGATATAATATAGGATAAATAAATGCTTTTATAGAGTATTTTTTAAAAGAGAATATGTACTGTAATAACTGTGGTAAATTAAATCCAAAGAATAGTAACTACTGCGAATATTGTGGAGCAAAACTTGCAGTTCATATCGTGGAAGATGCAAGTAATAGTGACTTACAAATTAATGGATCGATAAGTACGAATAATCCTCCTTATCCATATGTCATATCATTATGGAAATTTTTTATTCTCTCTATTCTAACCTTTGGTATATATGAGTTCTACTGGTTTTATAAACAATGGAAATCATTTTACGCAGTAAATAATCAAAAACATGGGTGGTTTATTCTTTTATTAGTATCAATTTTTTCTGGTTTTTCATCATTTTGGCTTTTTAAAATAATAGCTAAAGACTTAAAAGAAGTAGATGCTAGCAGAAAATTAAAAGCTACATTGCTTGCAACAGCATATTTAATTATCAGTGCATTAGGTAGACTACAAGGTAATTATTGGATGTTAGCTGAATTAAGTATTTTTGCACTCTTACCAGTACAAAATATTATCAATTATTATTGGAGTAAAAAATATGGAGACAAAATACAAAAGTCTAATTTTGGATTAGGGAGTGCATTTGTTGTGGTCCTGGGATTGTTACTTATGATTACAGTTATTAAAGGTGCTTTTTATACAAATAATTCAACTGATTTCAAGACAAATTACAAAACTTCATTTGTAAAATCATGCACAGATCCAGCAAAAGGAGCAACTGCTTCATATTGTACTTGCGTAGCAGATAAATTGATAAATAAATATACTGATTCTCAATTAACAAGTATAAGCAATAAATATAGTTCTACTGGTAAAACCCCACAAGAACTTAACAGCGCAATCAACGAATGTATTTCAACTAAGAATGATACGACGTCTCCTGTTAATAGTGCTCAATCAGTAGTAAATATTGCTTGCGATAATAATGAGGGCGGATCAGGAACTATAATGACAAAAGATGGATTGATTCTTACTAACAACCATGTGATAACAGGAGCAAGCACTTGCTTAGTATCATTACCTGATCCTCAAACAGGAGCTCCTACAGAAATTTATACAGCACAACCTTTAGTAGTTCCGAATCTGAGTCAGTTATATGACATCGCTGTTGTTCAAGTTACTGGTTCTTATGTTGATTCTAATAGAAAAATTTGGGGAGTTTATCCGACGATATTTCCGGCGTATCAATCACCAAATACTTGTAGCAAGATAACACCGCAACTTGGAGATCCAATAACAATATATGGCTATCCTGTTACAAGCGGGGGGAGTAACTTAACGATTACACAAGGAATAATAAGCAGTTTTTCTGATAACGGAAATATACTGACATCTGCACAAGTTGATAGTGGAAATTCAGGAGGGCTTGCTGTTAATTCTAAAACGGGTTGTATGGTCGGTATTCCATCTGCTGTTGAAGAAGGCAATTATCAAAACTTGGGTGTAATTATTCCGACAAGTGTTATAGCTGATTTTATTGAAAAAGCAACCACTCAAAAACTTTCCTTACAAGCTCCAGAAGTTAATAATACTACAGATCAGGAACAAATAGTGCAAACTGCATCTGATCAGCAATCAGCACCGTCGCCATCAGAATCACAAATAGATTGTACCGGACCCGATGGTAAACACTTCCAAACAACACAAGAAGAATGTGACACTTTCAATGCAGCTTGGGCTCCTACTCCGACGCCTAACCCTAATGGTTTCTGGGGGTTTTGATAATTTAAATGGTAAAGCACAAAGGTAAATGAATTAACTTAAATATTAAATTTTAGAAATTCCTGAATCCTCGCCAATAGGCTTTAATTTTTCTTTTTCTACTACAGTAACTCCGACATTCAAACTATTAATAAACTCAATATATTTTTTATCTTTTGGCTCTTGAGAAACGGCAAGAATTTTATATTTTTCGTCAAATTGTAAATTATTCTCCTGAACAAATTTTGCTATGTCAAAATAATCATATTCAAATAACTGCAAAACTCCCTTTCTTGCTTGAGAACGAAAGTTCTTATTTTCAGTGCTTTTAACTTCAAATAAAAATGAACGGCTATCATTATATGCATACAAATCAACAAAGCGATTTGATCGAGTATCATAGCCTTTACTTTTAAATAATTGAATTAATTCTTGTAAAATTGTTGAATGGATATTTTCTGCTTTTGCAAGCAGTGAGTTATCTTTCGTATATTGACTAAGCGTCTTGTTAATCATTCTTGCTTGAATTGTATTAAATACTTTTAATGAATCTGCGTATCTCATCGTTTCTGAAGCATCATTTATTCTGAGAAGTTTGGTGGGTTTTGGATTTATGATGCTACTTTTCCATGGCATATGATTGTTGGAGTATACATACAATGGTAAATTATCAGATAAAATTTGTTTCGCAACATCTTTTGATACTGATGAAAAACTTCCCATTTGCGGGAATCCCTTTATTCTACTAAGCGGTATCGCATTTTTTAGTAGCAAATCAATCAAATGTTTCGTATCACTAATATTATTTTCATTTGGTGCTTGCCATGTGTCTGGCGATGGAATTTCGCTGAATAAATATATTTCAGAAAAAGGTACTAAAAGTGGCCATCGGTTTACTTTATCTTTTAATTCGTGAATCCATAAAAAATTATCCTTTATTGAAAAATCATCTCCTACAACTCCAAGCCCAATAATACCTGATCGTGCATTGCCGTATAAAGACTTACCCGTACTATGGATTGCAAAAATATCTCCAGGTTGAATTTCTTGCCAACGATCTTTATATTTGGCTTCCAATCCCCATGTCATGTATTTAATTGCTGTTAGCCAATTTTCCGGTGGACCGGTAAATCTATAAAAGCCTTTTGCATAGAGTGAGGGTGTAAAGTCCATAATTTATAATTTTGTATATTTGGTATGTTTCCCTTTTGCTTTTTTAACAGGATATTTCTTAGCATTAAGTTTCATCTTTTTAATAAATGCTTTATTAATATCAATGTCTACTTCATGAGCAAGGAGTAAGCAATAATAAATAACATCGATAATTTCGTCCCCCAATGCATTTTTATTTTTTCCCAAATACCCTTCAAGCTCTTCATTATTTTTCCATTGAAAATGTTCTAGAACTTCGGCTGCTTCTAAATTTAAAGAGAGCGCAAGATCTTTTGGATTATGAAACTGCTTCCAATTTCTTTTATCACGAAATTCAATAATCATTTGCTGCCAATCTTTAAGTGTTATTTGAGTTTTCATATTATGAGCTTTATTATACTCTTATTAGGCTCGATTTGAAAGTTTGGGGGCTATTATCTCTTTTTAAACAAACCCAAAAAACTCGGAAAGTTGCCTTTGGAGGTTTGACGGATTAGGCGCATTGTTGGTGAGTATAGACCTAGTCTCTGTTTGTAACTTTGTTTGATTCTTGAAGGTTTTGTAAATTTTTCAACTGTACTGATGTTGGTTGCTCTGTTGAAAGATCTTTTTGCGCGAGTGATGCCGAGCATTGTGTTCATCGAAGGTCTGCGGTAGCGAAAAAGTTTCATGTTTTAATTACCTATAACCATTGTGATACTCCACCATGACCAGAGCAAGTACCACTATGATGTTGACTGAAACTATATGTCCCATCACTGCATTGTGCAGTTGCACCAGCTGGGACGGAACCATTTGTTGAATCTGCTGGAGAATGGACTTCGTTGCCGTCGACATTTTGATAATAATTGTTATTACTTAATCCACTTGAAGATTGAGCAGCAGGTGGCGTAGTTGGTGCGATATAAGTGGTAGGAGCAACATATTGCACTACTGGAGCTACATAAATAGTAGGAGCTATTGTGTTTGCCGGACATGCTTCCCAAATACCAAGACTATGTAACTTTGCATATGCTTCGAATGAGTTAAATTTATTGAGAAGAGTTGTTTTATCTTGCTTGTCACTATATGCGTATCCTTGTTTGACTAATTCACCATTAACAAATGTTCTTTTGCTGTTTGGAAGGTAGACATACCGAATAAGTTCTCCTGAACTATCACGATTGCCTTTGGTGTTGTCATTAATGAGAATTACTGATTTGTCGTTAATATATGATTTGAGCTTATCCTCTGCGGCTTTTCCAAAACATTGTGTTGTTTTAGGTGTTTGGATTCCAAGAAGTTTTACGGTTTCTTTTTTTCCACGAATATCTGTGACAATTGTTTGGCCATCAACAACTTGTACTACTGGAAATGTTTGAACTTGTGCATCTGCAGGAGAACCAAAAAAAGTACTCACTCCACAAAAGAGGAAAAAAATAACTGCCCCAAGAATGATTTTTATTCTTGTTTTCATTCTAAATGGGCAGAAACTTATAGTATTATATCATATGTAGCCTTAGTTTGAAAGTTGATTTTAGTTTGGCAGTTTTTCGGGAGAGTCTTTTTTGGGTGGTTTTTGTTTGAAATGTATTTTGTTGGTTTGCCAATTAAAGAAGGAGATTTTGAGACGTCTACCAGTAAGATAACTTAACTGTTTGGCAATTTGGTAAAGGAAATAAATGATAACTAGTAAAAGAATACTGATGAAGGATTCGCCTTGAGTCATATGATGATTATACGTCATCCCTTTTGGATTAGGAAGCAGAGTAGCAAATTAGATTAAAGATTTAGGAGTGAAGATTAATGAGATATCCCATTGCTATATTGTTATTCGGTTTTATTTAAATTGTACTTTGAGTGAAGTGTTGAGTGCTTGTGCCAATCTTTTAAGCAGAGAAAGAGATGGTGTAGTCGTTCCGCTTTCAAGTCTTGAAATAACAGATTGTTTGGTTTGTAACTTATCAGCTAACTGTTTTTGTGTATAGCCCATTTTTACTCTTGCACCAATAACCGCATGAGCAATTTGATATTCTAACTCAGTAGCTTCATACTTATTGCGAAGTTCAGGGTTTTGTAAAAGTTCTTTTTTTAAAATATTCCAATCTTTCATAAGCTAAATTTATCACAATATTGCTATATTTGTCAATATTGTTTCTTTCTTTTAATAAATTCTGTAAGCCTTTTTTCTGCAATTGTTATTTCTTTTGATGGTGTTTTCTGTTGTTTCTTTTTAAAACCATGTAAGAGAAGAAAAGTTTTACCAGAAATAGTTATATATAAAATACGGATGCTATCACTGCCGAGGATTCTTAATTCCCATAATGTAGTTCCTGTCAATTTTTTTAAATGAGGATATCCTAATTCTGGGCCAAATTCTTCTAAATGTTCTAAAGTGCGTACAATTTTATTGCGCGCCTTTATATCTAAGGATAAAATGAATATTTCAACTGGCTTGTCTCCATAGTATAGCTATTTTGAGAAGGTTTTGGTAGTTGAGTGTGCGATTTTTACAAAATTGTTTTGGCAAGGATTTACCCGAAGAACTTGGTGAACAGTTCTTTTATCCCACTCTCATGATTTGCTTCTTCATCTTTTGGTTTGATACTTTTTAGGTATTCTTCTTGCATTTCCCTGATTTTACTTTCTTCTAATAGCTGCAATTCACGGGTTGCTTCGTGGGATAATTTGATTAACTCCTCATCGAATTTTGCCACTTCCCCATCGACCATAAACGCGTTTGGATTTATTCCGAGAAGGCGGATACCTTCCAAAGATTTTACCCGGGAAAGAGCAACGTAGCCCATGCCATACGCAAAGGATTTGGAAAGATCAATCTCGGCTGCTTCCAAACTCATCCCTTGGCTTTTGTGAACAGTAATGGCCCAGGCGAGACGGAGAGGAACTTGACTGATTTCGGCAAGGGCTTTTTCATTTTCCTCAAACTTCCAACTTGTAGGAACTGCGATAATTTCTCTTCCATCATAGGTTTGTACTATCGGGTTGCCGTCAGTATCAAATCCTGTTACTTTCCCTAGCGTTCCATTAATGTACCCTTTTGCAGGATTATTTTTGATAAATATAACGAGGGCTCCCTCTTTAATTAACAATTCTTCGGGCGCGAGACAGCCTTTCTTCAGAACCTCAACAAGTTCTTTCATTCCTTGGGTTGCCATATGATATTGATGGACGGGTTTGTCAATTTTCTCAAGTTCAGCATTATTAATCCCATCAACATCTGCGTTGTGGGTGTAGAGTTTGGTTGGAATAATATTTCCTGAGAGTTCTTTATTGAGTCGCGTTGCGAGCTTTTCAAAGGTGTATTCAGTTACCTCTTGCGAACGGATGTCATTGAGTATCTTGAGAAACGAATCATCCAATTGACGGTGCTGCTCGTTCAAATAACAAATTGTCAGATCAAGTTCTTTCCAAGAATCGGATTTATAGGCAAAGCCTGATCTCTCAAGACCTTGTTCATTGATAGGAGGCAATTGGAAAAAATCTCCACAAAGAACGACTTGGAGTCCGCCAAACGGACGATCATCCTGACGTGCTGCTTTACAGATCTGATTTACCATATCGAGTCTGTATGAATGGAACATCGAGATTTCATCAATAAAAAGCACTTTCGCGGATTGTAATTTTGCGCGTTTGGTTTCATTCGCAAGAATCTTTGCAATGTCATGAGATGTTAACTGACTTTTGATGCCGATGCCAGACCACGAATGAATGGTCCCGCCGTTGAGATGCGTCGCGGCAATTCCTGTGGATGCAGTTACAGCTACGGGGACTTTGTGTTTTTTTAAATACTGGATGTAGAGATTTAGGATGTATGTTTTCCCGCTTCCTGCTTGTCCTGTCAGGTATACGTTTTTTCCCATCATGAGAAGATTGAGTGCTTCTTGTTGCGTCATTGAATCCTATTATACAGTTATTTATCTAGAACTGGAGTTTAAATGTAGGGTGATCTTTGGGGTCTGGGAGCTCAGCGAATTGGCTTTTTACTGCTGGGACTTTTTTCTGATATTCTGCCACCACTTCATTTTGTAGTTTATCCGAGATTTCAATTGCTTTGAAATTTCGTGAGTTGCCTTTGATAGTGAGTTTGCCATCACTATTTTTTCTTAGATTTCTCGCCCATTGTGTTTCTCCCCGGGGCGCGACAAGATATGTTTCATTTTCATATTCAAGTGGCGTGACAGGAACCTTGATCCAGTTCCCGCTGATTCTGCCTTTGACAGTCAGAATCGGAACGAGATTAAATTGTATTATCAACGGATTTATAATTTTGGAAAGAATAAAAGGTGGACGCAGATATTTTTTATCAGGTTTCATAGCAATAATTAGTATACTCTTCTTTAGTTTGGTTGGGAAGCGTGATGAGTTTTACCTAACAAAAAATTAGGATCTTTTTGCAGCTTGATG
>CAZJVI010000059.1:0-9700 GCA_964549385.1 uncultured Gammaproteobacteria bacterium
TAATAGGTAAGAGAAAATATTTTTCTAAAACCTAACACCTAGTACCTATCACCTCCTTCTATAGTACAAGAATTAAATACGATATCGCAACACCGAAGAACATAATAAAGATAGTAATAAGCGTATTGAAAAAGACAGTGACAAGAATTGCTTGTTTTGCGAGTGGATTTCTGCCAATTGCTTCCACACCTCGGTTGGATGCGCGAGCGAAGAAACGGAATCCAAAAAAGAAAGACAAAAGCGTTATTAATCCAGCGACAAAATAACGGATAACACCAAGCGGAGTACTCGTTGCGGCATTAAATCCGAGTGAAAGCGCATTAAAGGAAGTGTGAGCGATATCGTTGTTTATTTGTGCGTAATGAGGTTGAAGTGTGACATAAATAAGTCCGATTTTTTTGGGATTGTTGCTCGCGTAGTCTTGGGTAGCTATCCCGAGAATATATCCGTTATCCGTTGCTTTGACTCCAACACCTGGTATTGTCGATGAGGTTATAAAATCGCTAGACTTGATATTTCCGTTCTGAGTTGAAACTCTGACTAAGACGACGCCCGTACTGATAACAGGGGTATCATTGGATGCGGTCGTATCTTTTAAGTAAACTGCTGGATGAAGACTCACTACCCCGAAAATTTGCGGATCATATGGTGAATTTGAGAGAGTATATCCGTTTGATAATGTCGTGACAATATCTCCATTTGCAACAGGTCCTTTTATCTGCACGCCCATTGCTGTACCGCTTGAAAGAATACTCTGAGCATCAACAGGATTTACTATAACAAGAAAGGCGATTATGGTTAAAAAAATAAGGACAGGTTTTTTCATATTATTTGGGAATAGGCAACAGGGAATAGGGAAAAGAAATTTTTAGTTCTGATCCATGTTCCCAGATCCCTATTCCCTCATTCTATAGTACCCGTGAAGAAGAAAGGAGTCAAGGTTGGAGTTTAGATTAAAGATTTAAGATTAAGGATTAATGAATTCTTTACTCTTTAATCAGTACTCTTTAATCTATAAATCTATATCCTAGTATATCGTACTGATCTACCTTTTCCTTGTTGAATAAGAAGCCCTAGCATCGTGAGCCGTGCCAAGTCCCGTGATGCAGTGATAGGAGAGATATGAAATATTTTCTGAATTGTTCGGTTGGTAATAATTGCTTGCGGATCATCAAGAAGTGTCATAATGACTTTTTGGCGCTCGTTTAATCTGCCGATTTTTTCTTCTTCACGTTTTGTTTGCGATTGAAGTAGCGATTGAAATGTTGTCTCGAGTTGCGTACAGACAGTTTTGACAAAATACTCAATCCAACCGGTGACATTAGGTTTAGCAACGGTTGTTGTGTAATATCCATTAAACAATTTTCTTTCTTCCGACCAAGGTTTTTCAAGTATCAAGAGGTCTCGGCAGTCCATGCCACTTTGATATAAAAAGAGATAGGATGACATAGTTGAGAATACTTCTGTGTGGACAGAATCGGGAAGGAGTCTGCGGATTTGGAGTTTGGCAAGTGCGGCTTGAGTAAAGGGATTGTCCTTGCTGGCATGAAGATATTTTACGATGTCGCTCAGTTCTTGTTCTGGAATTTTTACGTCAGGATTACCGGTAAGCCGATAAAGTTCCAAAAGTGTTGCGACGGTTATCTCTTTTGAGGATAGACGCCATTCGCGTTTTATATAATCAAGAGCTATTTTGTATCGCAAAATATCATTTTGCAATTGATCTTTATAGTTCATTTTGCTCTGCATCGCAAAAATTATTTGATTTGCAAGAACCGCGTGGATATTGTCAGGATGAGCATGCTCATCAACAAGCGAAAGGCCGAAATGGACCCTGTCAACCGTTGCCTGGAATTGGAGCCCAAGCTCTCTCATTGGAGAGAGTGGAAAAAGAATAATTTGCTGACGAGCTGCTTCAAGACGGGTAAGATACCGAAGTAAATAAGGGGATATCGTATAAGCAATAGGCGACATGATTTAGGTACTAGGGACTAGGTGTCAGGTATTAGGGGAAATTATTTACTAGTACCTATTACCTATCACCTAATCTGTCTTACTCTAACAGACCGCTTTTTCATAGTCAAGTTTTCACAACCCGAAGTTTTATGGCTAGTGTCCATTTATGATATGTTTGCGATATGTTTTTCAGCCTTGACAAGTATATTAATATATGTAGTAATTAATATATGGACAAAGTTTGACAAATTATGTCATCTTAGCCATAAAAGTTACTTTTAGCTGCCCATGAAAGATGAACTGTTAACAATAAAAGATGCTGCCAAGTTATTAGGAGTCTCAACAAAAACACTTCGGCGTTGGGAATCAAGCGGACATTTGATTCCTCAGCGGACAATCGGCAATCAACGCCGTTACAGTAAAAACGAATTGGAAGTATTATTTACGTCTTCAAAAGGAAAACCAAAATTCTTGGCAAATCCAACAGAAAACAGTAATTATATTCCTGCTCCTATAAGTGAGCCCATTCAAAAAGAAGAGAAAGTATCATCAGTATCTGTAAACAGAGAAAATGACCAAGAAAATCCTGTAGTAAATATTTTTAAACTGCATGCATTGCGGTTTTCTCATTTCAAAACCCCATTCGCTACGGGCGCCTTTGCTGCCATAATCTTGTCTATAGTAATTATTCTTGTATTGTTTAGCCATAACGAAGGGGCTAATCTTCTAGAGAAAGCAACTGCTTTGCTTTCACGTCCGGAGCAGAAAAAACACTTCAATGAACTTAGTGATCAAAAAGTTTTGGGTACATCTGATACAGTACCTGCATATCAGTTAGCCATTAATGTGCCCGGAATTTTCGGAAAAACTGTGACATTCTTGGACAATGTCGCAATCAAGAAGGGATTGAGCGTAGATAAGATTGCAACATTGAGCGGAGGAATAATAACAAACAATGCAGATGTGAATGCAGGGAAAGGGAAATTAACTGCGTCGAATGTTGTTTATTCTCTGACGGCTGGTCAAAATATAAGTATTAGCGGCAATCCCCAAAATCCAATAATTTCCACAACAGGTGGCGGCGTAACTTCTCTTCAAGGCGAGACAGGTGATGTTAGCTTAACAGGCGGTTCAGGAATAAGTATCTCAGGGGCAACGATAACAAATAGCGATACAGGCTCAGCACAAAATATCTTCAAAACATTTTCGATTAGTGGAACGGATATAACTGCCGGAGGCAATAATGACACGATCAATTTTGCAGCAGGATCAGGAATCAGTTTAAGTGGAGACGCAGGAAGCAAGACAATTACAATCACAGGATCAGGAGGGCAGGGAACTTTATCAGGAATGACACCCAATGGCGTTTTATATGCGGCCGATGCAAATACTGCTGCGACAGTGGTAGGCACAACTGGAACGGTATTGCATGGGGTAACTAACGGAGCGCCTGTTTTTTCCTCAGTAGATTTAACAGCAGATATCTCTAATATCCTTCCCATAGCAAATGGTGGCACTGGTCTTGCAACTATCCCTACTGCAGGGCAAATTTTGATAGGGAACGGCACAGGGTATCAGTTAGGAACAATTACTGCAGGAACAGGGATTGGCATTACCAATGGAAATGGCTCAATAACTCTAGCAAACAATGGCGTAATATCACTAAGTGGAACAACTAACCAAGTAATAGTTGGAGGAACAGGAGGGGTTCTCAATGTGTCTCTGCCGCAAGATATTGCCAATACTTCTACGCCAACGTTTTCAGCATTGAATTTGCAAAGTAATACCAATCAATTAGTTCTCGGTAGTGGGAATACAGGTACAATAACGCTTGCGGGTTTGACAGCTAGTAGAACCTACACTTTTCCGGATGCCGGTGGAACAGTATGTCTGACAAGTGGGAATTGTTCGGGAAGTGGAGGAGCTCTTACCGGATCGGGGAATCAGTATTACATACCGGTATTTACCGGCAGCAGTGGGATAGGGGATTCTGATATTTATGATAACGGAAAGGTTGCGATAGGGACAACCAGCCCGCAAGGGCTTTTTTCCGTTTCTGGGGGCGTTCCAGGATTAGCTTTGGTTAACCTCAATAGCACCAATGAACAGAATATTTTGGTTGGTTCTGCATCAGGAGCAACGCGCTTTGTTTTTGATGCAAGTGGCGATTTAACACTCAACGGAGGAGATTACGAAATCAATGGTAGCTCGGTACTCACATCAAGTACGCTTGGCAGTACAGTAACCTCTTCTTCTTTGACAAGTGTAGGGAACTTGAGCGCGGGATCACTAACTACAGGATTTGGAAACATCGCAATTGGTTTGAGCAGCATTAGTGGTGGGAATATTACTGCAGGTGGAACTACAGGATATACTGCAAATGGAGCTAATGCTGGATTAACCTTCAGCGGCACTGGTAATCATTTCATAAACGCATCAGGTGGAACGTTGCAGCTAGGGATAACGCAATTAGAAGGTCAAATCCAAGGAAATGGGCAGGATATTACAAATGTTGATAATTTTTCTGCGACTGGAACGATCACATTTAGTGGTCTATCGGCAGCTGGTGTTGTACATACCGCAGCTGGTGGACAGTTATCAACATCTGCAGTAAATCTTTCATCCGCTGATGTGACTGGATTGTTGCCAATAGCAAATGGCGGTACAAACGGGAATGCTACTCCGACAGCAGGAGCAATTGCATACGGAACAGGGACAGCATATGCATTTAATCTGGCAGGAACAACAGGACAAGTTTTAGTATCAGGAGGAACTGGAACTCCAACATGGGTAGATGCTTCAGGGGTAGGGACAAATTATTGGCAGTTAACGAATGGGGCGTTATCGCCGATGAATGAACAGAATGATTTGCTGCTTGGCTCAACCGCGACCAGCAGTGCAAAATTTGCATTCACTGGGGTTGATGGGGGGACACCAACAGCAAGTATCTCAGCACAGACAAGTCCATATGCATTATCACTAAGTGCAAATGGAAGCATCTTCACAACAGGAGCAGTGAGTTTAACATTAGGATCTGCAAGTACTGGCAATATTGTTTTTGGGAATGGACTGACAGCGGGGATAGCACATATATCAGCAGGGGGAGTGCTCTCCTCAAGTGCGGTGAATTTGAATTCAGGAGACGTAACAAATACATTGCCTGTAGGGAATGGTGGTACCGGGCAAATATCTTTCACATCAGGTGGATTACTCTATGGGAATGGATCAGGAGCACTTGGAGTATCAACAGCAGGGACGACTGGACAGGCACTCGTATCAGGAGGAAGTGGATCACCGACGTGGACAACAGGAACTTTGGCACTGGCAGGGAACTTTTCAACATCAGGGACAAATGCCTTAACGCTGACGACAAGCGGAGTAACCAATGCGACGCTTCCTTCAGGATCAATAACGCTGGTAGATTTATCGAGCAATCAAGTATTAACGAATAAGACAGTGAATGGATTAACGTTAACCGCCAATGCTGATGGTTTCCAGATAGCAGGAGGAACAACACTTCGAACTCTAACAGTGAGTGCAAGTAATGTTTCTCTTAATCAGAGCCTTCTGACCACGTCAAGTCCGGCATTTACTGGATTAACGTTATCAGGATTCGGTACAGGAGTTCTTCAGAGCACTTCAGGAGTAGTATCAGTAGGATCAGTAACCAATGGTGAATTGCAAAATAGTTCGATCACTATTCAGTCAAGTGGCGCAGGGTTATCCGTAAGTGGATCGCCGGTGGCATTGGGAGGAACTTTGACAATACAAAATACCGGCGTAACATCAGCAACAGCTGGTACAGGAATATCTCTTTCACAAGGGACAGGATCAGTAACGATTACCAATGCCGGCGTAACGTCAGTAACAGGGACTGCCAATCAAGTATTGGCAAATGGCCTAACAACAGCACAGACGGGAGCAGTAACATTGACACTTCCTCAGGACATTGCAACCAACTCGAATCCGACATTCTCTACGTTAACTCTTGGCAGTGGAAATACGGGAACAATTGATCTTGACACACTGACGTCATCTCATACGTATAACCTTCCTGATTTTGTTGGTGCATCAGCAGATATTTGTTTGACAACAGGGAACTGTATCGGTGGAAGCGTCGAAGGAGTTGGAGGTTCTGGAGCAGCCAATTATATTGCTATGTTTAGTGATAGTTCGCACGTAGAAAGCTCTGGTATATATCAATTAAATGGATCTGTCGGTCTTGGAACGACAAGTCCGATTGGTGCTTTGGATATTCAAGGTGCTCCAGCTGGACAGGCATTAACAGTACTTGATTATACCGGAACAGATCAAAATATCCTCGTTGCATCCACATCAGGCAGTGAAAAATTTGCTATTAATAATAATGGTAATTATCAATTCACTGGAGGATCGGGTTTCCTTCAAACAGTAACCTCAGGTGCTACAGCTGCAAAAGCGTATAATTTCCCAGATTTTGCCGGATCGACAGCTGATATTTGTCTTTCAACAGGCAACTGTGCAGGATCAGGAAGTGGCATTACTGGATCAGGGGGAACAGGAGATTTGGCATTCTTTACAGGAACAAGCTCTATTAGTTCTGATTCAACACTTTTCTTTGATAATACTCATAAATTATTTGGAGTAGGAACAACCTCTCCGACTGCACCATTGCAAGTCAATGGTGCCTATGGCGGGAATGCTGCAGCAATCATCAATCAACTCAATGCAGGGAATATCTTCACTGCTTCAGCATCAGGAACGACTGAATTTACTATTGGGCATGATGGGACGTTGACAGCACCAAAATATAATACAAACAATGGCTTACTGTATACAGATGGATCAGGAGTAATCAAACAAACAGGAGCGGGAACAGATACACAGGTGCTTTTGTCCAACAGTGGGACTCCAACATTTGCAACGCTTTCAGGGGATGCATCAATCAGTGATACGGGAGTATTAGCACTCAAGAGTGTTGGTCCAGGGTCAGGATCGTATGGCTCAGCGTCTCAGACACTGCTGCTAAACCTTGATAATCAAGGAAGGGTGACAGGATTGACTGCAACAGCAATAGCAATAGCTGCATCACAAATAACATCAGGACAATTAGGAGTAACCAATGGCGGCACAGGTCTTGGATCGATTAACAAAGGAGACATATTGTATGGGTCAAATTCGAATACAATTGCAGGATTATCAATCAGTGGGACATCGGGAGAATGTTTGGTATCAGATGGGACATTACCTGGATGGGCATCGTGTCCAGGTGGAGGATCACAAAGTTATTGGCAATTAGTGAGTGGTGCATTATCACCAATGAGTGAGACAAATGATTTACTGCTTGGCTCGACCGCGACCAGCAGTGCAAAGTTTGCATTCACAGGGGTTGATGGAGGAACACCAACAGCAAGTATATCAGCACAGACAAGTCCGTACGCTTTATCATTAAGTGCGACTGGAAATATCTTCACAACAGGAGCAGAGAGTTTGACTCTTGGATCTGCAAGTACTGGCAATATTGTTTTTGGGAATGGATTATCAACAGGCATAGCACACATCTCCTCAGGAGGAGTGTTGAGCTCAGCTGCAGTGAATTTGAATTCTCTTGACGTCACCAATACATTACCAGTAGGCAATGGGGGCACAGGAACAAATACTTCATTTACTCAAGGATCTATTGTTTTTGCGGGATCCTCAGGAGTTTACTCTCAAGATAACAACAACTTCTTTTATAATAGTACAAAAGCGCTTTTGGGACTTGGAACCAATGCACCTGTATCACGATTGGACGTAGAAGGGTTGGTTGCCGGAAAAGCTCTCAGTATCTTTAACTATACCGGAGCAGATCAAAATATCCTCGTTGCATCAACATCTGGGACGGAAGAATTTGCAGTTAATAATAACGGCAATTTCCAATTTACCGGAAATTCAGGATTCCTGAATACCATATCGACAACAACTGTTCATGGATCCTTCTCTTCAGGGCAGAGTTATGCATTCCCCAATATTGGCGGAACGATTTGTATTGAAGAAGCCGGCAACTGTGCTGGATCAGGAGGAGGGGTTACCGGATCTGGGACCGCGAATCGTTTGGCGAAATTCACCGCAGGAGGAGTAATCGGCAATGCAAGTATCAATGATTTGTATACATTAGGGGTAGCACTCACTATTGATACTAATGGCAATTTGGGGATTGGCACAACAACTCCTGCTGCGCCATTGGCTGTCAATGGTTCCTATGGTGGTAATGCAGCAGCAATCATCAATCAAAACAACTCAGGGAATATTTTTACAGCATCCGCTTCGGGAACAACGGAGTTTAATCTTGCTCATAATGGCAATTTCCAATTTACTGGAAATTCAGGGTTTCTCAACACACTATCAACAACCGGAAGCTTTTCATCAGGATTGACCTATGCGTTCCCCAATACCGCCGGAACAATCTGTATTGTAGAAGCAGGCAACTGTGCTGGATCAGGTGGCGGCATTACCGGATCAGGTTCCTCAGGACAGTTGGCATTCTTCACAGGTACCGGTACCATTAGTTCAGACCCAACAGTCTTTTTTGATACTACCCATAAATTATTAGGAGTTGGAACAACATCACCAATTGCAACATTGCAAGTCAACGGTGCCTATGGCGGAAATGCTGCAGCAATCATCAACCAGCTTAACACAGGAAACATCTTTACTGCATCAGCATCGGGAACAACAGAATTTACCATTGCTCAAAATGGTAACATTGCAGCCAACGGAACAATAACTGGATTAACAGGAATTACTTCCAGTGGGACGATACAATTGAGTAGTCTAACAACCAATGGCGTCGTTCAAACAACAGGGGGGAATGGAACACTAAGTGCAGGAGCATTGAATCTCTCGACAGCAGGAAATGTGACAAGTACTTTGGGAGCAGCAAATGGAGGAACAGGATTTGGAACGTATTCAAACGGTGATTTGCTTGTAGGAAATGGGAGTAACACATTATCAATATTAAGCTCAGGAGCCGGTGCAAATGGAAAGATTCTTGAAGTAGTAACAGGGACACCTCAATGGGTGAGTGCAGGAGGGACACTGAATTACTGGCAAGAGAATAGTGGAGCAGTATCACCATTTAATATCACTGATGATTTATTGCTTGGTTCGACAGCAACCAGCAGTGCAAAGTTTGCTTTCAAGAATGTTGCTGGTGGGGTACCGACAGCAAGTATATCAGCCGTTACAACTCCTAGCGCTCTCTCACTTGATGCAAATGGGAATATCTTTACGACAGGCAGACAAAGTTTGACCTTGGGATCAGCAAGCACAGGAAATATCTTGATCGATAGTCCAACAGCCTTAAATTTGAATACCACAAATGGTGCAGCGATAACGACTGGTGGAGGATTAACAACGTTGGGAGGAAATCTTGAGGTTGTCGGAAACAATATTGAAGACAATGCAGCAGCAAATAGAATATCATTTAGCAGTAACCAGATTACACTAGGGGCTACAACCACGTTAAGTGATTCAAGTTTGACCACATTGACAACGAGTGCAAATTTGAGTCTTGGATCAACAACGGGTCTGACATTAGGTGGTTCAGCAACGATAAATGGAGGAACAGGAAGTGGTGGGACACTTACTTTGGTATCAACAACAAATGGTTCGAAAGGGAATATCAACTTCTTTACCGGAGCTGGATCGACATCGATTTCATCCGCAGGATTACTGACATTGGCAGGCGGACAGTCACCGGATATAACAACAGCAGGGACGAATG
>CAZJVI010000060.1:0-9494 GCA_964549385.1 uncultured Gammaproteobacteria bacterium
GTTGTAATAATGGAGCAAACCCCTCTGCCTTTAATGTAGCATCAATGCTTGCTGGACAAGTAAGTCTTGGCACAATTAATAGCGGAGCAATCGCTACTTGTACCTTAACAGTTTCTCTACCTTCAACTGCAGACAATTCAGTTTCAGGTAAGAATGTTAAATTTGATGTAGTCTTTAATGGAGCAACGGCAGTAACGCCAACACCATAGTTTATAGTTGATAGTGGGGTGGAGACGTCTATCTCACTATCAACAAAGATGAAACACTAAAAATAAATATGAAAGAATCTTTAAAAATAATAGTAAGCATATTCTTCTTTATACTATTTGGCATTGTTCTTTTTACACTTTTTTCTTCACGATTTTCAGTAGAGGGATACCATTCATATAACGTACAAACCGGAAGTATGGTTCCAGTAATTCCAGTAGGGAGTCTTGTATTAGTTCATCCGGATACAGCATATTCAGTTGGTGAAATTATTACTTTTAATCGAGGTTCTATTACTGTGACCCACAGAATTCATGCCATCAAAAATGGAGTCTTTATCACAAAAGGTGACGCAAATAAGGTTGCGGATCCAGAATTAGTACATAGCAACGACATTATTGGAAAGGATTTACTAATCATTCCTTATGTAGGAAAAATTGTAGACTATCTTAAAACAATTCCTGGCTTTCTTATCTTTGTAGCGTTGCCAATACTTATTTATATTGTACTTGAAATACGATTTATTAAAAGCGAATTTGAAAAAGAAGTAGAGAAAAAAGTTCTGAATAATTTAAAAACGGCACAAAGTAATGACTAAAAGAAATTTATTATTATTTTCATTTTTTGCTACTGCAACATTATTATTTGTGCCAAATGTATTTGCTTTATTTACCACTCAAGCAAAAGCAGACAACAATACTTTTTCAACAGCTGCAACATTTACTACTCCTACACCCACGCCAACACCTACAATCACACCAACACCCACTCCCACCAAACATCCTCATCCGACTCCAACTCCCACGCCATCATGTACTCCTACTCCGACAGCTGGACCGACTGCAACACCGACACCAACTCCAACTGTTAATCCTTTGACACCCACGCCAACACAGGCAAATGGGGGAACATGTGGAGGGAATACTACGATAAATGTCAGTGGTAATGGAGCTGGATCAAATAATACGGTGAATGTCACCAATAACTGCTCAACAACAATAACGCAAACAAACAATTCTCAAATAACAACAATTGTAAACAATATCAGTAGTACTGGAAATAATTCTGAAAATGGCAACACCGGAGGAACAAATACCATCACAACAGGAAATTCAACTTCAATAATTGATATAACGACGACAACCTCCGCCAATTCAGCAACGATCACCACAACACAATAGAGGCAAACCTTCAATTGTAAATTGACCTATAGTCTATAATTTGGTATAATTCATTCCTAAAGAATATGATAGAAAGAAGAATACCAGAAGCAGAGACATTTAACGTAACTGGCAAAAAAAACGTTAAAATTGGCCTTGTTACAACACACATAGCCGAAGAGAACAAACATACTGCTATTGAAAATAGTGTTTCCGTAGAACAAGCTCTTCAACAAGTGGTCGTATTGAATACACACCATCATTTAAGAAACGAATTTTTCAATCCTGAATATAATTCCAATATATTAGTAAGAAATATACTCCCTCAAGGCGGCACGTCCACAGTGCGACCCGATGCACCTTATACTGATCCTACTCTCATGATAGTAGCGGCGGATTCAGAACTGATAAACGGAGAGATTTCACTTCAACCCTCAACTGAGGAAGATAAAGAGCTTGTTCCGACACGTACCATTTATGATTTTGACGAAGGCGTTCAGGAGCTTTATTGGAGAGATATTCTTCAAACACTGCAATCCTTCGAAGATGTAGTAGATGAAAAGGGAAATACATCTCGATATACTATTTTTGCTGCTGAGAATTGCATTCGTGATCGGTCAAATGAAGAAATGCGGACGTCACGTTCCATAGCTATTCCTCATACGCATATCATAATACTTGATGATGCAGAGGTAAACGAATTACACGATGTAAGTCCACATATAAAAAATGTTATTTCTGAACAACAATTTTTGAAATATATCGGCTCTAGTCTTGCAGACCGGGTCTATGAAAATTTGCCAGATAATGCCCGAAACAATCTTGTTAATACCATGGAAGTTGCAGAGGGAGACGCTTCCGATGATATCAATTTGAAGTTGAGAAAGCGGATGGCTATGCCTTTTGGGTATACGATGCAATTGCCTCAAGGACTTTCAGATAAAGAATTTGCAGAATTTATGCGCGAGCATCATGAAGCATATTCAAAAACTGCTGAAGAAATGCTTGGTATCCTCAATGATGGCGATAAAAAACAATTTATTCCACAACCTTCTTACCGACTCTATATCCATCGGGAAAAATCAGGGGATATATCGCTTATTGTTTCACCTGAACTTTTTTCAGCAGGCGGTGCTATAGAAGCCTTGGGGTTAAAACTCGACAGAGATGAAAAATATCCACTGCATTATGAAGAAGCTATGGTAAAAGATTTGCACCAAAGAGTAGAAGAGGCAAATAAAATGGAAAATAAAGCAGAAAATAAAACCCAAAATTCTCAAGAAACAGATATTCCGAAGAAAGAAAGCTCAGCCTCAGTAATTTTTGTCGCTGCAATAAGAGCTTCGTTATAATGTTTGAAACAAAAAAATCAAGGCTCTGCTATATATAATAGTATAAAAATAAGCTCAATTTAGAGAAAAATAAAAAGCAAACTGAGTAAGAATTTTCTAAATCACACTAATATTGAATTTTATGCAATATATTTGTATAGTAACGTTATGTCAGAAAGAGGAGACTCTCCAGGTGAACCCAACGAGGGACAACCAGAAGGTGATAAAATGGATTTAACAGACATCAGAGGCAAAAACACTATATTTGGAGTCTTCAAAGCAGACCCTGCAGAAGTAGATCCAGCACAAGGCCCTGAGATTGAAGATCTTCTTCATGATATTCGGAATTTTGATCTTACTGATCCTGAAATACCAGAACATGTACGCAAAGAATTATTAAAAAAAGCGAGAGATGAAAGACACAGACGTGAAGGTCATTAATAAACGATATTTTAAAGTATGTTTTTAATTATGCTCGTGAGAATAAACAAAGAATAGGGAAAATGTTTTGAGATAAGGTCGTAGAAGCAACAATTTAAATTCTTAGTTTACTGCCAATCGCTTTCGAAGTATTCTTCTCCCCACAACTCCCATCACGATAAAAACAAAAGTATTCCATATACTGCAAAATTTCTTTTCAAATATATCCTATAGTTGATTATTGCTTCTAAATTTTGTATAATAGTTCCTTCCTGCTCAATAAATCCATGACTGAATTTGGTAGCAAAGTAGAGCCTCTCGCCAATATAAAAGATCATCATGTTGTGAGAGCAATTTTTGGTTCTCATGAACCAGAAGTAATGGATGCACCGCGAGGAACCGTTATTTATGAACGAGACAACTATGCAACTCCACTTCTTGTAGTATCGGGACGACTTGCTCGTCAAACATCTTCACCATATGTAGAGATGCCTTTTACTCATTCACTTGCCGGACCTGGAGATATTCTTATAGAAGGATTACCAGATCAAGCTTCTCTAGTACGCACTGTTGCCGAAAGAGACAGCTCTTTTATTCCACTTCCTTTTGATGATTTAGAAGCTCTAGTATATCAGAACACGGAAGGCGGCAGGCTTATTTTTGCACAGTTACTAAATACAAGAAGACAAGGAACAGAACTTGCCCATATGGCAAGATTTGGACTTAATGCACCAACTAACAAAGCAGCATCCGCATTGATAAAATATGGTCCTTTTGCAAAACGTATACAAACCCCTGATAAAGAAGTATGGGATATAAGTAGTGCCGCTACGCAATCAGAAATAGCTCAGGCAGCCGGAATGGATCGTCATAGTCTTAATAATGTAGCACTTGGTAAACTGGAAAGTAAACGTGTTATTGAAAGACCTCTTAACAAGAATAGAACAAGACGTATACAAGTCGTAGATGTTGCTTTACTTGAACAACTTGCTGATCCTACACGAATCTAATTCCTTACGCTTATACTACCTATACTTTACCTTGCTGCCAATCGCTTTCGAAGTATTCTTCTCCCCACAACTCCCATTGTAAGTAGTGGTAAGATCAGAAGAAGCCAAGCTAAGTTGATAACCAATGTTTTCTTTGCATCTTGAGTTCCCAAGAATGCTGTTGTTGTACCAAGGATACTGCCGTGATTTTCGTTAATAATCTTTTTGCCTTTGCCATTTGTGTAAACAATTTCGTGATTGCTTCCAAAATAGTATCCAGCACTTGAACTGCTTACTGATACATCAGTGCCTGTTGTAGGTGTTGGTGTCGGCGTGGTGCTATTTGAGTTATTTGAATTAGAATTGTTCGAATTTGATGAATTACTATCAGAATTACTATCATTTGACGAACCGTTATTGTTGGACGAGCCATTTGAACTATCAGCTGACGCAACACTTGGAGCAGGTGTAGGGGTAGGAGCTGTTTGTCCTGGGCCGACAAAGTCACCAACCCAATTTCCGAAGACATTCACCAGTGTCACGACGAGGTGACCATTGCCAACGATATTGGTGTTTACAAAGTTAACCAGATCAGCAACGATATTGGCATTACCAGTATTAATTGTTGTGTTGCCACCAGTGTTGTCATTTGCACTATTGCCGCCAGTATTTGCAGACAAATTCAAAGTATTAGTGATATTTGCTGTATTATTTTGCGTTGTATTCGTGTTGCTTGAACTTGTTGAACTGGATGTATTGTTGGATCCTGCGCCGTTGCCTGAATTACTTGTGCCAGTCGAAGCGGTGATTTGTCCGTCAGCACCGACTGAGAAAGTGGTTCCTACGGATCCTTCCATGTCAGACCCAGGTGCTCCAACCAACTGTCCAACCCAATTCCCTGCGTCATTGACGAGTACCAACCACCAGGTGCCACCGTCGATGTTGGAATTTGCAATATTCAATGTGTCAGCACTTACATTACTGCTTCCTGTGTTGACTGTTGAATCGCCATTGGTTTCGCCATTTGCTTGATTGTCGCCAGTTGTGCCGTTCAGGACAAGATTGTTTGTAATTGTTGCGTCATTATTTTGATTTGTATTGGAATTTGCATCAGAACTACTGTCTGCATTGTTGGTAGAATTTGCACCATTATTGGTATTTGCTGAAGATCCGCTTGTCCCTGGGCCATTTGAAAAATCCGGTAGAATGATATTGCCATCCAAATTGCCATAAATGTTAACCACACCGACAGTGACATTGCCCGCAATATTGTCATTTGCAAAAGTTAATTCATTGGCATCGACATTTGCATTTCCGGTAGTAATTGTTGTATCGCCACCAGTGTTGAGTGAGGAATCATTATTCCCAGAATTTGCAGACAATGTCATGGTATTACCAACTCCTGCATCATTATTTTGAAAGGTTGTTCCATCGGTTTGTTGAGAAGTTACCGCTGAATTGTTTGAATTAGCACCGTTATTGCTGTTTGTTGTATTCGAACCGGTCCCACAATTAACAATACAATTAGCCGCGAAGGCTTCAGGTGAGAGAACGAGATCTCCATTCTGATCGCCATTGACATCAAATTCTGATACTGAGACGCCGCTGGTATTAGTATTTACTGCCGTAACTGCAGTACCAGACGTATTGGCATTACCGGTCTTTATGGTTGTATTTCCAACATTCTCAGATGACTGATTACTGCCCGTGGTACTTGATTGTGTCTGGTTATTAGTGACCTGTGCACTATTATTTTGTGTTGTGTTGTCATTTGAAACAACTGCTGAAGAGCCATTATTGGTTGATCCAGCACCATTGCCGCTATTGATTACGGCGCTTGTTCCTGCTCCACTATTTGGATCAGCGACTGCGCCATTGGTATTTGCAGTTGTGATCACCGCACTTGAACTATTGGCATCTCCTGTAATGATTGTTGTGTTGCCGACATTTCCATTGGCAGTTGTTGTATAGGATCCTGATAAGGAATTTTGACTTGCATCATATGCTGCCAATGCCGCATCTCTTGCAGCTTGCCACTGTGCATCTTCGGGATCAGGAGTTGGTGTAGGAGTTACGGTAGATCCTGAGCTTATCGAAGGATCATCTGATGGTGTCGGTGAAACATCAGGAGTTGGACTCGCAAAAGGATTTACCGGTCCAGTTGGTGCAATAGGCGATGGGGGAGGCGTCACACTATTTGTTGGCGCGGGAGGCGCAGTTGGTGCAACCGGCGCACTGGTCGGTGTTGCAGGAGCACTCGTTGGTGCTGGTGTTGGACTAATGCTATCATCTGCAAGAACATATGCTGGTTGTATCACTTGAAAAAGCACCAGTATTATTGTTGAGAAAATTGCTATATATTTTTTTACCGTTTCCATAATTTTTTATTTTTAAACTAAAAGGTAAAACTTAAAACCTAAAATCATTATTTTACGTTTTAGCTTCTATCTTTTATCATTAATCATCAATCTTTAATCTTTTTCTAGTCCCTGATCCCTATTCCTTAAAACCTAATTCCTGTTTTGTTGGTAGGGTGCCTTACCGAAGTGCCAGCAAAGCACCGCTACTCAACAATACTTAAAATATTTAAACTAAGCCGCCTAGACCACCGAGAAATGCTTGAAGACCTGTAAGGTCAAAGTTCACTCCAACATTCCAGTTACCTGGAAGAGTAAAGCTTGTGCCATTGTCTAAGACATTGACATTACCACCATTACCTACTGTTGTTGTTGATGAACCTGCGCCTGTAGAAACTCCATTATCTCCTGCAGTACCGAACCCAACGGTATTATCGCCAGTTCCAGCTCCACCGGATACTTTGTTTCCAAGACCAGCTGCATTTTCTTGATCTGGGAACACAGCATTATCCGCTGTTGCGTTTACTGTATTCCAAGATTTGTCGCCATTATCTGCGACGTTGACACCGAGACCACTCATCGTGCAGTCACAGTCAATGCTTGCAGCGTTAAAGTTAGCTAAATTGTTAACTGTAACGTTATCTGTTGCATCACCTGTATTGATACTGTCGTCTCCGCCAGTATTAAACTTAGATTTGTTGTCTCCTGTCTTTGCATTAGCTTTAACATTGTTATCAATGGTTGCAACGTTGGTTTGATCCAAAACAACGGCAGACCCTTGATTCAAATTAACTTTGTTGCCACTAAATGCACCATTATTTGCGATAGTTACGCTGGAAGGATCAGAACTTCCACCTTCTCCGCCGCCAATATTTGCAACGTTTGCGTTTGCCACATTGTTGACAACAACGTTGTCAGATGCGTTTCCTGTTGTAACATTGCTCTTGCCACCAGTGTTGAATGAAGAATCATTCCCACCAGTTGTTGCATTAGCAGTTACATTGTTGTTATAGTCAGCTGCATTTGTTTGATTCAGGAATGTTTCGCTGTTATTAGTAACATTGACATTATTTCCTGAGAATGCACCGTTGCCATCAGCCTTTGGATCGCTTCCACCGACAGTAACATTTGTTCCATCTCCGTTACATCCACAATTTGACAAATTTGCCTGATTGGCATTTGCCGCATTGGTGACGTTTACAGTACTGTTTGCAGCACCTGTTTTGATCGTTGTATCTCCACCGGTATTGAAACTTGAACTGTTTCCACCCGTTGAAGCATTTGATGTAACGTTATTGGTGATATTCGCAACGTTTGTTTGTGTAACATTTGCGACTGAATTATTTGAAACATTAACTCCACTATGTGAGTCATCACCATTACCTGAAACGGTAATTGTGCTGTCAGCCATTGCGAGTGGCGCTAATGCATTAATTAAAACTGCGCCTGTTGCTATTGCTGTTGTTAATCGTGATTTAAAAGTCATAAATTCTTTTCACCTCCTCCCGTTAGAGAATCTCTCTTTATTTCGAGAGCACTTCACTCCGCTTATTTTTATTTATCCGTAGCCTGACGGACAAAAAAAACGGAGACTACTTCATCTAAACGTTCTTAGGTGAAGAAACCTCCGTTCTCAATAATTTTTGTGTGACAGTTTTATTCATATACTTTTAAAGCAACCAAAAAAGGCACCTTTCTTTAAATTCATTGTGAATTCAAAAAAAGATGCCTCCGAGTGCGGTCAGCTTTGTATTTTTTAAATTAACCTATCGAATTGATAGGATAAATAACAATATATATTAAACTGAATCACATTGTCAAGCCCCAGTTTTTACTGCATTTTGAAGCTGAGATGTCTTTTTAATATTTCTTTCGGTGATTTGTACGACTTTAAAATCTTGTACGAAAATTTCGACACTACCCCAACCTCGAATATTTTTCAATGCTTCGACAATTTCGCCGAGTAATTCTTTATTTACGTCTTTTGTCGAATAATCCCTCATATGTTCAGTCGTAATTTATTTCTTTAATCCTAAATCTTTAATCTTAATACTTTATAGTGAGTGGAATTGTTTGTTTCGGTCCGTCTATTTCTCCTACTTCAAGAGCAAAGCTGTTTGCATCGGTACTGACAGGGAATCCAATCCTGGTAAAAGTAGTTGAGATCGGTTCAACATCAACTGGATCGTTATGAATAGTCGCAGCTAATTTTTGACTGCTGTTGCCGTTAACAATCAATCGGATATAATCTCGTGTATTCAATTGTATTGCTTTATCGTAATTGTTAGTAATCTGCAAATTAAATATTAAGAATGTCTTTCCTGCTATCGAGTTTGCAACTTCTCCTTTAACAATGACCTCATTGTCCATTTCTACACTTTTAATGTCATACTGAATATTACTGACAACTTTGCCGGCAGAATCCTTCAAAGGAAACGCAAAATTTTTATTTACTGTTTCCGTTGCGACTGGTTTGGGAACATTGACTTGCTGCATATTATTTGTTGAAGCAGATGTAGGAGTAACACCGGTTGTTGATTTTCTGATAACGCTCGTCAAACCGAATATTGCAATCACAAAAACAATAATGATAACAAGAATTATAGGAAACAGTGGAGATTTTTTGAAGAATCGTTGAAATTTTTTCGGTTTCATTCCACCAGCACCTGTTCCTGAATAAGCATTATTTTGTGAAGTACTGTGAAAAGATCCTGAATAATCTGTCATCTCGAGCCGTGAGGGTCTAACAATTGATGATGAAGATAGTGATGAATTTACTGCAAGATTTTCCATAAAGTATTAAGAAAATTCGAGCAGGAATTGTTAGGATATTATCATCCGTTTTTTCTCGTGTCAAGATATCAATTTCTGTTTTTGGATAATTCAAGCGTGTAACCCTTTAACTAACAATGAAAAGGAGTAAGATTGTGCAGAGATATTGTTTGTAATAAATTTAATAATAACTGTTTGTCTGCAGTAATTGTCTCAGATGGAACGGGAGTAGGAGATTTGGAAAACGGATTGTTATAA
>CAZJVI010000061.1:0-9287 GCA_964549385.1 uncultured Gammaproteobacteria bacterium
CTGTGGGTCAATCTCAGAGGTTACATAGGTACGAATATCGTCCCACATGGGGTACTTACGCTTTTTGCTATAATAAGCTCATGGAAAAGATCCTCTCAGAAGAAGCCTACACACAAAAAAGAGTACTCATTATTTTTACTGGTGGAACCATTGCTGGTAATGTTGCAAAGAGCAAGGTATCAACCCAAGTAAAATCGAATCCAAATAGTTTTATAGCAATTGTTCAAGATTCAGTTGCTATGCTCAAAAAAAATTGGAGAATTGAGGTAAAACCTGATATTGTCGAACTTTTCAACGTTGATAGTTCAAATATCCTTCCAGAAAATTGGTCCACACTCGCAGAGAAGATTCAAGAAGTTTATGATCAGTACGATGCATTTATCATTCTTCATGGGACAAATACGATGGGTTATACCTGTGCAGCTCTTTCTTTTGCGTTAGAAAATATTAACAAACCTGTCATCGTAACAGGTGCCCAAGTTCCGTTGGGCTATTTAGGAAGTGACGCAACAACAAATCTTATTAATTCACTTCGGCTTGCTGTATGGGGATATCATCCAGTGAAAGGTGTCATGGCAGTATTTGGTAGTAAGATTATCTCGGGTGTGCGGGTAAAGAAAGGAACAGACTTTGATTATGATCCATTCAAGTCTTTTATAGTAGGATCCCTCGGACAAATTGGTCGCTTTATGAAACTTGATGTGACAGCTCTAGAAAAACATAACGCATACTTATCAAAAGTAAAGCCCCTTGCCATCCAAGCAAGAGTATTAAGTGTTAAAAACTCATTTGAAACCAAGCATATTGCCTCACTTACTGAATTTCCTGGGATGTCACCAGACATTTTTCAATCCTTAGTTGAACAGAGCCATATTAAAGCATTCATTTTCAGAGCTTTTGGAGCTGGTGATGCAAGTGCACATTTATTTCCCGGCTTTGAATACTTGAAAAAAAAGCAAATACCAATTGTTGTTACTACCCAAGCGCCAAATGGGATTGCGAGTTTTCAAGTTAATGAAACAGGAAAGTATCTTTCTGACAATGATCTTGCTATACCTGCTTATGACATGAGTATTGAATCTATTACTACCAAGCTTGCTTGGTTACTCGGACAACGGTTCAATTACGAACAAATAAAGATAAAAATGCTTGAAAATCTCCATGGTGAAATAACTATAGAAACGGAATTACAATAGTATTGGATAAAATTTAAAAACACTAGTCTCTTCCTTATCGTGGTGTACTAAGTAGGATTTTAAAATGTTAGTACTAATTTGCCAGTGGTTTTCCCCGATTCTATATCTTTATGTGCCTGAATTACATTAGTGTACCCAAATGGAAATGGAAGAAACCTGGGGAGATAATTCCTAAGCGATCAGGTGTCATCTCTATATCTTCATTTTTTCTACGTTAACTCACAGTCACTTCCCTGACACGAGTTTAAGTTGTAATTGAAAAAGTAAATCTGAAAAGGATTGAATGATATTATCATGTCTCAATGATTCAATATAACTACCATATTTTTTTAAATACTCCTTGTCCACGATAACACATAGTGCCGTTGCAAATTCAAAGGCAATAAGATGGAGGTTGAATTTTTCTTCAAGTTCCCATTCTCTGATAGCACGCTGGGCGTGTTCTCTTATAGATTGAAAATCTGGATGAGAAGGAGCGACAAATTCATCAAACATTATTACGGTGCCGATTTGTAGGTGTGGCGTAACAAGCCGCAGTGAATCTCTGTATCCTTCATATATATCAGCATCAAGATGAGCAAATCGAATCTTTTTAATTCCATACTTCTCTAGCGGTTGAAGTTTACCAAAAGTACTTTTGATCAGCGTTGCTTTAACATGATTCTTGTCAAGCCTTTCCTGGACAAATTCAATGCTGGTATCACTAAAGGTTCCGGTTGCCCAGTCCTTTTTAAGCCGGTCAGTTAATGGCATAGTAGTAGGCGGCATACCGGCGAACGAATCAAATCCATAAAAATTATGTTTTCCCTTTAAGCGCTCATTGGCCATCTTAATAGTTTCAACGAGACTTCGGCCTCGATACACACCAAACTCGACAAAATCACCATTTACTGGTGCTTGTTGCATTAATTTAAAGGCTTTATTAAACAAGGTGGTAAACATATATTTTATTCGTAGTACACGCTGTATTTTTTTTGTATAATGATTACTGCATATTTAATAAGAGAATGAGCATAGTTTGTATTGTAATGTTACTATTTTGTAACAAATTTTAGTTGCTGTCAAGCCCCTTTTGCTTCATCTATCAATATACCTCATATCCTGAAATGCATGAATAATTGAGGTGAAATCAATAGTTATATTAATCCAAGGCTGGGGGTACTTAAAAATACAGATAATAAGATACAGCTTGAAAGAACTAAAGTAGAAGAAACAACCTCTGTGAGAACAAGTATTACATTTAAGGTTACGAAGACATAATAATTATTTTCAGCATCTAGAAAGTGCGTTTGAAGTTTGTGAACGTCTAGGTGCTTATTTTCGATTTATGAGGATGTTTTTTGAGGAAGCCATTTATTGGCCATTTGTATAACCTCTTTTGGTTCGTAATTGCTTTTTATTATATATGCTACAGCTCCCTTCATCATAGCTTCTTTGGCAAGTTTCTCATCTGAAAAGTTACTAAGAATGATAACAGGAATATTTTTTGTATTCTCATTTTTCTTTAATGCCTCTATTAACTCTAAACCATTCATTTTTGGCATCATCACATCTAGAAAAATGATGTCAGGGTTTTCTTTAACAGCCGTCTCAAATCCTTCAAGACCGTTTTTTGCTGTATGTGTAGCAAATCCATTCAAGGAGAAGGTGTTGTTATATAAATCTGAAAGGATTGGATCATCCTCTACAATTAGTATTTTTGCCATCTTTTTATTAAAGATAAATTAACTTTTTTTTGCAATAGGAATCGTGAAAGAGAAAGTCGATCCCTCACCAAGTTTAGTTTCTTCAATTGTAATAGAACCCTTCATTGCTTCAATCAATAACTTTGAAATATACAATCCCATTCCTGATCCTGTAGCAGCGTCTCTGGTAAGAATGCGCTCCCCTGCTTGTTGAAATTTTTTAAATAGTAGTCGACGATACTCTTCAGAAATCCCAAGACCTGTATCCTTAATTAACACTTTTACATAATTGGATTCTTGCTTCATCGATAGTGTTATCCCACCTTTTTCTGTAAATTTTATCGCGTTACCGATAAGATTGATGATTACTTGTTTTATTTTATCTTGGTCTGCGTATACATCAGGCATGGACTCTCCATTTGTTTCAAATTTTAGATAAATATTTTTTTCATTTGCTAGTTGATTCACATCTATTAAAGCGCTTTCTATTACCGGTGCAAGCGCAAACGTCTCAAGATTAAATACAAATTTACCTTGCTCTATTTTTGAAGCGTCGAGAAAACTGTTAACGATTTTAATCAGACGGATGCTAGAATTATGAATATTTACTATCATGTCATTAAGTTTTTGATTTTCATTTAATTGATCTTGGAAATTGTCTAAGATTAGCGCTGTAAAACCTCTGATAGCTGTTAAGGGAGTTCTCAATTCATGCGATGATACAGCAAAAAATTCGTCCTTTGAATACTCAAGAAGTTTTGCCTGAGTAATATCTTCTAAAAGTACGACTACACCGATACATTCATCATTATTGATAATTATCGGAGAAAAATAGAACCGTAAGTATAAATTCCCAAATTTTAAGTCTGGAATTGTTTGTAATGTTTTTTGGTTTTTACACTTTTGAAATTTATCCGCAAAAATTTGACCTATTTTTAAATAATCAATAATCTCTTGAATTGTCCTAAAAGTTTGATCCACCTTTAAAATTTGGTGAAAAGTCTTATTAGCAGCGATTACACCATCATTTCTATCTGTCATGACAAAACCTAAGGACAAATTGTTAATAGATGCCAAAAGCCGAGCTCGTTCATCCTCTGTTTCCTGCTTTTCATTTTTAAGAAGTGACTCTCTTTGTAGTAATTCCTTAATCATTGAATCAAAAGAACGAGATAACACTTCAATTTCATCATGACTTTCAATGATTGTTGATACTTGGAATTGTCCCTTTTCTATATTTTCCGCTTTTTCTTTTAATTTTTTAATAGGATCCGTAATATTTTTACTTAAAATAAAGGCTGTAATAATCAAAAATATTGCCGAACCAGCAAATGTCGTCCAAAAGATATACCTTACAAAATAGATAAATTCGTATGCCTCAGATAATGGTTCTTCCATAACAGCCACCCAGTCTACCTGAGGTATTTCTTTTGCTTTTGCTATAACAGGAATATTTTTTTCATTATTGTAAAAGGAATCATTTGGAGGAATAGGCTTATGGGCAAGAAGTAAATCGATAATCTTTCTTGAAGAGAGATTTGGTCTTTGTAATACAAAAGATTGATTAGGATGAGCGATAAGGAGCCCGGTATTGTCCACTACATACATAAATCCGCTGTGACCTATTTTTATATTGCCAATACTTTGACTCAATGATTCAAGACTAATCTGCATTTTTATTATTGCAATGACTGAATTGTTAGAATCGTGAGTATCTTTATTAGTAGAAAATTGATAAACAGGTGAAAAAATATCGAGATAAGGGCCTGATTTACCATCTAAATAATAAACTTTTGAAACTGATGTTTCGCCTGATAAAGCCGAGAGGAATGGATTAGTGCCAATCTCATATGACAATTGTGCCTGCGGTACTTCTCCATTTTTATTAAATTGGTACAATTCACCTCCTGCCGGAGAAAGATAGGTGATTTCACTTATTTCGCTTTCTTGACTAAGGACATATTCTGTTGAGGTGGAAATGTTTGAAGACCCTAGCGTGTTACTGGAATTATAATTTTGTTGATAGATTTTTCCCAATCCGTTGCTTGTGTCATATAGATTTGTAAAGAATGACTCTATTTCTTCTGCTCCCTTATTTGTCTCATCTGTTAATGAACTATTGAGCTCAGAAAGAAAATTATTTTGAGTATCTACATAGGTGAAAATCTGTGTGAGAATAGAAATCACAAATAATAAGGCAAAGCCTATTAGTATTTTAGTACGAATTGTAAGTTTCATTTAGTTTTACCTAATTTAAGTTTATCTCTTTTTGTCTTAAATATGAAGAGTAAGTCTACTCACCTGAGTTGGAGTTAATCTAACCATTTATTTGTTAACTGTTGAAGGATACCTGCATTTTGCATATTTGTTAAAATCCCGTTTATCTGGCTTTTCAATTGAGTTTCATTTTTGCGAAATACTATACCATAATATTCTTTGTCTAACGGATTAGTAGCAACTCTCAGATCATGATTTGCTTGAATTACTCCTATTGCATCCGGTAAATCCGTTATTATTGCGTCAATTTTACCACTCTGCAAATCTGCGAGCGCCGGTACATTACTGGGATACTGTACGACTAAATTGGAAGGAAATAGTTTCAATGCTTCAGTCTGATCCGTGGTTCCTGTCTGCACTCCTATTTTTTTGCCGTTAAAATCGGAAGCTGTTTCGATAACTTTATCTGCTGGAGTATCAGTTTTTTTGACTATGAGCACTTCACCAGCATTAAGATACGGCACAGAAAAATCAACAAATTGTTCACGCTGCGGAGTAATAGTTACTGATGAGATAGCGATATCATAATCATTTTTGTTCAAGTCATTAAATATATCAGAAAATACAACTGTTTTCCAAACGACCTTTTTCCCTAAATCTTTCCCAATCATATTACCCATGTCAACATCGAATCCTACATATTGTCCAGAGCTGTTTATTGATTCCATAGGTGGATATGTCGAATCAACACCTATTGTCAAAGTATTCGATACAGCACTTGGCTTCATAGTAGTTTTTTCCATAGCACTTTGTGTTTTTTGCTGTTGCATCTTGACATAAGAATATCCCATGTAAGCACCTACAAGAACAACAAGAATGATAATTACAAAAATAATTATTTTCTTACTACCCTTTTTTTGAACTGGTGGTACGTTATTTTGTATAGATGGGTTACTATCTGGCAGCGGTGCTGCCGTTGGTGCTGGAGGTACGGGAGGTGTATTCTCAGGCTGTGTTGGCGGCACGCTATTATTAGTTGGCTGAGTAGTATTCTGATTTGGAGTGTTATTTTCCATGAATTCTCGTTAAAGGTGGTATTAATTACCTAACTTAATTCTTGACCAAATACAGTTCAGTTGTCAAGAGGTTAAATTTTATTCTTTTTTCCAATTGTAATTTGCACTGATGGCGATACCGCCTCGAACATTAAAATGCGCGGTAACGTCAACTGAATGTGGTTTCAGATATTTTATAAAATCATTTGCAATATCAATTACTAAATGTTCATAAAAAACACCTGTGTTTCGGTATGTTTCGAGATATAGTTTTACAGATTTCGATTCAACAACAAATTCATCAGGAACATATACAATATCAATTTGTGCATAATCTGGTAGATTTGTTGATGGAGCAAGGCTGGTAAATTCTGTGCAGTTTAATGTAACGGTAATCTTGCCCGGAGCATGATTAGGAAAAACTTCCAATATTTTTTCTGGTCTCGCGTTTTTGTCACCTAATTTTGTTAAGGTTTTGAGATCACTTTTATTTGTCGGCATAAGGATCAATTATACATGAAATTAGGACTAAGGGTAAAGCGTTAAGGGGAAAGTTTATATTATTTTTACGATACTTAACCCTTCACCCTTTCCGCTTAACCCTTTGCAATATGTTATACTTTCAATCATTCTCATGAGTTCATCATTTAAATTTAAAATTCTTGCAAAAGATAAAAAATCACAAGCTCGACTGGGAGAATTAAAAACCCCACATGGCCTAATTAAAACTCCAGCATTTGTTCCCGTTGGAACACTTGCAAGTGTAAAAGGATTGAATCCACAGGCTCTTAAGGAAATCGGTACACAAATTGTTATGTCTAATACCTATCATTTGCATCTGCGTCCTGGAGAAAACGTTATAAAAAAAATGGGAGGATTGAATAAATTTATGAGTTGGGATGGACCAACAATGACAGATAGCGGCGGCTATCAAGTTTTTTCGTTAGGAGTTGCTCATAAAAAAGTAGAGATTACCGATGTGTCTGGTAAGAAAGTAAGCAAAGTTTCAAAGTCAGTATTTCTTAATTCATCAGATACTACACCACTTCTTCCCTCTGTCACTAAAACAACTGAAGAGAAGCAAAATCGAAAATTAAAAGCAGCAATGATAAAAGATGATGGAGTATGGTTTTATTCGCATCTTAATGGAAATAAAGAATGGTTTGATTCTGAAAAATCAATTGAAATTCAAGAAAAATTGGGAGCAGATCTTATTGTGGCTTTTGATGATCATGAGTCACCTCTGTGGGATTATGAAACAACCAAATTATCTCTTGAACGCACGTGTCATTGGGCAATGAGAAGTATAAAAGCACACAAACGAAAAGATCAGTTGATGTATGGAATTGTTCACGGCGGACGATTCGATGAGTTACGAAAGTTTTCAGCAGAATTTACTAATAAATATTTTGATGCCGTGTCAATTGGGGGTGCGTATACGTCAAAAGAAGCTCTTTTTCAGATGGTTTCTTCGTGCGTCCCCTATTTTGATGATGAAAAGCCAAGACATTTACTCGGCATCGGTGAAATTGAAGATCTTTTTGAATCTGTTGCAAGAGGAATGGATTTTTTTGACTGTGTTGCGCCAACAAGACGAGCAAGACATGGAACACTTTTTATTCACCCAAAAAACGGAGGAAAAAGACAAAATAGCTTTGCTTTTCATATTACAAATCATACATTCCAAACAGATCCAAATCCAATTGATCCAGGATGCGAATGTTATGTTTGTCAAAATTTTTCTAAAGCATATATTCATCATCTGTTTTCAGGAAATGAATTGCTGGCTTTTCAATTAGCGACCTATCATAATCTCTTTTTTATTACTTCTTTAATGAACAAAATTCGGGAATCAATTGCTGATGATAGTTTTACTCTTCTCAAATCTCAATGGCTGGACAAATAAAGAACCTCTCTTACTTAACACTTACGAAATTTATACAGGTTCCTTTTTATCTCACTATAGAGTAAGAGGTAATGTCATCCCAAGCGGCGGGTTGGAGAATGAGGAGCTCTAGCGTAGTCGAGTTTAACTCGGTGAAAACAAAATCCACTGTAGACGGGTGACATTTTATTCAAAAAATTCGTTGAGATTTATTGTTTGAATCTACCATTACACTTCTACTTGTGCTTGTTGAGTATCTTGATGCGGTCTAATATCGGGCAAAAAGAGCGTTAAAATTCCCCCTGCCAAGACAAAAGCGGCTGCGCAATAAAAAACAGTTCCATACGCAAGAATTGATGCTTTTGCTTCCATAAGACCTGCAATTAGCTGCAGTTGTTGAGGATTTATTGTATTAATAACAGAATTATTTTGTATATTAATTAATTGGGAAGTGACGCTATTAGAAAGAATCGTTGCAAATATTGCTGTACCAAATGCACCTGCTAAGTTTCTTGTCAATGCAAGTACCGAGGATGCAACCCCAACTTCCTGGATTGGCACGGTCCCTACAGCGGCTTGTGTGAGTGGCCCAAATCCAATTCCAATTCCAAATGCAAAAAGCCCGAGTCGCAAAGCAATATCCCAGAATCCCCACAAAATATCGATGCCTGCAAAAAAATAAAGCATCAAGGCACCCCAAAACATCCCAATCGCAACAAAATAACGCGGCTGAAACCGTTGAGCAAGTCTGACACCTATCTGAGCGCCGCTCATAATACCAACAGCCATTGGAATGAACAAAAAGCCTGATTTTGTGACGCTATATCCCAAATAATTCTGAGCAAAAATTGGAATAAGAAAAATCCCACCCATTAATCCCATGAAAGAGATGAAAGAGGCGAGGTTTGAAATAGTAAAAGCAGGAATAGTAAAAAATTTCAAATCAACAACAGGTTCTTTTTCTCGCTTCTCTATAAAAATAAAGGAAATAAGCGTTACAACTGAAACAATATAACTGATAATACTTTTTATATCTGTCCAACCCCAGGTTTGCCCTCTATCCAAAACAAGCACCATTGATGCAAGACTAATTCCAAGGACTATTGAGCCAAGCCAGTCAAAATGTTTAAGTCCTTTGATTTGTGCTACAGGTTCTTTTATATATCGTAGCGCCATAAAAGCCCCAATGGCTCCCAAGGGAACATTAACATAAAATACAGACCTCCAACCAAAAATATCGGTAAGTGGT
>CAZJVI010000062.1:0-9258 GCA_964549385.1 uncultured Gammaproteobacteria bacterium
ATAGAAGAAGCTATAAAAAGTAATGTCAACCTTATAAACACTTTTGGTATTGCAGGCAATAACCCTTTTGAACATATAGAGGATATTATAAAAACTGTAAATACGCACAATGGAGAAATTTGCTTAGTTCATTTGACTGCAAATAAAGAGACACTTTTAAATCGTGTAGAAGATAATTTCCGCAAAGAACATGGGAAATCTTTATCTAAAGAAATGCTGAAAGAATTATTCAAAGAAAATCATGACATATTTAATAAGTATCAAGGAATTGAACATCTTTCTCTTAATACATCTGAATCTGCTCCCGATGTCTCAGCAGAGACAATCATTAATTACTATAATTTAGCGTAAAATATCCTATAGTTTTATTGACTTAGTTCCCCTTTTCTGTTATGATGATTATATCTGATTGTGCATTACATGCTTAATCTTGAATAGACTTTGATTAGTCGTAAAGATCGTGTTCCCTAGCTTTCAATACTTCTTCTTTTCATTCTCAGTTCATCTCTTTGCAAATATTGATTAAATCGGCAATTCTTTTGTTATGAACGTACTCTTTGTTGTTTGGGAAAATGATCCTTTTTTTAAAATAGGAGGTCTTGGTGATGTCGCCAGGTCTCTACCAGGTGCGTTGAAGATATTAGATGTTGATATCCGCGTCATTATCCCCTATTACAAAGTTGTAAAAATGGGAAGAAATAAAAAGACAAGAATTGGAGAATATAGTTTCTTGTACGCCGGTAAAAAAGTAAAAGTAGAAATTTGGCAGGCGTTAAATCCATATACAAAAGTTATTGGCTATTTCCTAAAAAATACAAAATATCTGGACGTAGTTTCTGTAATTGAAACGTGGGGTTTCTTTAATAAAGCAGTAGTGGAGCTTATAAAGAGCGGAATATTAAATTGGACACCAGATGTTCTTCATGTAAACGATTGTCATGCTGCTCTTATTCCTCTTTTGGTAAAACAAGAAAAGTTGCCAATTAAGACAATTCTAACAATTCATAATCTTACCTTCCAGAAAAGAACATCGTTAAGCGTTATTCAAAAAATGGGAATAGACCCAAATTTGTGTAAAATAGATTCTTGGGAAATTAAAGGTAAACAAATTAATTTCTTGCAGGAAGGAATAATTCATGCAGATATTGTCACTACTGTTAGTCCAACCTATGCAAAAGAAATTCTCACAGAAGAATTAGGTTGCGGTCTCCATGAAATTCTTAGAGCAAAAAGCGGACAAGTCTACGGAATTTTGAACGGAATAGATATTGATTGGCGTCACACCTCCAGAATTCCTGCTATCAAATTCCCTTATGGTCCCAAAGAAGAACGTGTGGGTGAAGAGATAGAGTACTATGATTGGCGGGATGGAAAAGCTCTCGATAAAGAATTTCTTCAAAAGAAATTAGGACTAAAAATAGGAAAAGATATCCCAATGTTTTGTTTCATTGGAAGGCTTGCTGGTGCGCAGAAAGGCTTGGATATACTCCATAGAATGTTACGACGTATAGATCAAACCAAATTACAGTTTGTCGTTATGGGAGCAGGAGAAAAAGCCTGGGAAGAACGATTCCGATGGCTTTCTACTTTTTATCCAAAATCTATTTCGTGTAATTTTAAATATGATGATACGCTTGCTCATCAAATATACGCAGCGTCCGATTTTATTATTATTCCTTCAAAATACGAACCATGCGGTCTTATTCAAATGGTTGCTATGCTTTTTGGCACAATACCTATTGCCCATAGGACTGGAGGATTAATTGATTCTATTAAAGAAGGATATAACGGATTTTTGTTTTCAAAATATACCTCCGAAGCATTAGAGGAAAAAGTTGTAGAAGCAACTGAAATGTGGACGAATGATAAAGGTACGTATGAAGCTATGGTTGATAATGCATTGGCTACTGATTTCTCCTGGAAGAAAAATGCAAACGAATATCTTAAGCTTTATAAAAAACTTTTCGCAGAATCTATACCTAAAATTAATGAGACTATGATTGACAATGCAGTTGTTTATCCTGTAAGTATAGGCTAAATGTTTTCTAGTAAATAGATATATCCCTCTTTTGGCTTGAGAAAAAAATTTTTAAAATCAGTTATTTCTTCATTTTTTTCATCTAGTGAAGTCGTAAGAAGCAATTTCGCTGATTTCATGATTAATGAACTCAGATCGGTAGATTCAAAGTTGTCGGAAAAGTTTAACAGTACGAGGATCTTTTTATCATCTGCTGTAGTCCGTGTATAGGAAAGGACATTATTATTATTTATCTCAACGATATGGGGACGCTGAGGAATTAATCTTTTTTTTCGTAGAGCAAGTAATTGTATATACAAAGAAAGCATTGATTGGGGCTCTTTTAGTTCTTTTTTAACATTTCTTTCTTTATAATGTGTGCCAATAGGCAGCCACGGTTCCGCATGTGCTTTCGTAAAACCTGCATTTGGACCGTCATCCCATTGCATAGGTGTTCTTGAGGGATCACGAAGTTTAGCGGTAAAAGGATCTTGTTGTTTATCCTTTGGAATTTCCACATCTTCCATACCTAATTCTTCCCCTTGAAAAATAACAGGTACACAGTCAAGAGTCATCTGTAACATTGCTGCTAATCGAGCATTCTTTTGACTTCCCAAACGTGTTGCAACTCGTGATTGATCATGATTCCCCAATGGTAGCGGAATAATATCATCATCTTTCAATAATGCATAATAATCAAATAGTACTTTTTTTACTTCTTGTGCATTCCAATTTGTATTTAAAATAAGATCAAAATCCAAAGGAACGCTTAATCCATCTTCCGAAAGTCGGTAAAGCATTACTCTTTCTTCAGGTTCAATGTAGCCTTCCTGCATAGAAAATCCTCCGCGTGCACTAATAAGATTTCCCATATCCGCTAATTTTTTAAAACCCCGTGGTTGATCTTTACTTACTGTATGGATATATATTTCATTTGGGTGATCGACACCCGCGACATAATCTGGATTTAACGGTTCATCAGGGTATTTGGGGTGTTTTATAATATACAAACCAGCGTCTATACGAAACGCGTCAATGCCAAGATCCATCCAAAATAGTAAAATAGTGTGCATCGCTTTTACGACTTCAGGATTATCCCAATTAAGATCTGGCTGCTCTTTCAGAAAACTATGCAGGTAATACTCATTTGTTTCCTTATCATAGGTCCATGCACTCCCTGGTGTATTATCAAATACATTTATCCAATTATTGGGTGGCGCATTATCATTGCCAGATCGCCAATGATACCAATTACGCTTTGGATTATCTTTAGATGATCGGGACTGTTTAAACCATTCATGTTGATCTGAAGTGTGATTTGGGACAAAATCCATCATTATCAACATATTTCGTTCATGCACAGACGCTATAAGTTTGTCAAAAGTTTGTCTGTCCCCAAACATAGGATTAATATCTTGATAATCTTGTACATCATATCCATTATCTTTCATAGGAGAAGGATAAATCGGCGATAAATAGATCACATCTACGCCCAATGTTTGTAAATAATCTAATTTATTAATTATGCCTTTGAGGTCTCCATTTCCATCCTTATTTTCTTGAGCATGAAAACTTCTCGGATAGATTTGATAGATAGTTTTGGTACGCCAATCAATTTTTGTTTCACTTTTTTTCGATTTTTGTTTCATGGTCAATAGAGTGTAGTTGAGGTGGAAGGTAATTACAAGCTGCAGAATATTACGTTTCGCGTATTACATTGCATACTCTGTGAGTATATGTATGCAATGTGTTATTAATTCATCTTCTGGGATGTTGAGTTCTGTAATAAATTTTCCTCTGAGTTTTTCTTTTAATACTGTCGGGAGTTCTTTTTCTATTGAATGAAATAATGGTTGATGCCCCCCAAGGAATAAGCCATTTATATGCTTATCTTTTATAATTTTTTCAGCTTCTTGCAAAATGAGTTGCAAATGTCGGTGAAGTTGATTATCAATATGATTTGTAAGTTTTGTATTTTTCCCATGTAATTCTCCAGAGTCTATCTTTGTTTCTTTCCGAATACCAGGATCCATGACATATTTTTGTATTTCAACCTCGCCTTTATTAAAAAGAAAGAGAAATGCCTTTTTTTTATCGGCTATAATAAAAAGATACTCTCCTTCTTCCTTTTCACCAAGCACTGAATTTAAATCCCTATTAAAAAATTCAATATTATGTGGATATATTTTGTTACCATTAATCATGTTCATTTCAGGATATTGATTTCTGTATAGCAACCATACCATAGTTATACAGAGACTATGTAAGAGTTCCAGGAATACTTTATTAGTTTTTCTCTACTGTAAAGCAATCCAATACTAAAAATGTTATTAATTCACTATTTTGGGAATATTAAGTTCATTTAGTTTTGTGATAAGATCGTCAATTTCGTAATTTGAGGAATTAATATCATTTTGTATAAATGTTCTCAGTCCCTCAATGATATCTTTTGTATGGTAAGCATCCTTCTTCTTAAGATATTCTATTTTGATATCGTTTTGGACATAGGTTTTAGATACAATTTGTAGTGTCGCAAAAAAGAATCCCGATTCAATAAAGACATTTGAAATATCCTTAATATCAACGCTGTGCGATTGCGAGGCAAATAATTGACGAAAGATAAAAGTGACTCTACTTTCTTCTACATCTATTGTATTGGGAAAGAAATTCCATGGAAAAACAGAAGAAATACTAACAATACTTCTATTGGATTTTCTAATTAGCTCGTCAAGTTTGTTTTTGTCACTTTCCTGCTTAACTGCTATATTCTTTGCATGTTGTTCCAATCCCCTTGCTTCTGGAGACTTTCCTATATCTGAAGGATTTACAGATGGAGAATTAACGAGAGAATCATTATCAGAATTTTGTTCTAATATTTTTATCCTTTTTAGCAAGTCTTTAATATTACTTGTTTTTTTAACAACAGTTGGTATGTACTGAAAAATTTTTGTTGGAGATAGCCTACTCACTTTTTAAGTATAACGAATGAATAAATGATTCATGTAAGGGTGCAGGCTTATGAGTTCTCAATGAGCGTTTCCAGTGTTTTTTTAAGTGATTCGATGCTGCCTTCATCATATAATGAACAAGTGAGCACCTGTTTGCCTTTTTTCTCAAATATTTTTTTATATTTATTTATCGTTTTTTCGTCAACAAGATCTGTTTTCGTTAAAAGAATTATTTCTGGTTTTTCTAAAAGAGATTGATTAAAATGTTCAAATTCATGACGCACTGTTTCATATCGTTCTTCAACATTATTTTCAGTTAATTCTATACAGTGAATAAGTATTTTGGTTTTTTCAATGTGTTTGAGAAATTTTGCGCCCAATCCTCGTCCATTTGCCGCCCCTTCGATAAGTCCAGGAATATCTGCAATCGGATGCTCTCCCAGCATTCCGATATTGGGTTCCAATGTTGTAAAAGGGTAATCAGCAATTTTGGGAGTTGCATTGGTGAGTACAGAAAGAAGACTGCTCTTTCCCGCATTTGGTAAGCCGATAAGTCCAATATCGGCAATCAACCGCAACTCAAGAAGTAATTTTTTTTCTTCACCAGGTTTTCCATACTCAGCATACTCAGGTGTTTGATTGGTCGCTGACTTAAATTCGTTATTCCCTCGTCCTCCTTTGCCGCCTTTAGCTACAAGAAGCAATCTTCTTGTGTCAGTTATTTCATAATTTTTTTCTAACTTGGTATCGACAACAGAAGTCCCCAATGGTACAAGGATGGTCATGTGTGGCGCATTTTTCCCAAAAAGTTTTTGTTTCCCTCCTGCTATTCCGTCTTGGGCCCTTATTTTTTTCTTAAAACGGAATTCTCGCAGGTCATTAATGTTATTAGAGCCTTGAATATAAATGTTGCCACCATTTCCTCCATTTCCCCCATCCGGTCCTCCCTTAAAGGTAAGACCATTGTGCAGAAGTGATGCTGAACCATTTCCCCCATCCCCTGCTTTTACTAAAAGAGTAACATTATCTACAAGCATGCTCGTATTGTATACCCAACTGGTTGTATTTTGAAAGGGTATAACTCTGTCTAAACTGATTTTGTGCCTAAAGGCAACAAAATGCAGTAAGACAGAGTACACCATTTAAGAGCAATATGTATAAAAACGAGCTATTCTGAGTGAGATCTGTTATAATAGCAACTATGGCTGACTATAATAGAGGAAATCGATCAGGAGGCGGTAATCGCAATTTCAGTAGACCACGATTTAATAATAATAATGATCGTCAAGAAATGTTTAGTGCAACGTGCGCTAATTGTGGCAAGCAATGTGAAGTACCTTTCCGTCCAACAGGGAACAAACCTGTTCTTTGCAGAGAATGTTTTCAAAATAGTAGAGGGTCTGATTCGCGAAGACCTGAAAGAGGATCATTTGATAGACCACAATTTAATCGTGAAGACAATCAATCAAGACCAAATTATCAAGCACAATTTGACGCACTTAACGCAAAAATGGACAAAATTCTCAGTCTGTTAACTCCACAACCAGTAGAAGTTGCACCGTTAGAATCTGAAATTAGCGAAGAGACAATTGACGAGATTGCAGAAGAAGTTCAGGAAGAAAATGAAGCTACGATTGATAAAAAACCTAAAAAAACGAAAGCTCCAAAAAAATCCAAAAAAGAATAGCATTAAAATAAAAAGTACTCCTTATATAAACTTTCCTATCGAAATATCTCTCTTCTGACAAAGTTGTTTTTTTTCTTTGTGTGAAAGTTTTTTAATTTCCCCTTCTCTTTGTGCGGCAGTTGCGTGTGATATATGCTCTTCAAAATAGTGTAATGTCACTGGACGTCGGATTTTTGTATAACGCGCTCCCCCACTTAATTCCCCGTTATGTTGTCTTAGACGTTTGGCCAAGTTCCATGTTTTTCCAGTATAGTATGTCCCATCTGCACAGTGGACAATATAGGTAAAATAAACAGGATGGTGTGACATCTTTTAAAGTGTAGCATAAAAAGTTTTAAGGGGATGATTTATTCCACAAAGGTGAGGGCTATACCTTTTTTACCAGCGCGACCGGTTCTTCCTATTCGATGGACGTAATCATCATATGTCTCAGGTGCATCGTAGTTGATGACATGTGTTACGTTCTCTATATCCAAACCACGGGATGCAACATCTGTTGCTAATAAAATACTAACATCATTTTGCTTGAACTGCTCAAGCGCTCTCATACGCTGTCCTTGCGTCTTATTACCATGAATTGCTGCTGCCTTAAACCCTCGTGTGATGAGATCTCTTGTGAGTTTCTCAATCCCCCATTTTGTCCGCCCAAATATCAGTACTTTATTAAATCCATCATTTGCTAACAGGTCATGTAATGTATCGATCTTACTACTTCCATTTACTCGAATAATATCTTGTTCGACATTTTCTGATGTATCTTGATGTTTGACTGAAATAGTAACAGGATCTGTTACAAAACTATGAAGAATTCCTTTGACTTTATCGGAAATTGTTGCGGAAAAGAATAACGATTGTCTTTGTTTGGGAAGAAGAGAAATAAAATAGGTAACATCACGAATAAACCCAATATCGACCATTCGATCCACTTCATCAAGAACAACATTGCGAAAAAGATCTAAATTGAGTCTTCGTCTTTCTATCAAATCTCTGAGTCTTCCTGGTGTGCCAATGACAAAATGAGGAGTGTGTCGGAGTTTTTTCTCCTGTCTTTCCATATTAGAACCCCCTATGCACAAAACAATATCCAAATCCATGCCTTTAACAAAAAAACGAAGTTCATCGGCGATTTGCATTGCGAGTTCTCTGGTAGGAGTCACGATAAGTACTCGCTCGTTTTTATCTGAAAATATTTTATGAACAAGAGGGATAAGAAATGCCGCAGTTTTTCCGGTACCTGTGTTAGCAATACCAATAACGTCACGACCTGCGAGTAAATGAGGAATGGTTTGTTCTTGGATCTGTGTTGGGTTTGTATAGCCATGTTCAAGAATGTTTCTTTTTAATTTATCAGAAAGTGCAAAATCGGAAAAATTCTTTAAAGAGATATGTTCTTCTGTCTGTATATTTGATGCCTTTTTGATAAAAAGATTACTATCAAGTTTTTTTATAGATCTTCGTTGATTGCCACGAAAAGAAGATCCATTTCGACTGAAGGACGATTGGCTGTTTTTTGTATTTGATCGATAGTTGTGTCTGTTTTTATACATACTTATATAATGATTCGAATAATATGCTAATATCTCTGCTTAACTGAGGTGTCTTATTAGTGAGGTAAAAGATACGAATAAATAAATGAAATGGAGCGTATTTTTATCTTAATCAAACAAAACTATTCTACTATAAGCAGAAGTACTAATATACTATTACCCTGAGCAACCTACCACATATTTACAGATGTTGGCGGGGAGTCGAAGGGCTTCAAGATAATAACAGTATACCACAAATTAATCCTATAGTCAATTTTCTTGCTGTTTTGACTTTCTTCCTAATTTCCGTAGCTCCTGAATTTTTTCTAATCTCTCTTTATCTGTTACTTCCTTTTTTTGTCGTAAATCAAGCCTATCTTTCTTTTCTTTATCCTTTTTTTCTTGACACGCGACATTTGAACACCGATACACAGTATTTATTTGTGCATATCGTGTACCTTCAGGCTTTATTGTTTCCTTGCTTACAAAAATAAGCTCAGAACCACATTGCACACAGATATTTATAGATTTTTTATTAATAGAATTATTTACCATCGATTATTTTGGCCATTATCATTTCTTTGGTTTCTATCTTCTTGCGGCTTGGCTTCTTTTACTGAAATTGAACGACCAACAAGTTGTGTTCCATTTAGTTTATCCATCGCTGCTTTTGCTTCTTCTTCAGTCGACATCTCTACAAAGCCAAAACCTTTGCCTTGGCCGGTATATCTATCGACAATTACTTTAGCTGACAACACTTTTCCGATTGTTGCGAAATGTTCTTGAAGCTGAGAATCGGTAACGCTATAATCAAGGCTTCCTACAAATAGTTTATTTGTCATTTATTTTTTCCTCCTTCCATTAGAATAATAAAAAGTGGAGCTTCTACTTAAAAAGAGAGGGTTATTTCCACCTGCAGATTCATTATAGCATAGAATGATAAAAAAGTCCTAGTATGGCCATCAGCTTATTGACCTTTCCGTATAAAAGAGGCAAAATATGGGTATGGCTAAGAAAGTGAAAAAAGTAACAGGGATAGACGGTATCTTCTTTACCTGTAAAGATCCGAAAAAAATGAAT
>CAZJVI010000063.1:0-6233 GCA_964549385.1 uncultured Gammaproteobacteria bacterium
CGTCAATTTTGGTGCTTTTAACAATCTTTTCTCCGCCTGATGATAAGACAAGACCGATACCTGATCCTACTGCAGCTATTGCGGCTGTAGTTGCTGCGATAACAGATTTGCCTAGCCTACTTAATCTCCCTTTTGAGGCATCAGCTTGTTTGCTATATGTTTCATCCATGACAGCAGTCGGTGTCCGATTGCCTTCAACTTCATGGTTGTCTGGAGTTCTTCGAAGTCTTTCCATAATTGGCTTATAGTATAACAAATGAGCAAGGAAATGTCAATAATACAGGATATATCATTTCAGAATTATTGTTTATGGTATACTTGGCATTAATGCCAACGCCTCAAAAACAAAATAGTGAAGAAAAGAAAAAAATAAATCGTGAACAATGGATTGCTACCGCTCACGAGGCAATTGCTTCATTGGGTTTGCGGATAATTCAAGAGAAAAAACCTTATAAAGCATTTAGAGACAAAGAGCGTTTCTTTATAAGAAGCAATCTCCAAAACGATAATTTTTTCGTCATTCCTGTGAAGACAGACTTTGTTTTTTTGAGTAATCCAAATTTTTATTTGTCCTTTTGTGACCAAAAGTCTGCTCGTTGAAAGTCGTGCTACAATTGTTTCATTCTTGTCGGGGGAAGAAGGTGCCGGCAGGCAGGAGGTCGGTTCTCCCTCTGACACTCATTTCACAATTGCTTAACGCGCTTTGTTTCAATGCTCGCATATATTTCTTATCAGCATGACAATTTGCTTGTTTTGACGGTATTACTACCAAAATACATAATTGACTTTTTGTGTAGATAACGAGTAGAATAATGGTGTATGAGTGGTGAACCAGGTGGTAAAGATAATGGAGGTAGGGATCCGTTTGAACCAAAGAATAGAGATGGTTCGTCAGGTGGATTTGGTATACCTAGAGGACTTCCTGATCCAGATGCATATCAAGGAAAAGAACCTCCTATGGGTCCTCAACCAGTCAGAGGACGTCCCGGGCCGAGTTTTACACCAAATCCAGCTGGGGGGGGGCGAGGAGAGCCTCGTTTAGGACAGCCAGATAATAGTCCAGGTATTTCGCTTACCTGGGAGGATACGGGTTCTTCCGGCGGATCATCAGGGGATCCAGGATGGCCTGATGGTGGATGGTCCGATGTTTCCGATGGATACGTCACACCGCCAGGTGGGTTACCTAGAGTTGAGCTAGGGGCAGTGCCATTAGGTCTTCCTGAACCATTTGCTCCAGAAACACCTCCACCAGGAGTATCTCCTCGGGATACATTGTTGGGTTGGACTGAAGCTAGACGTCGGAGAAAAGGTGCGAGAAGAGAAGTAGGTGTTGCTAAAGCAGAAGCAAGAGCGGCAGCTGCACGAGCAAGAGCGGCACAGGCACGAGCGCAGCAAGCCGCAGCAGAAGGTGGAGTGGCGAGAACACAAAGTGGAAATGACATAGCAGCTATTGGAGATGACGCGACTGCAAGAGCTGCTCGACATCAAGGTGCCGCCGCAGCAGAAGTTGCTCGACTCAGAGGGGAAGAAGATATTCTTCGGGCAGGAAGACAGCATACGATAGCGGCACGAGATTTGGAAATAGTAGGAGGAAACCCCACAAAATTTCTCGGTGAAAGACAGGGCGCTCAAGGTGCAGCTCAGGCGGGTGCAGAACCTGCAACAGGACAAGAAAGACCCCTAGTAGAGAGGCTTGGCGCTGCAGTAGATCAGCTACAGCAGCTATATGGAGACCTCGGGCAAGCAGGATTTCGTGTTCAACTGACACCGACAGAAGTGGAAGTGGGTGGGCAGCAAATACCAGCACTTTTAGTTACCACAGATCATGGCGTTATTTCTCTCCGTGTAGATGATGATGATGCACAGCTTTCTTGGGGAGTAGAAGCTTTCAACCAAAAAGCTGTCCTACGTGAACCTACGTATGATCAGCTTGCTACAAGTGTGAATATGTTAAAAGGCAAAAATGTGATAGTGGGAGAAGGCAGACAGGAACCTAATGATACAATTGATGATCAATCATTTTTGGTTACATTAGGAAAAAATGAGCACACAGGTGTTGGAATTGAATTAAGAAGTCATAATGGTGAGCCAACTACATGGAGACGAGTCAGTTAAGGTAAGATAAAATATTTGTCTTTTCTTTCGGTTATGCAGCTTCTTTTCTTCCAAATTTAAAAGCAGAGTGTCCCAATCCTGCAGCACCAATTAGAAGTGGAATACCAATTGTGGGTGCAAAAAGCGCTGCTATGAGAGCTCCAATCGTTCCTGCTGCTACGCCGGGACTTGCACTTTTTACATGTTGCCATATACTATCCATTTTGAGACCAGCATCCTCAAGTTGTGTATTGAGTTCTTGAATATTTTGATGTGTGGTTACCAATGCTTGCAGCTTATTCACTCTTTCTTCAGTTGTATTCCCCAACCATTTCGCAAAATACAGTTTTTGGTAATCTTCTTGTTTTAGTCCTCCAATTTGCCAACGCCTTACGAGAAGATCTTCTCCAAACTGTTTTTGATATTTCAATCTCAATTCAGGGTCAGCTAAGATTCTAGTTATTTCAGGACCAGGCACTCCGCTACGATGGAGTATTGGTCTTAAATCATTATCGTTAAAACTTCTCCAATCTTGCATTACCGTGCCTTCTTCTCCTACCGTTTTATCCCCAAATCGAAGGAATGGTTTTTTAAATGCGCCTTTTTTCCCATATTCCTGATTTAACTTTTCAGTAGCTCTGACTAGATCTTCATCTCCTCTTGTCCGTGCTCTCTCTACTGCAGCAGCAGTGAGTTGTGAAGCATTATTGATAACTACTTCTTCCGCAGCAGTTGCTCTTCTATTTACCCATTCCTGGACAGAATCTTGCAAGAGAGAATTCATATTCATCTCAGTAAAGGCAAGTCGTCGAGCTTCATTTTCAGAAATGGGTGGTAGGGCTGCTGCTACTACTGCTGCTTGTATAGCATGTCTTCTAGTTTCCATTGCTCGATGCTCTAGAGTCCCTGCAGGTGGAAAATCAAGGGTAGGAATTGCATGCAACCTAGAATTGGCTATATCAAGGAATTCATTATCTGCTAAAAGCCGATTTGCTGTATCCGCTCTGTCCGAAGGATCCATCCCTCTCATCACGTCACCATATACGCCTGTTCTCATGAGCGAGTCTCTTGTCTGATTTCGAAAGTTTGTTTGTTCTGCTCCAGGAAGACCTCCAAATCCTTCAAGTGTCAGCAAACTAAGATTTGTCATGCGATCGTTCAATGCATTCCTATCCGCTCCCAGCACCGTTGGTGACCAAGTACGTAAAATAGTATCTCGTTGTGTATCAGACAACCCAAGAGGCAAATTTTCTCTTGCCATTCGTAATCGTTCTCTTGCAGCTCTTCCGGATACATGTGCGTTTACTCTTTCTAGCGCCACATTTCTCTCTTCAGCTTTTGGTCCGGCAATATCAAGAGCTCTTTCTGTTACAGTATTTAAGTCTGCCATAGGTCAAATTATACAATATTTTTTATCAATTTATAACTGTTGATTTGTGTTACTTGTTGCGCTTTTGGCGAGTTTGATTGCGCTGTCGAGCTTTCCGTGTTGGAGAAGCAAGAGAACGCCATCGGCGACTTCGTCTTCAATTTGTTTTTGCACGACTGATTTTTCCATTATCAGAAGTGGTTCAAACATCTTCCATTGTTCGACAAGTGCTTCCAGAAAAAGAATTGCACTTTTGTTGTCGATAACGGTAGTGACGTGATCAAGGACATAGCCGGAAATTACAGACATTGTCTCTTCAGTAATTTCTTTCTTTTCCAGCGCATCTATCAGCATGTTAACAATTTGTTCTTCAAGTTTTTCTTGATAGGTCTGCGGCTGTGCCATACTCATATATACATTAATGTAAAAAGTACGAAAAGTCAAGAGAAAGCTTGGGGCTTATACTTGAGAATAAATACTAGAAATGAAAAGAAAAAAATTTATACCCAAATCCCTCCTGGATGCGGGTTTTCAGGGGTAACTTTTGTCTTGGTAGTAGAATGACTTGTAAAAAGATGAGCAAAGAAATGTTCTATCGAACCCCATGAAAAATAGAGACCAGTTGCCAGACCTGCCGCAACAGCTAGTCCTGCAGCTCCAATCCCGATTTTTTTTGCTAAGCAATACGTCTTTCCTTTTGCTGCTTTTCAAGTTTGTCTCCAATTTTTTTGGGACCAGATTCATTATTTGGAAGCCGCCTTTCCATATTATAGGCTATTATAGCTTAGTAAATATTAGTTGTCAACTGATTTCTATGAGTTAATTACTGCAGTATCTGAGTTTAATAGTTCTTAAAAAATGATTCTCTTAAGCAGTTACTACGATTGTCCTATTTGCTGTGAAGTTTCTTCTGGTTTTTTTTCAAGTGATGCGAGATACGTATCGAGCATAGTGGCTTGTTCTTCTGACAGATCTGGCTCTATAGTTTCAAGGAAATTTTCAAATAATTCGCTTGATGCCTGTTCCAGTGCTTTTTGATAATCATCGATAGACACATATTCTCCGATAATTTTTTCTGCTTCAATGGGGTCTTCGATATCTTTTATTTTGTTCATTAACTCCTCTTTTTTGTCGTCAGAAAGTGGTTGGGTGACAGAGGCAAGTGCTTTGCTAATGCACATATCACCGAATTCTATCGCAAAAGCTTGTTTGTCTTTTGTGTAATTGATAATTGTCAGTACTCGAGTAAGAATTGATTGTACACTTTGTTGCATAGGTATTATTGTATTATACTGCTTTTGCTTGAGCATCTAGCTTTTTTCTTTTGCGTCTTCGTCTCCACGCTTCAGCACCTGCTGTAATTCCCATTACACCTACTCCTGCAGCTAGCCCTATCCATCCGGGAGTCAACAGATGATGTATTGAGAACCATGATGGTACATGTTCCTGCATAAAATGCCACGCTTGTTTAATTCCACCCCATGCAGTTTTTGCCCATCGCTCAACGGTTCCATTTATACCTATCGCGGCTTTTTCAATTCCACGTCCTGCTTCTCCAAGAGGTTGACGTATAGGTCCGCCATCTACATTGCCTTCATTAGCCATATGACCCTATTTTATACAATAAAAAATGCGAATGCAAGAGGATAATTGGGTGGGAAGCTGTTGCAATACGCTTTTGTTTCTTATATTCTTAAGATAGCACTTTATGGATACTGATACTATTTATAAAAATAGAATTAAACAGAGACTTGCTGAGATTCTCATTTCCGCATGGGAAAAAGAACAATTGCCAAGAGCCAATGTATCCTATCTTGCTGGAGTGATCCGTGAAGAATTGGATGCTGCAAAAGACAGCGCGGAAGTATTTGAATTTGTTGAAGCGTTAGTTGAAGAGTGGCCTGTTTTTGCAAGTGTGATACGTGAACCAGGTATCCGTCCATTGGAAGAACAGGTACAATAATATATAGTAATAGTATGGCAGAACAATCATCAGCAGAAAAACAAGCAAAGAGACAAGCATTAGCGGCGGAGGTAGTTTTGGGTACAGAGGGTAGCCGTTCCGCAGAAGAGCACCATCAAATACGAAGTGCTCGGGTTGCTTTAGCGATGAGAAATGACGCTGAAGGAGCTCTTCAGATTGCTCAGGGACGTCCTATGGAGGTCGGAAGCAATCTAAGAAAAAAAGGTGAATCAATTGGATTAGTAAGAGCAGTTAATACGGCTGGAGAAACTGTACGTACACCAGACGCACAAGATCGTTATGATCGATATAAGAACGCACTAGCAGCTGCAGAAGCTTTTGTTGATCTCCAACGTGGCTACGAGCAAGTCCCTCAAGGTCGCAAAGATGAAATAATTGAGCAAACGAGACTTTTATTACTTAGTGACCGTGGTGGACTGGGAAGGCATATTGCTCAACTTACAGAAGCTGAAGGGAAAAAGAAGATAGATGAGCTTCTTAAGGACAAGGATTATGCTCGATATGTCCGCGATGAACTGGTTGCTTTGCAAGGGCAACAATTTACCATAACTTCAACAGAAACGTATTATGCTAACATGAGTAATCAAAGGGTTCTTCAGCAGACCTATGGTGACCGAGAAGCCATATTGAATCAAGTTTTTCAAAGTGCTCAACATGCTTTAGACGATCTCCAAAATATCCGTAATGGTAACCCTCTTTCTCCTGGGCAAATAGGCTCTAGGGAAGATTCGGATAAAGCAATAGTAATACTTGTGGAAGGAGTAGATAAGCTTATTGATGTCAGGG
>CAZJVI010000063.1:6243-9257 GCA_964549385.1 uncultured Gammaproteobacteria bacterium
AAGTTCTTAACCCAGAAGACCGTATTCTCTTGCAACATGTCATTGCTGAACAAAATAAATATGCTCAACAAATTGTACGTGTCCATATGGATAATCAAGGGAGATTGCCAACTGCCGAGGCCGAAGAAGAACGCTTTCAAAAAAGAGCTAATGAATATATTCTGGCTCGGCAGCAAGAAATAAGAAATAGAGTTCAAGGGCAACGAGTTGATGAAGATCGTCAGACTATTCTAGAGGACAGGGGAATTGAAGAAGAAGAGTTAACAAGGAGTATGGAAAGTGTTTTTGTTCGGGCGGCGTATAAAAAATTGCTGACTGATCTTAATACTTCAGTTGAACTTCTTAAAGCACAAGAGCCGGAAACTGAGGCAGAATTCATAAAAGCAGTCACTGATGGAATCGCCGATCATCTGGAAAATACGAGATGGAGAAAAAAGGTATTGAAGAGAAGAAAAGGATTATTTGGTTTCTTCAGAAAAAAACAAGAAGATTTGGCAATTGATACGGCAAAAGTGAGACAGGAATCTGATCTTTTATTTAAGCGGGGGCCGGAAGTGTTGCTACGGCGTGTCTTGCGAGGGGTTCGTATACGTGAGAGCGGTGGATTCCCTCGAGCGCTTACGGTAGAACAAATAGATGAAATGATGGAGAATGAGCATTTTGTTGAAACATGGAAGGAAGAGGTTGCAGGACAAGTCATGGGAAGAAAGCAAATGTTTGACGGGTACCGGCCAACAGAGATACATCATTTTCTTAACACAAAATGGGGAAGAGAGACGATGGAAAAAGCTTATAATAAAGATGAAGAGTATAGGGCGTTTCTTAGTTTCTTTGCCGAGAAAGGAGTGGTAAATTTTGACAGTCCAACGTTTAAAGATAAATTTGCACAGTGGGCGGCGCAACATCCAGGATCACTTTTTTTCCCTAAGACTTCATTCAGATGGGCAGCGGATGGAGGGCACATAAATCAAGTTGTTGATAGATCACGGCCGGAATTGGTTACTCGGGCTAGGTATACTCCGGCTGCATAAAAATGCTTTCGTGCGTCTTGACAATAGGGTGAAAATATTGCTATAACAATACATATGACAGACGGACCAATTCATGAATTTTCAGAACATGGAGCAATGATTGCACCTCCCCAATCAGCTTCTCCAATTCAGGAGGCGGTAACTAATGTAGTACAAGAAGAAAAGACAGCGAGTCGTCGCTTCAGACTAGAAAAATTGTGGGATAACAGGTTGGTTGCTGCATTTGCTACTATCGGAGGAGGTACCCTTGGATTTGAAGTTGTAAAACGGTTACTGCATGTAGGTTCATTACCCGCACAGCTTGCCGGAATAGGTGTCTTTCTCCTTGGGTATGGTGCGTACAGAGGATTGAGAGGTTTGGTGAGAACAACTGTCAAAGATGAAAAAGCCGTAGCACATACCAGAGCATAAACAGTTTCCCTAGTAACAAATATAAAAACATGTCCATACAAGAATTAGTCATAGCGGTACTTACCATAACCGATTATCCTGAAAATGACAGACAATCATTTAGTGAGAAGCTAATGTCATACGCGGCGCAAATTGCCATGGCTTCCTACATCAAAGAGTGGCCACAAGAAAAACAAAAAGAGATGGAAGAGCAACTTAAGGCAAAGTCTCCTGAAGAACTCGAAACACTCTACAAAAGCTATCTCAATGAAGATGCATATAAAAAACATTTTGCGGAGGAAGTAGAACATTGTATTGCTGATTATATTGAAGAGGTAGCTCCTGAACTTACTGAAGAGCAAAAGAAAAAACTTGATGAATTATTTGAAAAGCTTCCCCATGAGGAATGATAATCTTCAGAGTTTTGCTTTCAGTTTGCATTCAAAGTATTCAACCACTGTAGTATAATACGAAAGAATCCTCCAATTTTTATGATTTTCAAAGATGTTTTTATCCGTAATATTGAGGCAACGTCTTATCGCGAGAATTTTTTGGTTGCAGCGATTGTGAGCGTATTTGTGATCAGGCTCTATCTGCATGTCACGCATTATCCCACGATTGGCAGCGGTGAATTTCATATTGCGCATCTGTTGTGGGGAGGATTTTTTATGATGGCGGCACTTCTTATTCTCCTATCATTTCTGAATGAGAAAGCAGCTGTTGTATCATCACTTCTTGGCGGGATAGGCTTCGGGGCGTTTATTGATGAACTGGGGAAATTTATTACTGCAGATAATAATTATTTTTATCAGCCTACAATAGCATTGATTTATATTATTTTTGTTCTTCTCTATCTCATTTCGCGTTTTATCCCCCGATATCAACCATTCACTCAGCGTGAATATCTGGTTAATGCGCTCGAAATGATCAAAGAATCTGCTGTTAATGATTTTGATGAGGAAGAAGAACGGCGTGCTTCAGAATACCTGAGTAAATGTGATCCGACAAATCCTATCGTAAAAGCATTAAAGCGTTTGCTTTCTCAATTGGCGGTTGAGAAAAATCCTCCGCCTGGATTTTTCTCTCGCATTCGCCGTTCACTGAGACAGCAGTATTATGTTATTGCGCGATCTGGCTTTGTTGTTAACGCAATCATTATTTTTTTGGTACTTTCTACGATTTGGACTATTTTCAAGATAGTCAGCTTGTCATTGTACCGGCCTATTTTGCCATTTAGTGAATCGGGACAATTGTATGCATCAATATTATCAGGAATTTTTGTTATCATTGGTGTTGTTTCTCTTCGCATTTCACGTGTTGAGGCGTATCGATTTTTTCGAATTGCGGTTTTGGTGACAATTCTTCTGACACAATTTTTCGTTTTGATGCGTTTGGAATGGTATGATATTTTTGGTTTGGTTCTTAATGTATTCGCGTTATTCGTCATTAATTACGCTATGATAAGAGATAGAAAAAAATTCAAAACCAATACTGATTTATTGTAATTCTTTTGCTTTTGTGTTTTATACCCAACTTATTGAGTTTTGAAAGGGTATACCACAAGGGCACTAGCTTTTTCAGAGCGTCGTAACT
>CAZJVI010000064.1:0-9119 GCA_964549385.1 uncultured Gammaproteobacteria bacterium
CCAGGTTTTGATACAGTTGTTGCATGTATGCGGCCAGAAATGGAAGGTCTCAATGCACGAATAGAATCATTGTGAATGCTTAAACATTATAAGTTAGGTAGAACTTATATTTTACATAGAGCCCCCTTCGCTAAAGCTCCAGAAATAGGGGGGATAACTGTCCCTGATGTAGTTGCCCTGCCCTATGGTACTGATAAAAAAAGCCATATTCTTTTGGGAGTGGACGGACTTATATTGGCGCTTCAAGTCCGAGAAATCCTCCAGAAGCCAGAAGCCAATACGATATGATGTTAAATCCTATTCCTGATTTGAGTGTCGTGGGATCGACGACTAATACTACGGGGCTTTCATTCCTCCAAACTACGGGTCTTTCAGATTTTTATCAATATTTGGGAAGAGGAGAAAATCCCAGTCATAACTGGGTGATGCGTAGTAGTGATGAAGACCAAACAGATTGGCTTCAATGGGAATCAGATGTAACAAGATCGCTCAATACATCTTTTGATCTAAGTGAGATACCTCAAAAAGGTCCAACAAGAGGAATAATCACGCATACAGTATTGGATGCGTATCTTCCACAGAAACGTTGATAATTTATGTCTCATGGACCGGCAGGCGCCAGGTGAGTGGATGATGCAATTTATAATAACTTACCGGAGATTTGGAAATTTCTTTGAGTACTCCCCTTCCTGTACGAATCCAGCTTTTGCCTTTTACATCTTTAAACGCAATTTCAATTGACGGATGAAACGACATTCCGTGATAACTGCCATCCACATGGGTAAAAGATTTCCCTGGCGGAACGATACTTAAAAATGATGTGTACTGTCGTGATCCGGCGGTTGGATGACTTGCAGAAGACGTATCAAAAACAGCAATTGAAACAATGGCTTCATATATCGGCTCAGAAGATAGATTGAGAAGCGCGACGGTTGTCTTGCTCGGAGTTTCTTTGAGAATAAATGCAGAAATATGTTCGGCCTGTTCTCTTCGTTCTTTTTGGTTACGCAATTTGCGTTCATTGTTGATCTGCACAAAACCAATAATAAAAGTTGCGAGGATACCTAGTCCCGATACCCATGTTGCAATATCTCCCAACCAAGAAGTATTCGTCAGATAGAAATGAAAAAAGGCATTCATAGCTGAGTAGTTTATATGATTATGAAAATTATACCATGTACGCTTCCTTCTTACTTTCTTATTACTCCATCTTTATACAAATATCATTTTTTATATACATAATAAGCTTATTATGAGTATAATTTTTGACCGGAAAACAATTAGGGCAAATCGAGAAGATTTTGGCTATGGAACAACCCATGAATATAGTGATACGAAAAAAGTTGTCCGTTCCTATAATATTGTTTGGTTTATTGTAGGATTTATCAATGTGCTTTTGGGATTTAGATTTGTATTTGAGATACTTGGCGCAAATCCCTATAACGAATTTACACAGCTTGTGTATGCGTCAAGCTATATTTTCGCGCTACCCTTCCACAGTATTTTCGGAATAACCACTATTGTTAATTCCTATTTTGACTGGTCAATTTTGCTGGCAATGGTGGTATATCATCTTATCGGTTATGGACTAGTGCAACTGCTGCGGATTATAAAACCGGTTACAAGAGATGATGTACATCACAGAGTAGTTATATAGGTCAGAATTTCGATTTATTATTTCATTTATTATTTGGTATACTATTCCGAATAATTATGAATGAATTGTACAAAATCAGCGGTGTAGTGGTGCGGGGCGAAAGCCGGGGAAAAACGCTCGGTTTTCCAACTGCAAATATTCGACTGAGTAAAAAAATTCCTGAGGGAATTTATGCGAGTACAGTCTCCTTCAACGGCTACATATATCGAGCAGCGTCTTTTATCGGAGCAGCAAAAACATTCCAACAAAAAGAAGTGAAATTGGAAACGTATCTTTTTGATTTTGACAGAGATATCTATGGGAGAAGAGTTACCGTAAAATTATACAGAAAAATCCGTGGGAATAAAAAATTCGATTCAGTTGAAGAACTTGTCGAGCGGATGAAAAAAGATGTGGAAGAGATAAAAGAGTTTTTTGAGAACGATTATTGAGGTGCGGGTCCTGTCAGCCGCTTAGTTTACTTTTCCATCTCCATCTCAAACGTATCGAAGCGTTGCAGGGCGCGCCAGAATGGCATAATGCTGAAAAGATAGCGAAGAAGTATTAATTGCTGCAAGATCCAGCCCGCAAATCCGTTGATGTGAAGATTGCCGAAAAGCTCTGATGCCGCAAAATATCCTTTGAGTGGTACAACATATCCCCAATGACGGAAATGATATGGCTTTATTTCTTGATCCTTGATCATACCTGCGACATTTTCTCCTGCCACTGCTCCCTGTTCTTCAGCAACTTGCGCGACGTTTGGCGCAGGTTTTCCTGTTATCGGATCGACATAGGCGGCAATATCCCCTGCCGCAAAAATGTTATCAAATCCTTTGACCTGTAAATAATTATTAACGATTAGTCCACCTCGATGCGTAACAGGCAGATTATTTTGTTGTGCAAGAGCGTTCGGGACAACTCCTCCCGTCCAAATAAGAATTTCATACGGGTAGCTTTTTCCGTTATCAGTAAGTACTTTGTCTTTGGTAACTTCTTTGATATGTCCGCCAAAGGCGAAGTGAACTGTGGGTTCATCAAGACGATCTTCTGCAAGAAGTGAAACTTTGGGATTAAGTTCTTTGAGCAGATGGTCACTTCCTTGAATAATTGTCAGTTCAAGACAATTTTTATCAAGACCATTTTGCACGGCAATCCGGTCTTTGTATGTCATAAGTTCTGCCGCAAGTTCTGTCCCTGCAAATCCACCTCCGCCGATAACACATTGGACTTTTCTGTTGCATTTTCCGTCCTTACAGCAAAGATTTTTTATCTTATTTTTGATATCCATTGCATCTTGGAGCGTTTTAAATCCGGTACTGTACTTTTCAAGACCAGGAATTCCCATAAAAGCAGGCTGACTGCCAGATGTAAGAATGAGGTAGTCATACGTAATGAGTTCTTTATTGTCGAGAGTTAGGGTGTTTATTGTCGTATCGATAGTTTTTACTGTTTGATGATTTACTTCTACTCCACCCAGAAAAATTTTGGAAAAAGGAATCGCGACATTTTTTTTCGGCTCTTCTGATGTAGCCACTTCATAAAGCGAAGGAGTAAATAAATGATAATTATTTCTGTCAATAAGCGTGAGTTTTACTGGAGTATGATACAGATGTTTTCTCAAGCGCAACAGCGCCGCAATCCCTGCAAACCCTCCACCGACAACAACAACACGTTTTGGATCCCGAAGTTCATGATGCGGACGTCGTTTGACAAAGAGAAAGAAAATGATTGTCAGAAGGACAGCATAGAAAAAGAGATATAATGGCGAAAAAAGAACGGGCAGCATATTTAAATTATTTATGTATTCAGTATAATAGTAATATATACTATTTAGCAATTAGTAGTTGATATATGAAGTATTAATACGTTAAAACAACTAATACGATATACTTTTAAGTATTTGTATCATTGTTGGATAATCTTCTAAATTTTCAAAATCAGTTTTTTTCATTTCTACGAATCCATCTCCTCCATGTAGTGATTTGACAAAGATCCCTGCATCAACAGCAAACACATATTTGCTATTTGATTTACTTGGAATATGAAAAATAGCCGGATCTTTAATCTTACCAACTCCTATTTGTGTCGTACTTAATGAAAGTTCTACAATATTACTATTTTTAACTGCACCATGTCCCACTATATTTGCTGATTCATAATTACCAATGGTCATAGGTATAGTCTTAACAGTATAGTCCAGTGGAGGATGCAAACTAACAAATGCACTGGCTGGATATATCCCAAAAAGAACTTCGCTATTACCAGTAGCTTGTCTGTTATTTGAAGCATCGTAAACAGTTATTTTTTTTGGGTTGATAATGGCAAGATGTTGATCGCCGAATTGATCAATGTCGGTTGTGACAGTCCAGTTTGGCGGATACTTAAAACTCAGTTCTTCAATTTTCCATGTATACGCTTTCCAATTTGATGATGAAATTTGTGTGGGCGTTGCTTTTTCTCCTGTTTGAGAGGTATTCACGGAGTTAGTATTATTAGTTTGTTTTGTTCTCAACGAGTAAAATACACCAACCAATATTATAAAAATAAGAATAAAAATGACTGAAATTAATTTCCAGTGTATATTGCTGGGTTTTTTAGGGTTATCATCAGTAACAATTTTACTATTGTCTGGGATGTTTTGAGAATGATTTAATTGTACAGATTGCTCCATCGTTTTAATTATTTCATTGCCAAAAGTGTTTGTCAATTTTGTAATTATTATTTCTTTCTTTGAATTAATAAATCTGCTAACCGGTTTAGTAAATATTGTTTACTTTTCTCTTTTGTTATATCAGGAATGATTGCTTTTGCCTGTTGCGTAAGCGTCTGGATTTTATTTTGACTATACGAAAGAGCGCCTGTTTGCTCAAAAATTTTTTTTATCTCCTCGTGCTGTTTGTCAGTTATCTTTTTTTTGCCATAGTATTGTTTCAGAAATTTTTTCTGTTTTTGATTTGCATGTTTTAAAGCATACATAATAAGAAGCGTACTTTTGTTTTCTTCACTGTCTGACGTTATCGATTTTCCGACTGTTTTTTCATCACCGAAAATTCCCAAAATATCATCCTGAATTTGAAAAGCAATGCCGAGTGGTTCGCCAAAAAGTTTAATTTTTTCCAATTCGCTATCCCCTGCCCCTGCGAGTAATCCTCCAAGTGTTAGTGGTCCAACAATAGTGTAATTTGCTGTTTTCATTGCATGAATATTCATAATTTGTTCTTCGGTTCTCTGTTGCCTTTGAGAAATTTCAACATCAAGCATTTCACCGAGGATGGTTTCTGAGATTATTTGCAGAAAATAATTGGTCGCTCGTTTTTTTATCTCAATTGGGAAATTACTTTCGTTGATAAGTTTAACAGCAATTGTTATTCCCAGATCGCCAGTGCAAATTGCTTGGGAGATGCCATAGTGTTTGTTTCTTGCAACATGCATTGCAGGTTTTCCCCGTCGTAGCGGGCTTTGGTCAATAATATCGTCATGAATAAGAAGTGCTGTATGAAGAATTTCCCACGCGATTGCTGGTTTGATAATCTCGTTTGCTTTTTTCTCAGCAAATAATTCATACCCAAGCTTGACCAGTGTTCCCCTAAGCATTTTTCCACCAAAAAAACTTTCTGTGAATTTCAGGTTTACTTGTCTCAAATCTGGAAAGTCTCTTCCAATATAATCATTCCACTCTTTTGAAAATTTATTCAGTTCTTTTTCAATTTCTTGAGAAGTTTGTTTTAAATATCGAGTAATGTCTGTTTGAGCTGATTTCATAGTACTATTATATAGTATGTTTTTTCAATTTACTGTTTGCATTGCTCAGGATCGGTAGTGTTATACTAAAAATGGAGTATTATTGGATGAAGACGCTGTCTAGAATCATTATTGCAATTTTTATCCTCTTTGATGTTTATTTAATTGGGAAAATTCTTCTTGTCGATAAAAATTTTCAAGTATTAAACCCACAAGGCATTATCGCGTTGCAAGAAAAAAATGTTGGACTTGTGGCACTTTTTTTAATGTTTATTGTTGTCATCCCTGTTTTTATTTGGGCGCTTTATGTCGGCACAACATATAAAGAAGGTAATAAATGGGCAAAATATGCTCCCGATTGGGATCATAACACCAAATTGCAATTTTTCATTTGGGCCTTCCCCATCTCAATCGTTTGTATACTGTGTGTTTTTAATTGGGTAACGGCACATAAATTGGATCCGAGTCAGGCAATAGCCTCTACCAATCAAACAATGACCATCCAAGTTGTTGCAAGTCGCTGGAAGTGGATATTTATTTATCCAGAACAGAAAATTGCCACAGTAAATTTGGTTGAATTCCCTGAAAATACACCGATTCATTTTGAATTATCAGCCTCGGATACTCCCATGAATTCATTTTGGATTCCTCAACTTGGCGGCCAAATCTACGCGATGTCCGGAATGGCTACTCAAACCCATCTTATTGCTGACAGTATCGGCACCTATCGAGGTGAAAACGCGGAAATTAATGGTGCTGGTTATGCCCAAATGACATTTACCGCAAAGTCAGTTACGCAAAATGATTTTGATACATGGGTTTCGTCAGTAAAACAATCATCAAATCCCGTTCTTGATCTCACGACTTTTAATAAACTTGCTCAGCCAAGTCAAGATAATCCAATAGCGTATTATTCATCGACACAAGATAATCTTTTTACTACAATAGTTACGAAGTATATGGCACCCGGAAAAGGGATGGAAAGAATGTAATATGGAACAGTTTATTTTAGGAAGACTTACCTGGGATTCATTGCCGCATGAGTGGTTTACGCTTGGTGGCACCTGTGCGTTTGTTGTCATTTTGTTAGGAGTTGCAATTTTTTTAACTCGCGTCAAACGCTGGAAATGGCTTTGGATGGAATGGCTTACCTCAACTGATCCAAAAAAAATAGGAATAATGTATATCATTATTGCTTTTCTTATGTTCCTTCGTGGAGGCCTTGATGTTGTAATGATATGGCTGCAGCAAACAATTGGTACTTCAAATGCCCCTGGCTATTTGGGCGCAACCCATGGATATCTGAGCGCTGATCATTTTCAACAGATCTTCACAGCACACGGAGACATCATGGTTTTCTTTGTCACCATGGGCTTTTTGTTTGGGCTAATTAATCTTATTGTCCCATTACAAATTGGTGCACGGGATCTTGCTTTTCCCTTTCTCAATTCTTTGGGTTTTTGGCTTTATTTTGCCGGTGTTGTTCTTATTAATATGTTTTTTGTGTTGGGTGGAGCCTTTGCAGCAACAGGTTGGCTGGCTGTTGCGCCGCTTTCTGAATTGCAATTTAACCCCGGCGTCGGTGTTGATTATTGGATATGGAGTCTTCAGGTTTCTGGTTTGGGGACCCTTGTCGGTGGTATTAATTTTGTCGTGACAATTTTAAAAATGCGTGCACCTGGCATGTCTCTCATGCGTATGCCAATGTTTACCTGGGCCTCACTTATGGGGATGATTCTTGTTATCTCAATCTTTCCAATTCTTGCGATGACGATGATCCTTCTTACGCTGGATCGCTATTTGGGAATGCACTTTTTCACTCTTGATAATGGCGGTAATGCGATGATGTATTGGAATCTTATTTGGATGTGGGGTCATCCTGAAGTGTATGTTCTTATTATTCCTGTTTTTGGAATTTATTCAGAAATTGTCTCTACATTTGCGCAAAAGAAAATTTTTGGCTATACCTCCCTTGTGGTTGCGGTAGGCGGAATTACGCTTCTTTCTTTTTCCGTATGGTTGCATCATTTCTTCACGATGGGGGCGGGTGCGGATGTGAATGCTTTCTTTGGCATTATGACGATGTGGATTGCCATACCGACGGGGGTGCAGATTATCAATTGGCTCTTTACGATGTTTCGTGGCAAAATTATTTTTAAATCTCCTATTTATTGGTTTTTTGGTTTTGTGAGCACTTTTACTTTTGGTGGCATGGCGGGTCTTTTGATGGCGCTTCCTCCGGTTGATTTCCAGGTTCATAATACCCTCTTTTTGGTGGCACATTTTCATACGATGATTGTCGGAGGCGCACTGTTTGGCATTTTTGCTGGTTTTACGTATTGGTTTCCAAAAGTATTTGGTTTTAAATTAAACGAACGACTTGGCAAATACGCGTTTTGGACCTGGCTTGTCGGTTTCTTCCTATCCTTTGTACCTCTGTATATTCTCGGCATGATGGGTGCTGTAAGAAGAATGGACACTTATTCTCCGTCACTTGGTTGGCAGCCATTATTTACTGTTTCTTTGATCGGTGCTTGTATTATTATGGTGGCGGTAGGGCTTCAAATACTGCAAGTAATTGTTAGTATCATGCAACGAAGAGAAAATCGTGATCTTACTGGAGATCCATGGAATGGAAGAAGTCTTGAATGGGCCACCAGTTCTCCACCACCCTTTTATAATTTTGCCGTCATACCACAAGTACATAGTCGGGATGCTTTTTGGGAAATGAAAAAGAGTGAAGAAAATAAACAGCACCCCAAGGGTGCTACCTCCTCCGAGAGGACTGGCCTCCGTGAGGCGGCGCACTCCGTGGTGGCGTATGAGGATATTGAACTTCCGAAAAATACGCCAATGGGAATTTATCTTTCAGGGTTTATTTTTCTTTTCGGACTTGCGATGGTGTGGCATGCATGGTTGTTTGTGATCATTGGTTTGGTCGGAGCGATTTGGTGTGTGATCTCTCGTACCTTTGATGAAAATACAGAATATGTTTTGACAGCAGCGGAAGTGGAAAAGATAGAAAAAGAAAACGCAAAAAGATATGTATAAATTTTCAATTTTCATTGAATGTTTCAATTTTTAATGTTTCAAACATTGCTTCATTGTAAATTGATTAAAAATTGAAAATTATTTATCTATGTCAAAAACAATAAAACACCATACCAATCATCAAGAAGCGATAACAAAGGACAAAACAATCTTTGGTTTTTGGGTCTATCTTATGACCGACCTTCTGATGTTTGGTGTACTTTTTGCTTCATATGCAGTACTTCATGGAAATATTTTTAATGGTCCAAGCGGAAAAGAAATTTTTGATTTGCCCTTTGCTCTTACCGAAACAATAATTCTTCTCACCAGTAGTTTTACCGCAGGACTTGCAATTTGGGCGATGCGCAACAATGATAAGAATCAAATTCTTTTGTGGTTTGGCGTAACATTTCTATTGGGACTTTCATTTTTAATTTTAGAATTAACTGAATTTCACAAACTTGTCACTGAAGGAAACAGCTGGCAAAAGAGCGCTTTTCTTTCCTCATATTTTTCTCTTGTTGCTACTCATGGACTCCACATTACTGCGGGATTATTCTGGATGCTTATTACTTTAATAAAAGTTAAATCTAAGGGCCTAACGGAGGGTCTCTCAAGAAAATTAACATTAATAAGTCTGTTTTGGCATTTTTTGGATATTGTATGGATTTTCATTTTCACGATAGTATATTTGATGGGAGCGATATAA
>CAZJVI010000065.1:0-9079 GCA_964549385.1 uncultured Gammaproteobacteria bacterium
TGAAGGAGTATCAACTGTACCTTTATTCTCACCATTATGTACCCTCTCCCATACTTCTGCCCATGGAATAGGTTCAATTTCTTTTTGGCTCATAGTATGAATTATAACATATTTTTTATTTCATCAATATCACAAATTGATGCGCTATAGGTTGCAATAAAAAGTGAGATACTGTATACTTTTATCACATAATAAATCTTTTACTGCTGCCTCCTAATAGATTTAATTCTCAAATAAAGAAAAATTTTATGAAATCATTGTCAGTCATTGTTCCTACATTTAATGAGGGAGATAATATAGGCCTTCTTATTGAAGAGGTTAATAAAGCTCTCTTTTACAAAAATATTGCTTACGAAATCATTGTCGTTGATGACCATTCAGACGACAACACCCGTGCAGTTGTCAGACATTTTGCACAGCGTTTTCCGGTAATCCTTAAAATGAAAAATGGCAATAAAGGTAAAGCGCAATCACTTCTTGAAGGATTTTCCTATGCAAAATATGATGTTGTCTGTATGATTGACGCTGATCTGCAGTATGATCCGCACCTAATTCCTGCAATGCTTGATAAAATCACCAATGGAGCAGATATTGTCATCGCAAATAGAGTTTACACCGACGTATCATTTATGCGTCATTTTTTGAGTAAATCATTCTCATATCTTTTCGGAACCCTTATTCATGGTATTCATGAAGATGTCCAATCAGGACTTAAAGTTTTTCGAAAAGAAATTATTGAACGATTTGATATCAATCCATCACCATGGACCTTTGATTTGGAATTTTTAAAAAAGAGTCTAGATGCCGGATATACGATTGATTCTATACAGATAAATTTTAGCAAACGCATATATGGGAAATCAAAAATAAATATTTTTAAAGCAAGTTGGGAAATCGGTACGCAAGCAATGCTTTTAAAATTTCAAAAAAGAAAGCCAATTCCGTTTCATCCAAAAACGCAAATGGAAAAAGGGTATGGTTTTCATTTTAAAGGGAAAGAATACCTCCATTATTCACAATTAGCACCAGAAAAAACTGCTTTTAAAAGGCTTATCTTACATCAAAAATTACTTCTAATTTTGTTTTTTCTCATTATTATTTTAGGAGCAGTTATTAACTGGCATATAACCGTTATTACTTTATTAGCTCTCCTGACTGTTCTTTATTTTGCTGATCTTATATTCAACCTTAATCTTATTATCAAAAGTTTTACCAACCCTGCAGAAATCACCATAAGTTTTCAGGAAATAAAGGCAATAAAAGAGAATCAATGGCCTACATATACTGTTTTCTGTCCACTGTATAAAGAATGGAAAGTTGTTCCACAATTTATTGATGCAATGTCACAGCTCGATTATCCCAAAGAAAAATTGCAAGTGATGCTTCTTTTAGAATCAAATGATCGTGAAACTATTGATGCAATCAAAGAAATTGATTTGCCGTCTTATTTCGAGGTTGTCATTGTTCCTGATTCATCTCCGAAAACAAAACCAAAAGCGTGTAATTATGGTTTGACAAAAGCGACGGGAGATTTTGCTGTTATTTACGATGCAGAGGATATTCCAGATCCATTGCAATTGAAAAAGTCAGTATTGGGTTTTGCTAAATCTGATCCGTATACTGTTTGTCTGCAAGCAAAGTTAAACTTTTATAATGCCAAACAAAATTTACTTACGAGAATTTTTACGGCAGAATATTCATTATGGTTTGAATTGGTTTTAACAGGCTTGCAATCGATTAACGCACCAATCCCGCTCGGTGGAACAAGCAATCATTTTAAAACACAAGCTCTTCGTAATCTCCATGGATGGGATAGTTTTAATGTTACTGAAGACGCGGATTTAGGAATACGGTTAGTAAAAAATGGTTATAAAACTGCAATCATTGATTCACAAACACTGGAAGAAGCAAACAGCAGTATCAAAAATTGGTTTAATCAACGGTCACGATGGATTAAAGGATATATTCAAACATATTTTGTCCACACCAGAGATGGCAACTCATTTCTTCCTGAAAGACGATGGTTTAATATACTTACAACACAATTAACAATTGGCGGGAAAGTATTGTCGATGTTTATCAATCCTTTAATGTGGGCTATTACTATCTCTTATTTTGTCTTCCGTCCAGTTCTTGGGAATTTTATAACTTCATTTTTCCCAACGCCGGTTCTCTATATGGGAGTTATTTCTCTGGTTGTTGGAAATTTCTTATATCTTTATTACTACATGATTGGCTGTGCAAAACATGGCCATTATAATCTTATTCAATATGTTTTCTTTGTTCCATTTTATTGGCTGTCGATGAGTATTGCATCGTGGATTGCATTAATTCAATTTATCATTGCACCACATTATTGGCAAAAGACACGGCACGGTCTGCATTTCCAACAAAAATTATCAGATTCTGTTGAGAAGGAATTAGAGCTTGGATATACAGGGAACTATAGACCCACTATAAATATTTAATATTATGACTAATTTTACTTTTACTCACAATGATTATATTGAAGATCGATTTTTTTTACGAATTGGTAATTTTATTTCTCATAATATAGAAAAAATTATTTCAATTCTTTCACTCATTGGAGCGGTTATTGCAACAATTATCTCGTATCAACATGGGTGGATTCTTGCTTATGGAGATGCTGAATCGCATATTAATATCTCAAAAGAAGTTATTAATGGACTAACGCCAGGTTTTGCACAACTCGGTGGTATTTGGCTTCCACTCACACATGTTATGATGATACCGTTCATTATATATGATCCCTTATGGAGAACAGGGCTTGGTGGATCAATTGTTTCAGGAATTTTTTATAGTATTACCTGTGTATATATTTTCAAATTAACCAAACTAATTACCAAACATACCGTTGCATCATTTATTGCATTTCTTATTTTTGCCACTAATCTTAATATTTTATATTTACAATCTACCCCAATGACTGAAGTACCGCTTATTGCGTTTTTTGTATTATCTTCTTATTATTTTGTTAAATATTTATATAAAATTAAATCACTTCCTTCACTAATTCTAGCCGGATTATTTGCACTTTGCGCATCTCTTACTCGATATGATGGATGGTTTCTTGTTGCTTGTGAAGCATTTTTTATTATTGTTCCAGGGCTTCTCAATAGAAGAATTTTTACTCGCAAGAAAGGTGATGTAATTCTTTTCGCAACGTTAGCTGGATTCGGAATTCTTTGTTGGCTTGTGTGGTGTCTGTTAATTTTTAATAATCCATTATATTTTTCTGATAGTATCTATTCTGCAAAATCACAACAACTTGCTTGGATGCAGAGAAATGAACTTCCTGGATATCATCATCTATTAATTTCACTTATTTATTATGTATACACCTGTCTTGAAAATAGTGGGTTTATTATTTTTATAATTTCTTTCGTCGGCGCAATAGTTTTTGCTGCAAGCAGATCGAGTAGGGCAGCATTGGCTATATTAAGCATTCTTTTTGTACCATTTATTTTCAATGTCCTTTCACTTTTTTTGGGACAATCAGTTATCTTTATTCCGAGTCTTACACCAAAAGATTATCTTTATCATTTATTTAATGTCCGGTATGGTGTTACCATGATTCCTTTTATGGCTATTTTTTCCGGCTATTTACTTTCAAAAATACCTCATAGTCTTAAGGCTCTTGTAATTGGATTACTTATTGCACAAACGTATTTCTTTTTTGCTGGTATGACTCCTGCTATTACACTTGCAGATGGGACAACTGGTTTATCTGCGCAGAAAGTTCCAATAAATGTAGAAAATTTTATTGATAAAAATTATAAAGGTGGATACGTTTTACTTGATAGCTACGCAAGAACAATAAGTATTGCCAAAAGTACTATTCCAATGCAAGAAATTATTTATGTTGGTAATAAACCTTATTGGGACATTTCTTTAAAGCATCCTGAAAAATATGCACAGTGGATTATTATGCAAAAAAATGATGTTGTATGGACTGCACTTTATGATAATCCAGTTGAAAGAGGGGAATTATATAAATATTTCAAAAAAGTATATACGTCAAATCAAATCCTCATTTTTAAACGAAATAGTTAATAATATAAGCTTCTATTTAAAAATTAAACTCTTATTTCTTATATTTCTGTATGTTCTCAAAAAGACTCTTCTTAGGTTGCAATACAGCTCATAGTATGATACTATATCAGTATTATCTTAGCCATGATCTTACGATCAAATATCAATTTGACGCAAAATAACAAATTACTATGCATAAGTTACGACAGAAAAATACCTTCGGTGAATTCTTATTTACTTTCTTAATTGGATTAATACTGGCAGTTGTAACATTTTATATTTTTGTTCATTTTCTTCAATTTATTATTGCTTCTATTGTTTTCTTAGCCTTAGCAATGACTTTTCAAGGAGTTATTACATTATATCTTATGCTTTATGCTTGGGAAGGTTCTGAAAAGATTGGTGGTAATCGTACTACCAGACTTTTTAGTAAAAATAAATTAAAAATAACAGCGCTTGTTCCAGCACGTCATGAAGAAAAAGTTATTGGTGACACAATACGCGCTATAAATACTATTGATTATCCCAATGCATATAAAGAAACACTTGTTATCTGCAGATCTGATGATATTGAAACAATAAAAAGCGCACAAAAAACAATAAAATCTCTCCGTAGAAAAAACATTAAACTTCTTATTTTTAACAGTCTTCCTATTAATAAACCTCACAGTCTTAATGTGGGACTTAAAAAAGCACAAGGAGAAGTAATTGTTGTATTTGACGCTGAAGATCAGCCGCATAAAGATATTTATAATAATATCAATACTGTAATGTATCGCGATCATGCGGATGTTGTCCAATCAGGAGTGCAGCTCATGAATTTTAGATCATCGTGGTATTCATTATTTAATGTGTTGGAGTATTATTTTTGGTTTAAATCATCACTTCATTTCTTTGCAAAAAATGGAAGTGTGCCGCTGGGTGGCAATAGTGTCTTTTTTAAGAAAAATCTTCTTGAAAAAATTGGTGGATGGGATGAAACTTGTCTTACAGAAGATGCTGATATCGGCTTTCGTCTATCACTAAACGGCGCAAAAGTAAAAATTATTTATAATGAAGGCAATGCAACACAAGAAGAAACACCGCCGACACTTACAAGTTTTATCAAACAACGGACCCGCTGGAATCAAGGATTTATCCAAATTCTTTTGAAAGGGGATTGGCTCAAACTCCCAACAAAAAAACAAAAGTTATTTGCTGGATATATTCTTCTCATTCCTGAATTGCAATCTATCTTGTTTTTAATTATCCCCATCTCAATTATTATGGCGATAACTATTAAATTATCAATTGTTATTGCTATGATAACAATTCTTCCACTGTTAATGCTTATATTGCAGTTAGTCATGTTAAATGTCGGATTATATGAATTTACTAAATCATATAAACTCCGTTATCCTTTCTGGATTTCATTTTTAACAATTATCTTTTTTTATCCGTATCAAATAATTTTGGGATTGAGTGCTCTTCGTGCAATGGTGCGATTACTTCAAGGAAATTTGACATGGGAGAAAACGCTCCATACCAATGCCCATCGAAAACAACTTGAATTCCGACCTGCAATCCTTAGATAAATATTTAAACAATGAAACATTTTAACAATTTTTTCAAAAAACATAACACAACTTTACTGCTTGTCTTACTTTTAATCATTTCAGGAGTTGCCCATGCATATAACATGTTCCATTTCCCTTATTATGACAATGATGAAGGAACATATATGTCACAAGCATGGTCTCTTCTCACGCAAGGTCAAGTTGAGCCATACACCTATTGGTATGATCATGCACCAGCAGGGTGGATGTTTCTTGCTTTATGGACCTTTCTGTCTGGTGGTTTTTTTACATTTGGTGTTTCTGTAAATTCTGGACGTGTTTTCATGCTTTTACTTCATTTGGCTTCAACATTTTTTCTTTTTAAAATAACGAAAAAAGTTTCTGGAAGAAATCTCGCAGCGGCAATTGCTGTCATCTTTTTTGCGCTTTCACCACTTGGAATTTACTACCAGCGCCGTGTTCTTTTGGATAATATTATGGTTTTTTGGACCTTGTTTTCTGTATTTCTCCTCACCAATACATCTTCAAAACTCAGATATATTGCTTTAAGTGCACTGACTTTTGGAATTGCTGTACTTTCTAAAGAAAACGCAGTTTTCTTTGCTCCGGCATTTTTATACATTATTTACACAAAATTCAGTAAACATCATAAAATATTTGCTTTCGTTCAGTGGTTGATGATAAGTGCCGTTGTTGTTTCGTTATATTTTATCTATGCAATTTTACGTAATGAATTTTTCCCCGTCGGATTTATGGGGAATAATACAGCTCATGTAAGTCTCTTAACAACACTGCAAGAACAAGCATCACGCGGTTCAAATCTTCCTTTTTGGAATACCTCAAGTGATATTTATAGCGCATGGAAAGCATGGCTTGTGAAAGATCCATTTTTTGTCATTACCGGTACAATCGCATCCGGTATTACCATAGCGCTAAGTATTTGGAAAAAATCTTTCCGTCTTCCAGCATTTCTTATTGGGTTTCTTTGGCTATTTTTTTTAAGAGGCAAACTTATTATTGATTTTTACGTCATTCCACTCCTTCCACTGTGGGGAATGTGCATTGGATTAGTTGCAGAATTTGTGTTAAATAAACTGACGCAAAAAGCAAAATATCTTTATATTCCACTTTCTTTTTTACTTATTACTGGAATTGGTACCTATTATTATTTCCATCAAATCGGACAATATACTCATGACGAGACAACTCCGGAAGTTAATGCTATTACTTGGATAAAAAATAATCTGCCGACTGACTCAACTATTATTATCGATGATTATATGTTTGTAGATTTGCATGCGCAAAGATTCCCGGGTGATAAAGTTTTTCCAAATGCCGTTTGGGCATGGAAAGTAGAAGATGATCCGGCAATTAAACTAAAAGAGACAGATAAAAATTGGACGCAGACAGTCTATATAACATTATCTCATGAAATTGTCGATCAAATAAAATCTGACAATTTCCCATTTATCAAAAAAGCGTTTAACAATGCGACACTTCTTGCTGATTGGCGTGATGGGTATGATTTTAGAAATCTTGCTCAATATATCAGTACCAATGGGGATTGGATGAGTATATATAAAGTGAAAAATAGATTTACGATTATTCTTGATAATGCGTGGAACTACTATAAAAAGACTTTTATTCATAGTTATGGTCAAGTTATTGATCCGCAAAGTAATACAACAACTTCTGAAGGACAATCATATGCCTTGCTTCGTGCGGTATGGGAAGGTGACAAAAACACCTTTGATGGCATTTGGGAATGGACCCATGATCACATGCAATACCGTACAAAAGATAAATTATTCTCGTGGGAATTTGTCAAACAAGGAAATACCTTTGTTGAAAAAGATAGTGCATCCGCATCTGATGCAGATGAAGATATCGCGATGGCACTTCTTCTTGCCTATGGGAAATGGCATGATCCAAAATATTTGACAGCAGCCAAACCAATTATTTCAGACATTTGGAATCAGGAAGTTGTAAAAATAAATGGGCAATATTATCTCATCTCTGGAAGCGGAGCAGAGCGAGCAGATGGGTATCTCGTAAATCCATCGTATCTGTCACCAGCATATTATCGAATTTTTGCACAGATCGATCCATCTCATCCGTGGAATCAATTAACAAATGACAGTTATCAATTACTAAACAGATTGGCAGGGGATAATAATCAACTCCCACCGAATTGGATTCTCATCAATAAAACCGGAGCAATTGCATCTGCAGCGCCATATGTCTCCGATCAATATCAAAATGATTATGGCTATGATGCGTTCCGTACTTTTTTCCGTGTGGCACTTGATGTGAAATGGAATAACAATAAAGAGGCGATTGCGTATCTTGAGAAATACAAACCGTTTTTTGAAAAACAATTTAAGAGCAATAATTTCAGTGCAATTTATACTACAAATGGAGAGCCTGCAGTAAATTATTCTTCACTCAGTAATAATGCAGGGACACTTTCTGTTCTTTCAGTAACAGATCCAGCAACAGCAGAAAAACTCTATCTCAAAGAATTTGACGAACAAAATAATATTCTGAGTGGTTATTGGAATGATAAAACGAATTATTACGACCAAAATTGGGCTTGGTTCGCAACGGCATTGTATTCAGATAATTTACCTCAGTTTGGGAAGAATAAATAAAACTCATCTATATAAGCCTAGGATGAGCTTGAAAATCTTTCCATTTTTTATGTCTTCTAGTATTTAATTTGAGGATTAACAAAAATACCTTATGAACTCAAAGCAATTTAAGCATGATTTTCCAACTTACAAAACTCATACAATAACGTTGTGATAACAGGCTTTTCTTTCGTGCTCGAAAAGTTTTGTGAAAACTTTTTGATATTGTTTCGTTCAGTTAGTACTCTTTGAGTCATATTGACTTTTATTTTAGAAAACCCTATAACTATCTCAATAGGACAACGTTATTCCCAAACTATGTCACAACTATCTGCCCAATCAATCCGAAAAAAATTTATAGAGAAGTATATGACCGACTAATTTTTTAGCCGGTTTTTTGATGAGAAATTGCCAATGTATAAATTGCAGTCTATACGAAAAGCAATTTGAAAAAGAAAGGAGGTGAAAAGAAATGAATAAAAAAATTTTAATGAGTGGAATGTCAATTGTTGCATCACTTGCAATGTTAGGAGGAAGTGCCTTCGCAGCATTTGCAACATCAGCATCAGCAACAGATAGCACATTTTCAACAGGAACTGATAATTTGTTAGTATCATCAGATAATAACAATGATTATGCAAGTTCAATTACAAGCCCATTTACTGGAGTTAATATTGGTCCTGGTTTTACAAAAACATATACATTCTTTTTAAAGAATGACGATACCAATTCTACAGATAATTTGGATGTCACAGCATCTTTTGCTAACGGAACTGGAGATACCGGTTTGGAAAATGCATTGAATACACAATTCAGTTGTAATAATGGAGAAAACCCCTC
>CAZJVI010000066.1:0-8979 GCA_964549385.1 uncultured Gammaproteobacteria bacterium
CAAATCCTCATCTTATTGATCCGAAGTTCACTTCTGTGGATGATTTGACAAAGTTACTTCCTATTCCCGATACATGGCGGTTGATTACTGATGATATAAGGAGATTAAATGATCATGGTATTCCATTAGAGTTGCGTGATTTTTTTGTTGTTCGTCATATTGCTGAGTGGGGAGGGTTTGATAGGACTAATCAAGACTGGCATATAGATCCACTATCATATTTAATTTCTCTTCCTGGCATTGGCATTGATGATTCGGTTGATCACACAACGCAATTTCAAATTGGAGAAGGAACTATGAGTCCCATAGATACAGAAAGTAAGACAGGTGCCCTTGTCTTTATAAATAGTCCGAGAGGGGTAAACAATGGTGAGATTTTCTCATCACCATCAGGTCTTATTGTAAGAAAGCCTAATTTTGTTGCTCATAGAAGTCCTCCTGTCCCTTCTATTCCTCAATATCCTGATCCTGATAATCCTAGAACGAGAACACTTATTCAAGTGAGAACTCGAAGAGTTACCCCTCCTAGAGAGTTAGTTACGAAAGCATTTACAGGTAGGTATAGAAGAGCTCAATAGTAGACTTTACCTAACTTAATAAAGTTAAAAATAACTTTGAGATTTCTTTATTCTTCATTATGATTTTAATTGTTATTTCAATCTAAATATTCATTTTTGAGGCTGATAATTTTTCTTGACAAAAAAGGCATTTGTTATCACTATAAATATATCCTATTAAAATAGAGGAGGTGATTGTTCATGCCAGTAAAGAAAACAGCAAAGAAAAAAACAGCTGTAAAGAAAACAGTAAAAAAGACAGCTGCTAAAAAGAAAAAGAAGTAACGTTTTAAACGTTACCAACTGATCAATTGGTAAAGCCCTCACCCTGACCCTCTCCCAAAGAGAGAGGGGAAAATAATGGGGTGGGGGTTTTTTTTGAAGCTGGATTGTGGTAAGATGTATAAATCTTTGAAATGGGATATGGGAATTTCTTGAAATTGATATTTTGATTATTTGATATTTAGATCTCTAATTTTTAAGAAATCAGTTTCAAAGATATCTCATTTCTCACTTCAAAATTTCAAATAAAATTATGCTTTCTGTATTTAACAAACTTTTTGACTCCAATAAACGAGAAATAAATTCTTTACAACCACTTGTTGATAAGATTAATGCTGAAGAAGAAAATGTCAAAAAATTAAAAGACAAAGATTTTCCCAAAAAAACTGAAGAATTTAAGAAGCGTCTGAAAGACGGTGAGAAATTGATGGACATTTTGCCTGAAGCATTTGCGCTTGCTCGTGAAGCGTCACGCCGGTCTTTGGGGATGCGCCAGTTTGATCAGCAGATGATGGGTGGGATTGTCCTTGCCCAAGGCAAAATCGCTGAACAAAAGACAGGTGAAGGAAAGACATTAACTGCTGTATCTGCATTGTATCTTCACAGTTTGATGGGCAAAGGTGCTCATTTAGTGACAGTGAATGATTATCTCGCGCGTCGTGACGCTGGCTGGATGGGGCCGGTTTTTCATATGCTTGGTGTTTCAGTTTCGGCGATGATCAATGAACAATCATTTATCTATGATCCTGAATTTACCAATAAAGAAGCGTCAGATTACCGATTACTTCATTTAAAACAAGCCAGCCGTAAAGAAGCGTACGCTGCGGATGTGACCTATGGCATCAATTCAGAATTTGGCTTCGATTATCTTCGCGATAACATGGCGCAGGATATGACACAGCTTGTTCAACGAGGCTATTATTTTGCGATTGTTGATGAGGTTGATTCGGTGTTGATTGATGAAGCAAGAACTCCTCATATCATTTCAGCTCCTGATGAATCGCCGTCGCAAAAGTATTATGAATACGCCAAAGTTGTTGATAAATTAACTCCTGAAACTGATTACAAACTTGATGAAAAATTCCGGACTGCGCATTTGACCGATCATGGAATTGGAAAAATTGAAAAACTCTACGGCATCAAAGATATTTATGAAAAAGATTTTGACACCGTTTATCATCTCGAAGCAGCATTGAAAGCACGCGCGCTTTTTCATCGTGAAAAAGATTATATTGTTAAGGACAATCAAGTTATTCTGGTTGATGAATTCACTGGACGGCTTCTTGAAGGACGACGGCTTTCTGAAGGGATTCATCAGGCAATTGAAGCGAAAGAAAATGTTCCGATTCAGCGTGAATCAAAAACCCTTGCAACTGTTTCTCTGCAGAACTATTTCCGTATGTATGAGAGGTTATCCGGTATGACAGGAACTGCTGTGACAGAAGCAGAAGAGTTTCGAAAAATTTACAATCTTGATGTTGTCGTCATCCCAACGTATCGACCAGTGAAAAGAATTGATCATCCCGATTCTGTTTATAAAACGGGACGCGCAAAATATACAGCAGTCGTTAACGCAATTGAAGAAGCACATAAAAGAGGCCAGCCGGTTCTAGTCGGTACGACATCGATTGATAAAAATGAAATCGTTTCAGAGCTTCTGAAGCGCCGCAAAATTCCCCATGAAGTGCTTAATGCAAAAAATCATTTACGTGAAGCAGAGATTATCTCCAATGCTGGAAAGAAAGGCGCGGTGACTGTTGCAACCAATATGGCAGGTCGCGGCGTTGATATTGTGCTTGGAGGTGAAACGACCAAAAATTCCGATGGTACAGTAAAAGAGAATTCTCCAGAATTTAAAAAATGGCAAAAAGAGCATGATGAAGTATTGGAGTTAGGTGGTCTGTATGTTATCGGTACAGAGCGTCATGAATCTCGTCGCATTGACAATCAGTTGCGTGGTCGTTCTGGCCGTCAAGGCGATCCCGGTGCATCTCGTTTCTTTGTCGCGCTCGATGATGACATTATGCGGCTTTTCGGCGGAGACAGAATTGCTGGACTTATGACGCGATTTAATATGCCGGAAGATGTGCCCTTGGAGCATCCGCTCGTTACAAAATCTATTGAAAATGCGCAGGTGAAAGTTGAAGGATTTAATTTCGACACGAGAAAACATCTTGTTGAGTATGACGACGTTCTGAACAAACAACGTGAAATTATTTATGGTAGGCGCAAAAAAGTACTGGAAAGCTCACTTGACGAAAAAAGCGATTTGAAAGAAACAGCCCGTGAGAATATTCATAATGCAACTCGCGAATTGGTTGATATAACGTTTGCCAATCAGACAGTGGGAAGCATATCCCTCAATGATGACATTGTAAATTCGTTTAATACGATTATTCCTTTTGATGATTCGTCAAAAAAACAGCTCGAACAGCAGCTTGAACAGCAGCATGAAGCGGATCAGAAGATCGAACTTCTTACTAAAATCGCTGATGATATTTATGACAAAAGAGAAGAACAAATTGGAGCGCAATTTATGCGACAGCTTGAGAAGTTTGTCATGCTGTCTGTGATGGATAATTTATGGACGAATCATTTAGATGCAATTGATAACCTCAGAGGTGGCATTGGCCTTCGTGGTTACGCGCAGCGTGATCCGTTGGTGGAGTATAAGAATGAAGCATTTCGAATGTTTGAACAGCTTGTCTGGGCCGTTGATGATGAAATCGTTCATAGGATTTACAAAATTCAAGTGCAAGGGCAGGCCTCTCCTGGTATACAAACGCATACGCATGCAGACGGTAGCGTGCACCAAGGGCTGCCACATCCTGAAACAGTACCAGTTGCCAAACCGAAAAAAATGGTCACCAATACACCTGAGAGTGAAGTGTCAGAAAGTGCAAAAACAACAAGTTTGGAAAATGACAAAAAGAAACTCAGTCGCAATGATCCCTGTTGGTGCGGTTCCGGCAAAAAGTGGAAATTTTGCCACTATCCTCAGAAGAATTAATAAAAAGCTTACTATATCAAGCTAAATAAAATCTTCGTGTGGTCAAGGGAAGAAATAATAAGTAGATCAAAGAATATCAATTTTGCAGATATGATTTCTTCAAAAAATGTATTCCTTTAACCAATTTTATAATGATCGGTGACAGTGTGGTTTATAAATATTTTTTCAGTTCGAGTCTTAATAAGGGGAAAAATCTCATCTATATAGATTATACTTTGCTAGTTGAGAAATTGAATACTTCTTAAGTATTTGTATCGTACCTATGGTTTAATTTATTTTTAGTCCTCGCCCAAGAGGGGAGTAGGAAGAAGGGGAATACTAATTTTTTTACTTGTTGGGAATATAGACGGTTTGTCCTCCTCGACAAGAGGAGTCTGAGCGACATGTATTATATAATCTAAGTCCGCGTTAAATGGAGTTGGTATACCAGCCAAATGAGCGTATGGTCGCATATCGAGCATAAATTCTTCATCATCGAGTCCGACATTTTTTGCTGCATGTGTTATTACGTCTTTAACGCCTGAGTCGCTAGGCTCACCTCCTGTAAGTACTACATCAACCGTAGGAATTTCAGCATCTACCATTCTTTTCGCAAGCGTATCGACTCCTTTTACTTGATCTTTTTTACCGCCATGCAAGCCACCCACTAAAAATGCAACTTTCGCATCAGGATCTTCTTCTAATATGCTTTTTAAATTTTCGGCCATTCGTCTTTCCCGTTCTTCGGGATCGTCTTGACTTTGGTCATCTACTGCAACAACGGGAATACCTACTGCTGCCATCGCTTTAATTGCCTCTTCATAGCTTTTTCTAACATCTCGGTAGGGTAGCTCTGGACCTACAGCAACATCTCCTAAGTAAACATCCTCACCTGCATTGAGTCTAACAAAAACTCTATTACCTTGAACATTGGCTTCGATAGCATAGTGAGTTATTCCTGCAGCTTTAAGATCTGATGCATGTAATGAAATGTGCTCTTTTAGCCGGCGGTTACTATGTTTATCTCGTAAGATAAGTAGTCTATTATCGCCAACTATTTTTGAATAATTCACTGGTTCATGTTTATCCTGAACTTCTTTTTCTGGATTATCCCAGGGATTTTTTGATAACCCTACTTCGTTACTTTCAATAGTACCGTCTTCCATAAAACATAAATATCATACCATATTAACTGAATAAAAATACTAAGGGCTTAAATTAAATATACATTCTACATAGTGCTGTTTCCTGATATTTTTTAATCTGAATCCATCTCTGCCTCATTTCACAAATAAGATTATAGAGTTTCAGAGTAATAACTGTTACTTATATTTATGTGGGTATATAGAAAGCAGGAAATTTTTTTATTTAGCTTCATTTTAAGGTGTTTTTTTATGTGTGCCAGTATACATAGTTTTATATATAAATATCATAAGCATTAATATTATTCAGTCTGCTTCAGGAGCTTTCTTTTATTTAAAAAGAGCTTCTTGTGTGGTACCCCATATGAATGACATTTCAAAAAATGCCACTATCCTCAGATGGGTTGATTTACAGTCTAAATTCTTTTTACATAAAGATTTACGGCACCAGTTGTTCTATTAAGTATTTCAGTGCCAGTTAAGCCGAGATTTGTTCCATAGGTAAAAACAGTATTTCCATTGATTCTATCTTGATCAGAGGTAACATCTCTTTTTTCAGGTTCTGTTGCTCCGAGAAGGGTATAGATAGATTGTATCTTTTTTTTAACTTGAGGATGATTATAAGGTAGGTCTTTTCCAGAATCACGACTGCCTTCCTCTCCCCATTGAAACATGCCACGGGTCAAAAGTGAACCATACTTATCTGATCGCATTAAGCTACCATATTCATTACGGTGCGTTCCTTCAATACCTGAGAGCTCACTAGCTACGCCATGTGCAACTCCATATATATAAAAAAGTCGTGAATTTAATACCCTATTTAGATCGTAAGAATCTCTCATTCTGGCCATCCAATACTCTTTTTCACTCTCCCAAAATGCTGAAGAATTTAATATTTCTGAGATAGCAGCAAATTCAGGAGCACGAGCAGCACGTCCAGCAGCATCCACATTTAATCTCATTAACTGAAATGGATTTTCTGCCATAGCCATATCAAATGCTAGTTTATCTGAAGTAACTAGGCGGACGGCGTGTCCATCAGGAGATCTTGCAGGAGAAGGTGTAAGAACTCTATCTTGTCCGTTGTTTCTTTTTGCATAAAGACGTACATTTCTATCTTTTCTTACTTCATACAGTGTTCCTCCAATATTGGTATCATTTTCAAAGACAGTAATTCCATGTTTGTGAGAAGTAATTTCGTGACCTCCAGAGGCACCAAAAATTTCATAAATATCCCTAACCAATGCATCATTTTGTAATCCTTTACCAAAGGCGTCATCTATATATTGTGGTGTTAAAACAGTACCAAATTTTCTTGATCTTATTTCTGTACCAAAGCCTGAAGGAGATGTGTAACCTGGTACCTTCCCTTTTGGACCCGATAATTCAAATGCCCATCTGTCAGCAGCGTGAAATATATGCCCTTGGCCAGGTACTTCTATTCTAAAAGGAGTTTGAAAGTAAGTAGCTTCTTCCCCTCGAGCATAATCCCAATAAGCTTTTTCAGCATTCCACCATTTTGCAGTTTTTAATGCAGCTTCTGCCTCTTCAAGACCGGCTCTGTGGGCATTTTCCAACAGTGGTTCAAATGGTTTACCTGCATCATTCATATGTTGCGCTAATCGTTGATCAGGTGTTGTTCGAATCGGTTCTAGATCAATCATGAATGAGGGAAGTATATCACAGTTATACTGTTACGCTTTACTTTCGATGATTTTTGGGGAATTGTGACACCCTATTCGAATGACACTTCTTGAAGTGTCATTACCCCAATATTCCATAAAGAATTTAAAAACAATTAGACCTGAGCCCTCGGCCTGAGCTCGTATCAAACGGTTTGCCGAAGGACTGGTGCGGTTAAGCGGAAAAATGGGAGAATCTGATTCTATCAGGACTATTTTTGAGCAATAGATCTCAAATCTCCACCTTCGCCAAAGAGTGGAGAGATGATAGAGTAAGCAAGAGATGTTGTAAGTAGCAATGGCATTGGCATGCTTAACGAAGAACTTCTTGCTAGAGACATTGGTGCGGATTTTTTGGTTCCTTGGGTAAACGTAGTTTTGAAACCTGCTTTTGTTAATGCTTGATCAATCGATTGTCTGGTGAAAAAAACGAGATGACCAGCCATCATGATAGAATACCACTTTGTCCCAAACATTCTGAAATCCAGAGATCCTATGTTCGGGGTTCTGATAAAGAGGATGCCATTTTTCTTTAAAATTTTTTGAGTATCTTTCAATAATTTGGGAAATGCTGCTGTATGTTCGATAACATTTCGTAAAATTACAACGTCAAATAAGTTCTGAGGATACTCTTGCAGAGTTTTGTAATCGTTTGCATGTTCTCCTATTTTTTGCTTCAGCATATCAATCTCTTCGTCCGACAGGAACGGATCCCATGCCCAACGTTCCCATTGTTTTTTGGGGAATTGTGATAAGAAATCTCCTCTCCCGGCACCTATATCCAGTACTTTCCCTTGTTTCTTGTATTGACTGATAAGTTTAATATCTGATCGTAATTCTACTGCTGCTGGTAAGGAAAACAATAAGTCACGTATTTTATTAGGATTGTAATGATAAATCTCACCGTAGATTTGCGACAACTTCTTTTCATCAGGAAGCGGATTAATCCAATAAAGATGACAAATGCGACAGTGGGCTAACATACTCTTTGGGTTATATGCCTTATTTGTCGTTGGTACAAAATCAATAGTTTCGCATTGTGAAGAAGAGCACAATATACATGTCAATTTATTTTTCATAAATTGTATACTATCATATTGAGATGAAAATTTTTTTAGCAAACGCTTATAGAAATAAAAGTTTCCAAAAAATAACCAGTGAGCGATGTGGTATCTATATGAATGATACTTCAAATTTTATCACTAGCCGTAACTATCCATTTGAGGTTTTAATTAGGGCATCACGAAGCTTTTTACCGCGGCCATTATTGGGTCACTCGGGTTTATATTTTCATAACTGCAGCCGCCGCTGCTGCCTGTGTAGAGCCAGAAACCAACTGAGGATGCGCCAGCCTTCAGGTAGCTGGTAGCTTTTTGTGTTAGGAGGAAATTCACTCGACCCTGAAGGGTAAGACCGCTACTGCCGTTGTCCCATGCACCTTGCACATTGGACGAGCTACAGCTCGAACCTGCCTCCACTCCTGTCTCATCAACCATATACGGCTTTCCGAGTGCCTGCGCGACCTGCTGAAGCTGCGGGAATTCACTAGTCTCATAATTGGTGGGCCCTCCCTGGTCTCCTGAGTAGTCATGATCATCAACAACGTCGAGATTCTTAAAAATTGCCTCCATACCGCTAACGCCTCCTGTTTCTCCTATGTCAACGGTACCGAGTGTTACGAGATGATGATTCCCATCGGCTTTACGGATAAGTGAGGCAGCAGTATTGACATAGTTTACGGCAGTTGTCTGACCAACCTGATCAAAGGTTGCACCTTGGTGCCAAGGTTCATTAACAATTTCCCACATACCGACGCCAGGGTCATTAGCCAATGGCGTAACTACCTGTTGGATCCAGTTATAGTAGGCGCTGCCTGATTGGACGGCATTGGTATAGTAGGCGGCAGTCTTGCCACCACCGGTTGAGTCCTCGGTGTCGCAATTATTATCGACATCGCCATCCGCAAGGACAATAATTAAATGAACACTGTATTTATCAGCCTCTTTCACAATACTTTCTACAAAGCTTGCTGAGTCTGTATTGTCGGGAGGCGCGAAGAAGCGAGCCAAACTATCTTTCGGTACATTGGAGAAGAAAGTGTCCATCTGAGATGTAGTCCAGTTAGAACTCCAGCAGGCACCTAAAGGACTGAAGTTAAATCCAACAGACTTGTATGTTTTGCCGTTAAGCATCAATTGGTTTCCTTTTACTGTTATAAAGCCGGAACTTGTTGTAGATGTAGAGCCAGTTGGTGCAGGTGCCTGACTGACCGCAGTAGATGGTGTAGCAGAAGGAGAATTTCCTCCACCATTACCACCAGCACCTGA
>CAZJVI010000067.1:0-7316 GCA_964549385.1 uncultured Gammaproteobacteria bacterium
CAGTAACACTCTTAAGATTAGTAGGAATCTCAGGGGCAATAACTTTTGCTCCTAGTGAAGACATCCTCTCTCCAATCCCATCCTGCTCACCTGTACTGCAAGAATCAAGAATTAATGTAGGTTCCGGCTCAAAATATTTCGGAATAATTCCACGGCCATCTATACCTAACTCTTCCATCCCAATGACGTGTTCTGATACTGTTGCATAGCCATTAGATCCACCAAATTGAATACTACCTGGTTCTCCATGACCACCTATAAACGCAAATTCAATTTTATGTTGTTCTCCATAGGCGCGGTCAGCACGAATCTGTGCTTGCTCAAGCTCAGATATATTTCCTATTTCAAAAATCCTTACTCCATATTTTGGTTCTCCATCAGAAAGACCCGCATTTACTTGTTGTAGAGAGTCGTATAATTCTTTAAAAGGAAATATATCATTATAGAATGCTCCGTTCCAATCGCTATACGGTAAAAAGATAGCTCCGTAGCGCATGTTAATATTATTTCTGTTGTTGTATTGATCCATAAGCATTTCGTCAGGATACCGTGCAAAGTCTCGAATTTTAGACATACCGTTTCGTAACTCTGCACAAATACCAGGATGTCTTTCTTCAAGTTTTGAAATTTTTTCAAAAGTTCTTCTCAATATTTCGGCAAAATATTCTGGTTTAGTACTCTCTTGCCATGCATCAAGCATATCATCCGAATTAAGTCCCCATGCTATGAATGAATCGTGTAGCAAAATTTTAGCTTCAGTTATTAACATTTGTTGTTCAGAAGGCGTTATAGAATCTTCATCTTCATCTATATGAAACATATTAATCACAGCATACTTACCCCATTTGGCATTATTTGGATCAGTATCGTTAATACATGTCAATAATTTAGTCTCAAATTCTTTTTTTTCATCTTGGGTTCCGTGAATCAAAATATTCCTTGTCGTTTCAGATGGAATTCTCTTCATTTTTGGTAAGATAAGTTCAAGACTTTCTAATAAAAATTTATCTACTAATTGTTGTTGGGCTGCATTTCCACTTTTTCTTAAAGTGTTTATTAAAGTACCAGCATAAAAAGTTTCTATAGAACCAGTTTCTTTAGAGCTATGGAATGATTCTTTTAATTTTGGTAAATTTTTAGCAATAATAGATAAAACAAGCAAACCAGCCTCACTGGGAACTGTTCCATGTTCTGTTACGCTATCAAAAATATCCGCTATAGTTTCATTATTACTGCTACCAATCATTTGAGCTATCGCTGAAGTATTTCTTTGTAGAAGTTCCAATATTGCACGTTGTTGTAAAACAGGAAGCGCTGCAAAAGGAGTAAACTCTGTGCGTCTTATAACTTCAGTTTCTAGTTGGTTTTTTACCGCTTCCAAAGCATCTTGATTTAAAGGCTCTGTCGATCCAGTTGGTTCATCTTCATCATCTTCATACACTTCCCTGATGGAAGGACCAATATCTTTGGTAGAATCATCTGTTGTATCACTATTTTCATCATATTCACCAGCAGGCGGATTTGCATTAGCGCTTGTTGTCCTATTATCAGATGCCAACCGTAATAAATCTCTTGAATTTGTACCATGGGTAACAGCTTCTTTTAATGTATCTGCTGTTTCATTTCTCGGAGTGAGACTGTTTGCTGTAGGAGTTTCATCATCACTATTATTATTTTGTTGAAATTTTTTTGGCAACTCTGAATCAATCATTTTTATGTCCACCTATAAGTTTGAGTTAGTATCATTTCATGGTGATTATCAATCTAAGTTTATATCAATTTAACGATTTTTTGCAATATCGTCTCTGGATCATATGCTGATTTGTATCAAACACAGTTTAAGATAAAAAAGATAGAAAAATAAAATTATTCTTTTCGAACAGGTTTGAATAAAAATTCTGGCAGTAATTCAAAATAACGTTTAACATACAATCGCGGATCATCCAATATAGGAAATACTGCAACAATTTCTCCATTTTCATTTCGTATCGAATCAAGTTTCCCCTCCTGTTCCAACCTTCTAATTTCTTGATGCAATCCTTGAAGTGCAAACCCAGAACTTGGTCCCGCAAGAATTGATGCTTTTCTTATTAGCTCAAAACTTTTTTCATATGAATCATATTCATCAACAATTTGAGAAGCATCTATAGCATCTTGCCAAGGTTGAGACACCTCTTCAAGACGTTTTTGTGTCCGAACACCAGGGACTGAATCACCTTCTTTAACAATAACACCTACAGTTCTTATATTTGGATTTTCGCCTTTTAAGTATCTGCTAATTCCAATCATTGTTCCTGTTGTCCCAAGTCCTGTGCAAAAAAGAGTGATAGTGCCATTTGTTTGATTCCAAATTTGTGGTCCAATAACTCTTTGGAAGAATTCAGGATTTGCCGGATTTTGGTATTGATCAAGATTTGCATTTCCTTCTTCGTTACCTTTTGCTCTTGCCTTTTGGATGCCGTCTACTGTCTCAACAACCTCAACACCAAGTAATCTTTGAAATCCTGTTTTTTCTTCAGGTGTTCCTGGCGAAACATACGCTATAACTTTTTGATCTGCAAGCAAACCCAATGCTGCTACGGTATTCCCAGACGATGCTTCAAATAATGTAATGTCATCAGGTAATTCTGATGCATGTAATAAATTGAATGCAGTCCCTGATTTTACTTGTCCAAGTGGCGGCAACCGTAGATCTTTGGCAAATATTCGTACTCCAAGATGTGCAAAAGGATTAAGATCAGGATGAGTAAGTTCTAGCAATGGTGTTTGCGGATGATTCTCAGGATTACGATAAAGTTCTACTGCATTTTCACCAGCAAAAACACCAGCAGTTAAATCAGTTTCTATTCTACGTTCTTTTACCATATGTCTTTCCAAAAAGGGCAAGGCGTTTGACAGCGTCTTCTAAAACAGAAATTGGTTGCACATTAAATGCCACCCTGATCCATCCTGGTGTCCCGAAAGGTTCTCCTGGCATTACTGCGATTTTTTGCTCTTCAAGAAAGCGTTGAGAAAATTTCAAAGAATTTTTTGTTATTTTTTCAATATTACACCAGAAGTATGGACCACTTGCTGGATTTTCTACCATAAGCCAATCGATTTTATTTAATTTTGGATAAATAGCATTGCGTCTTTTTTTGAATTCATGAACAAGTTTGGAAGTATATTCATCGCTGGTATTTAAAATCGCAGAAACAGCTTTTTGTGAGACGTATGGTGTTGCCGCAGTTATTGAACTTTGTACTGCTTCCATCGCTGAAATAATTTCTTCATTTCCGACACTATAACCCAACCGCCAACCCATCATTGAAAATGACTGACTTACACTAAATGTTGTTAAGATATTGTTCTGCATTGACTTATCAAGCGTTGCTAGAGTAATCTGCTCACCCTCATAAATCAATTTTTCATAGCTTTCATCAGCTATGATTAAAAGATTATTCTTTTTTGCAAAAGATACAAAATTTCCAAGTTCTTTTCTGGTAAATACTTTTCCTGTCGGATTATGCGGAAGATCAAAAAGTAGGACTTTTACTTTAGCATCAAGGATTATATTATTTATATTTGCAATATCATTTATGTCAATAACAAATGGTTCAAGTTTAAGCATTTTCAACGTTTGTGTATATGCTGACCAATACGGTTTGATAAGGACGACTTTATCTCCTGGGTTAGTCAAAACAAAAAGAGCTTGAAAAATTGCTTGTTTTGCTCCTGTTGAGACAATAATATTTTTAAATTCAGCAGATATTTTGTTTTGCGTTTTTAATTTCTGTTGAATTGTGCGTTTTAATCCACTGTCACCGCTTACTGCTGTATATGGAACAATATTATTCTTAATTGTGGATATCGCTGCTTTTTTTCCAACTTCGGGTATTGGTAAATCAGAAATGCCAATTGTTAAATCTATAATTTCTTCACCAGCATTTTGCAATTCTAGAATTTTACCATGTAATGCTGCGTTGGGAAGTATTGACCATGTTGAAACTCTATTTGATAATTGTATTTTCATTAATTTATAATTTTTTCTATGTGTTGTGCATTATTCAAAAGCACCTCATCTTTTCCATATCCTGCGACGAGTTGCAAACCCAAAGGCATTTCCCCTGAATCTTTTATTGGTACTGAAATTGAAGGAAGGCCTGCAAATGTCCATGGAATATTCATCGCGGGGTTACCAGTTATACCGGTTGATATTTTCGGAGGATAGGTGCTTGCTGCAGGAGTAATCCAAAAATCAACTCCTTCAGTATGCATTTTATTATTAATAACAATTCTTAATTCTTTTTGCCTCTTAAGCATTTCTTGATAAGTAACTTCACTTATTTTCATTCCCGTTTCTATTTGATTTTTTGTTCTTGGTCGGTAGAGATCTTTATATTTTGGATACCATTCTTTATGTATTTTAACCATTTCATATGCAGAAAGTGTCCAGATATTTTCATTAATTTCTGAGATATTTTCAAACATCGGAACTTCTTTGATATGGTAGCCTTTCGACTTAAGGAGTTTAACTGTTTTTTCAAAAATTTTTAAAATAGGTGTTTCTACTTGCTCTAAATGTTTTCCAGTAGGAAGGCAAAGTATTGGTTTTCTTTTTACTTCTTCATCTTTCCAATTTTTTAATAAAACTTTTGCAATACGAATCAGAATTTCTACATTTTGAGTAAGTAATCCAACAGTATCAAGTGAAGGAGAAAAATAAACGACACCGTCAGCATTGATTCTTCCATAACTGCATTTAAATCCGACGACGCCGCAATATGATGCAGGACGAAGCGTTGAGCCGACGGTTTGGGTGCCGAGGCCAAGATCACAAAGTCCTGCTGCAACTGCTGCAGCCGACCCGCTACTTGAACCTCCTGGTGTACGCGTATGGTCAACAGGATTTACTGTCTCGTTTGGTTCGGCAAAAGCGAATTCAGCAGTTACTGTTTTGCCAAGAATAAGTGCTCCAGCACTTTTTAGTTGGCTAACAATAGTAGCTTGTTCCCCATCAAAAGCGTCAGCAGGAAGTTTAGATCCAGCACGTGTCGGAAGTCCATCAACATAATAAACATCTTTTACTCCTACTGTTAAACCGAAGAGTGGGAGTCTATCTTTTTGTTTTTTTTGCAGATTATTTATTTCTTTCAATAGCCGTTTTTCTCTTGTTTTTTCGGGTAAAAAAGCATGTATAAATTTATCATTATCATCAATATTTTTGCAAAGTAATGTACTATACTTTTCAATGGCAGAAGTATTATTGTGTAATAAGTCAGTATAACTCAAAACTATTTTCATCGCGATAATTGTATCATATTCTTCTTAAACCCAATGTAATTGATCATTGATTGAGAAAATAAATTAATTCTAAATTCACCTAATTATGTTGATGCTGTTGCAGGTGATTGAACTGTATTTTTGGGCAATTGATGATTTGTAAAAAAATTCCATATCGTATTTGCTGCATTTTGCCATTCGATATGATTATTTACCCGTTGCTTAAAAAGCACATGTGGCCAAGAATGTCCTTCACCTTTTATTTTGTAATGGATAATTGAAGTATTATCGGCACACGCCGCCCATGTATATTTCGTAATTCTATCTGTTTCATTAGTAACAATGGGATTTTGTTGACAACTGTCTCTTTTTGCCCATCTGCTTGCCCAGGTAAATGCTGCAAATTCTTTTTTTGCTTCAAGGCCTAGATACGGCACGACAGTATCTTTTGTTCCATGAAATTCAATGATGGGAAGAGGTCTGAGCGCATTGCATGTTTTAAACGCTGTGACATAAGAGCCTGAAACTGACGCAAATGCGGCAATACGATTTGATAACTGGCAGGCGAGTTTGGCAACGAATCCCCCACCATTGGAAAATCCTGCAGCATATATTTTTTGCGGATTCACACATAAATTGCTTTGCAACTTGTTAAGAATATTACTAACAAAAAGAACATCATTTGCTCTGATTGTCGGATGAAGACCGGTATCCCAGCCGCGAAGTCCAACCAAACTTGTCGTTCCTTCTGGATAAACAAGTATAACGTTGTTTTGGTTTGCTATCGAATTAAAATGGGTAAATTTTTCTAGTGAAAAGGGGTTAGATGCGTATCCATGGAATACGAGAATAAGAGGATGCTGGACAGTATTCTTATACCCCTTTGGTAGATAGATAATAAATCTTCTCGTGATATTTCCAGAGGTTATTTCGATATAGGTGTTTGTGTCTGTTTTTACTGTAAGTGGATCTGTGCATCCTCTACTTTGTATTGGTTTATCGAGAATAAAATTTTCATTCTGTTTTGCGGTGTTTTTTAAATATGAAACAGGAATAGTATTCTGGATATTATTTTTTATTGAATTAAAAATTTTAAATGTATTATCATGAAAAATAGGCGAAAAATCAGGAAAGAATGAAAGACATATCAACAAAACGCAAAGAACAAGAATGATTATCCCAATAATATGTTTCTTTTTACGCCCCATATCAACCTTTTTTCCCAACACGACCAATAATCCAACTAAGAAGCGACGTCTTTATCAATAAGAGACAGATAATCAACGAAAAAATAAATGTTGCCATATCAGTAAGAATTATTTTTTCAAGAATCGGCATGTCAGAAGGCAACTGAGGAAGAATATTTTTGATTAAGTACGTTAAAATTGCAACGTGAACAAAAAAAATGCCAAATGAAGTATCGGAGATCGCTTTTATTAAACGAAACATGCTTTTATTCTTTGACCATACTACTGCAAGCCACGAAAAAAAGAAAATGATGACAATACTAAAAAGAATAACACTTGGCTGTAATACACTCATTGCATAGGTAAAAGACTCTTTTTCGTGCAGCTGGTGGAAGAAATAGTACGAAAAACATAGTAGAGCAAAAATAACGGAATAAGAAAAAAAGACTCCGTATCTTTTAATAAATTTATAAGCAGTATTCATATATATTGCAACAAACGCCCCAAAGAAAAGGAAGAATTGATAACTTAAAAAGAACCTATCTTGATAAGTCAAAAGATAATTCTTTACGAAAGGTAATTGAGTAAGAGGTCCTTTTTGAAAATAGGTAAAATCAACATAAACCATCACCAATTCCACTATAAAACTAATAGTGAGAACCATGATAGGATGTTTACTCACTCTTTTTATAAACCAAAGGAAGAACGGAAAAATAGCATAATATTGAAGAGTGAGTAAAATGTAATACAGTTGATATGATGCGTTGCCAGTTATAAGATCATTCCAAAAAAGAGAAAAAAAATCAGAAAAATTAAGAGTAGGATTGTTAATTTTGACATAGATCAGTGACCATAGAACATATGGGA
>CAZJVI010000067.1:7326-8765 GCA_964549385.1 uncultured Gammaproteobacteria bacterium
TGGGACAAAGATAAGAAGCAATCTCTTTGACCAAAATTTTATTGCTGAAAAAGATCTGTGATAATATACATATGTCAAAACAAGTCCAGTGACGAAAGTAAATATTTCTCGATTATAATGAAGTATGTGAATAAAAAGAGCGATTATGTCTGTTGCAGCGGTAGAATTTGAATAAAGAAATGATGTTGAAGAAAAAGAGTGAATCGTTACAACAGAGAATACTGTTATAGCTCGCAAAAAATCTATTTCATAAATATGAGCTTTTTTTTCTTCGTTTTTTTCATTTTCCATAGCTCTATTATCTCACAAAAAAACTTTTTTCAGTGCGTTTTTATCAATTTTATTTGTTTTCCCTCTTGGCAGTTCTTCAACAATATATATTTCCGCCGGAACTTTTTGGGGACTTAATTTGGTCTTTGCAAAGTATTTAATGTCGTCAATAAATTCGCTATCAGGTTTTTTATCGACAACTAAGAAAGCTACTACTTTTTCTCCCAAAATAGTATCAGGTTGTCCTACGACTGCGGCTTCAAAAATTCCTGGATACATGAGTAATGTCTCTTCTATTTCTCGAGGGCTGATATTTTCACCACCTCTGATAATAATTTCTTTTTTTCTACCGGTGAGAAATAAATACCCTTCTTTATCGAAATAACCTAAATCGCCTGTCAAAAACCAACCATCACTAAATGATTCTGGATCACGACTTTCTTCATAATGATCGATAATTTGTGTTCCTTTTACACATACTTCGCCAATCTCACCCTGTTTTACTTTTTCTTTTGTTTGTGTATCAATAATTTTCGTTTCTACTCCAAGAGGCAAGCCGACAGAACCTGCTTTGTGCTTTTTAGGCGGCAGAGGATTTGAGAAGATCGTTGATGCACCTTCTGAAATGCCATATGTTTCAATAACGGGTAGATCAAATTTCTCTTCAAATTTCATCAAATTTGCTTTTGGAAGTGGGGCAGAAGCAGTTCTCACAAAACGGATAGAAGATTTTTCAAGAAATTTCGGTTTATCAAATTTTAAAAGAATTGCAACTATTGTTGGGACAATGCTTATCCATGTAGGATCGTATTTTTCAACCCATTCCCAAAAATGACTTACACTAAATCGCGGAGCAATAATAACTGTACTTCCAGAAAGAATTGATGTCACCAAACTTACTACGGGAGCATTAACATGATAAAAAGGAAGCGGCGTCAAACAACGATCTTCTTCCGTTAACTCATGAATTCTTCGGATATTATCCGCAGTGATTACTATTTGTGATGTTACAAGTTGCATACCTTTGGGAGTGCCTGTTGAACCAGAAGTTTCTAGATACACTGTCCCATCAATTGGTTTATTTAGGTTTTTAAAACTCGTTTTATTTTGTATTCCTTTTTCAATAATTAATTGAATAGATACTAGTGTTAGTTGTTGAACATCAGGTT
>CAZJVI010000068.1:0-8657 GCA_964549385.1 uncultured Gammaproteobacteria bacterium
CGACTAACACCTGAGTCGATAGAACCAGTCGTTTCGACGACATCAGTTCCGATACTAATTTTATTTTTTAAGTTTAGTAGTAATTTATATTTCGGACTCACAATATAGGAAAAGATATTACCAATTACTAGGGCTTGTTCCGGAGTTGTATAAAACGATCCGATATGAAATTGCGGAGCAAATAATACTCCGACAAGTGCTCCATATATACTTTGAAGTGATTTCGTTGGAGGGGTAGTAAGTGGCTCTGTTAACATAACACACGCAAAGAAAAATATTGGAGAAGCTGTAATAACTTGTTTAAAAGTTGTAAATATATTCCCACCTTGTAAAAGGCTAAATCCGAATATTGTTGCAAGAGCGCTCAAGAAAAAATAAAAGACTAGATCGCTTCTTCTGATTTTGCGGACTATGAGTAATCCTAATAAAGAAAACGGCAACATGGATGCTGTACCAATCCACCAGGATGCCGAGCCATTAAAACCAAAAGCTGTAAGAACAACTGCAATAGCAACAGGATTAAACAGATGAATTTTGTTAATTGCAAGGATGTACTTAGAAGCAATTGTCAAAACAGCAGCCCAAAATAAAAGTGCAACATCATTAAAATCTTTTGCGGGACTTACTATTAATGTCAAAATGAGAGCTGAAATAAAAAAAGACTCCACATTGGTAGGTGCATTAAAAGCCCATGAGAAAATTTTATTAAAGACCCAACAAACTAGGACTAAAAAAATTGTTGAAAAAATAATTGCAAGTGGATTATATGGCAAAATTCCCAAAAAGCCAAAAACGCATGCAACTGCAATAAGAAAAAGCAGATAGTAAAGCACCAAACGGTACATGGTAATTTTGTCTAAAAATGTGTCTATAAATTTCATAGTTAACTTTTTGCTTTATCCAGAGCAGATTGTAATGACTGAACGAAGGCTTGGCTTGAGTCTGTTGCACCGGAAACGATATCAACGTTTGCATTTTGTGTTTGTATTGCTTCTTGAGCAAGAATTGGATCGGCTTGTTGGTTAATTTCAATAGATGTGCTGCGGTCATTAGGAGCCTGTAAAAATTGTATATTGGTTATTTTGCCGCTATTTATAGTCGCTTGAACTTGGATGTTGCCATAGAATGCATCAGCCGGATCGCCTGTGTATATCCCATCTTTATATCCAGACGCCACGGCAGGAGCAGGAGTTGGAGTAGCGGTTGGAATGGGAGGTGCAGTCGGAATAGTTTGGATTTTATTCGGTTTGATGGTTGCAGGAGTATCAGTTGGGACAATCGTCGGAGTAGGTGTTGTTGTTGGTGAATTTTGAGAAATCTTTGATGAATTTGAAGTGGATATAACTGGAGTTTGCTGCACGCCAAATGCCCGTTGGTAGAATGAATATCCAAGAAATGAGATAACAACAATCGACGAAAGAATATATTTTTTCATAGGTTTATTACACCGTAAAATTTTTAAAGTTAGCTTAAAGTATTTTTAACTTTTTGCCTGTGAAAGCGCAGAAGAAAGTGATTGCATAAAAGCGTTACTGGTATCTGTTGCACCTGAAACAATATCAACTTGAGCATTTTGTGCTGTAATTGCTTCCTGTTTTAAGTTTGGCATGGCTAGGGTATTAATTGCAAGTGATCGAGCTGCCTCATGAGGATATTGCAAAAATTGCACATCTATTATTTTCCCACCGGATATTACTGTCTTAACTTGGACATTTCCATAAAACGCATCTTCAGAATTTCCGGTAAAGGTTCCATCTTTATACGGTGGTTTTGGCCCTGACGAACTAGAAAAAACAGGCACTTGAGAGCCTTTACCTGTTGTAAGCGTAAGAGCATATAAAAGCCAAGAGGATCCGTTTTGATAAATTATGTATGCAACAATTACCAGAATGAGTACAAAAGTGATAATTTTCTTCATAGAAGTAATATATCTGTTGAAGATGGGAATTGCATGAGAACTAATAGGATTGGTTTTTTTTATTCTTTGCCAAAATAAAAATAGGTAAAGAAATAAGCTGGAGAATAACTGAAAGGATAATAAGAGTGGGGATAGATTTATCATAAAGAAAACCCATTGTTATACTCCCTAAAAACCAAGCTATCCCAAAACAGGTATCAAATACACCAAAGGCCGTACTTCGTTTTTCAGTTGCAATAACAGGAGTTAGCATTGCTTTAAGGATAGAATCCTGTGCTCCCATACCCAGTCCCCATAACACCATACCTATTAATACAAACCAAAAAGTTCCTAAAAAGACAAAAGGAGCAAATAATGCTGATAAGAAAAAAGCTAGAAGCACAATCGGCAATCCTTTTTTGTCATATAATTTGCCAAAGACTAACGCAGTAATCGCTCCGACAGCCATTGCCAAAGAATAAAAAAGAGGGATGACATCAGGACTAATAACTTTTGTTTGTTGAAAATGAAGTGACACTAAAGAAAAATCGACAAAACCTGCTGCGATACACATTCCAGCTATAACATATATCCAATAGGCCTTTGAAAATCCTTTTGTTTTGATAAAATGTGCCGGTTTTTTTTCGAGTTCATGAGGATTAGGGTAGAGCAGTCTGGCTGCGATAAGAACCATCAGACATAAAAATGCCGAAATTAGAAGCGTCGCGTAGGCGTGTTGATAGTTTCCATGTAAAAATAATACAAGAGATACAATAAGAGGACCAACAGTTGCGCCTGTCTGATCTAATGCTTCATTAAGTCCAAAGACCCATCCATTTCCGAGTGTTTTTCCTGTATAAGAAAGCATTGCATCCATTGAGGGTTTGCGGATTGCACGGCCAGTTCTCTCAGCAATCATTAGCATAGCCGCTATTTGCCAACTTCCTGCAAGAGCCAATGTGGGTACTGCAAAAAGATTGATGAAATATCCAACGAATGCAAACACCCAATACTTGTGAGATTTATCTGCAAAAAAGCCAGTTATAGAGCGAAGTCCATAGCCGATTAGTTCTCCGAAACCTGCCACAAATCCAACAACTGCACCACTTGCTCCGAGTGATCCAAGAAAAGCCCCATTGATACTTCTTGCTCCTTCATATGTCATATCTCCAAAGAGACTGACTATTCCAATAATGAAAACGAATCGAAAGGCAAGATTTGCAAGATTCTTTTTAGACATAGCATACTCAGTATAGCAAAGGATAGAAATTAAAATAAAAGTTTGCGTTTACTTTATATACAACACGCCCATTGAGTAGATCAATGAGCGTGTAGATTTTGTTTTATTGAACAATAACGGTTGCTTTCATGTTCGGATGAACACTGCAGTGATAGGTATATGTTCCAGCTTTGCTAAAAGTAATAGATTTTGATTGTCCTTGAGGTAATACCCCCGTATCAAAACTATTATCATCTGCTGTTGCACTATGACCTGCACTATCTTGATTTGTCCACGTTACTGAATCTCCTGCTTTAACAGTAATTGTTGCAGGTGAAAACGCAAAGTTTTGAATTGTTACCGCGTTTTTGCCAGTCTTTGCCTGTGAAGAGCTTGTTGCTGGACTAGTTTGTGCTTGTCCTTGAGTTTGCGCAGGCATGTTTTGCATTTGCATCTGAGAGGGATTATTTTTATTTAAGAAATAAGCACCTCCACCGATAATAATGACTACAATAATTACGATTATTATAATTTTACTATTCATATATGTCACCCCCTTTATTTGGAGATTTACTACTTAAGGTAGTAATTCTGTTATTTTATAACTGACCAGACTCCACCAATGCCATTCCCATATGCATCGCCAGAATCTCCATCTTTGTTGTAATAATAGAGTGGCATACCTTTCCAAGCATATTGTAACGTGCCGTCTGACCGTTTAATTACAGAAATGTTAGCCGGAAAAGTTCCGGATTGCGATGTTGCTTTGTAAGGCGGCCATGCTTGCAAACATGCACCATTACAATTGCTCATTCCAGATGTGTCCTGAGCAAAGGTATAAAGTGTCATTCCTTTTGGATCAGTCATAACATTTCCGAGTTTACCTTTTGACATCATTTTATAAACGCTGTTTTGTGATGGTTGCACTTGCTGAGCTGAGTTTGTTTGGGTGCTATATGGATTTTGTTTGTGAATAAATACAGAATAAATTATTCCATAGACAATAATAGCAACAACAACATAGAGAGCAATCCATTGCCAGAGCGGTTTTTTCCCATATGATGATTTTAGCTCATTAGATTTTTTTTCTTCCATAGTTTCACCTCCTTTCTTATAAATAAGCCGTAGAAAGAAGAGAACTATTACAAGCGGGGATACATATGCAATTTTTGTTCAGACTGTTCTTTATAGGCAATAATTTGTGATTTTACCGAAGAAGATTGTTTTTGATTTAGCCTTGAAATAGTAGTATTTTCTTCTTTTAGGTACATAAGGTATTGTTGATATAATGTATGACATTGTAGTGCAGTATATTTACCTCTTTCTCCTTTTAGTTTGAGACTGGACATCTCCGAATTAGTAAATGCTAATTCTTGTGATAGTGAAGTAAGATTGTTTTGCACTAAAGATGGGGTTTTTATATATGTATGGGTAACATCATCCAGCGCAAGTCGTGCTTTTTCATATTGATTTGGAGCAAGAGCAACTTTAGTATAAAGAATTATTTTATGTATGTGGTTTGGTAGGGAAGCTAAAGTCATAAATGAAAAGAATAGTAATAGAAGAACAAAAATAACCCCAACAGATATATACCGATATGATTTTAATACCATAGAAAAATTTATAAAAAACTTTCGTACTGTTATTTCAAAATATTTATTTCTCTCATTTTCAATACCTACATGTTGGTATATATCTCTTTTAAGATTTTTAAGGACGTTTTGTTCTGGCTGTATTGATTTCAATAATTTTATTTTTTTTATTATTTCTTTTTCACTCATATAATCTCCTTTAATGATTGTAATGCTCTATGAAGCATTACTCGTATAGCATTTTCCTTTTTCTTTTGCATAAATGCTATCTCTTTTACCGTTAAATCTTCAACATAGTGAAGAAAAAGTATATCCTGAAAATCTTTTTTTAATCGTCTAATTTTTCTATAAATTTGTTCCAATTCTTGTTTTTTGAAAAGAGAATCTTCTACAGTATCTATTACTCCTAAAAGTCGTTCATCGATACTTTCTAAAGATACTCGTTTACTATTTTTCTTTTTGCGATAGTAATCAATCACAAGCCCCTTTGCAATAAGATAGAGTAGTGCCTTAGGACTTGCTATCTTTTTCTCTACTGATAGTATCTTCCAATATTTGATAAATGCTTCAGTTGTTATATCTCTCGCTAATTCGTAATCAGAAACTTTGAAATAAATATACCGAAATATTCCTCCTGCGTATTGGGTATAAATGATTTCAAATTTTTGATAAATATTTTCTCTCGTCATAGAATAAGCCGTAAAAGAGCCTAGAATATTACACCTGAAAGATGTTACTAAGCAGTAGTATAGCAAAATCTTTATTTATTCCATCAATTTTATATTGATGGAAATATTTCAATAAGAGAAAAGGGGAGAAAGGATTTAAAGCTAAAAATGATTAGCAGTTGCTCATGTACGGCGTTAGAACCTATTGTTTTTTAAGAAAAAGCGCTGTATAACTTAAATAGTGAAAGTTATTAAACAAACCTATCATATAGACGCTCCATTATCTGAAGTTTGGCAAGCATTAGTAAATCCGAAGTACATTGACGGTTGGGGAGGGGGCTCTGTAAAAATGAATGATAAAGTAGGAGAAAAATTTTCTCTTTGGGATGGGAGTATCTGGGGCAAAAATACTGAAGTTATACCAGAAAAGAAATTAGTGCAAGAGTGGTATAGTGATAGCGATAACAGACAATGGGAGAAACCTTCTCTTGTTACCTTTACTCTTCATCAGGAAAAAGATACTGTACGAATAGAATTACTACATATTGATGTCCCCGATGCAGATGCAGAAAGTATTAAAAAAGGGTGGCAGGAGTATTATCTTGGCCCACTCAAAGATTACCTAGAAGAAAAACAAAAAGTCTAACATTTTGTTGGAGCGTATTATTTCAATAGAAGATTTATTTCCCTCTCAAACTGTTCAAAGTCTTTATAGCAAATTGCTTGCATTCCTATGCTTTTTGCCGCATCGCAATTATGCTCAACATCATCAATCATAATTGCTTCTTGAGGTATAACACCGAGTCGCTCACACGCAAGTGCAAAGAATTCTTTATCTGGCTTTGCAAATTTTTCATTCCCTGAAAAAATAACAACATCAAAAAGCTCTTCACGTTCTTGAGAAGTAAAAAATCCGTCCATCATATCTCCACCGATATTACTAAGTAATTCAGTTTTATATCTGCTTCGTGCGCTTTTCACAAAATTAATAAGGTCTTGATTATTACTATGTCGTTGAAAGAATTGTTGATCTATTTCTTGAGGGGATTTATTTAAAAGTTGGGTCACTTTTTTAATAAACTCATTTTTTGTTAATTTACCACGTGCAGCTTGTTCATCGAATGAATGTAATTCTTTTGCTTTTTCTGGAGGACTTTGTGGATTGTGCATATAAGCAAAGACTGGGTCAGGGTAGAAAACTCCAAAACAATCAAAAATTAACGCGCGTATCATGCACATATGATATCAGATAAGTTTGAGGTATCAAAAGAGGTTCTAATGCACCGCCGTGAATAAGGCATTTTTAGGCACAATTGTGGTTATTTAAGGTTTTACTATATGCCAGACTCCACCAACGCCATCTCCAGTAATATCACCTGGCTTTTTGTCACCAGAATAATAGTAAAGTGGCATTCCTTTCCATGCGAATTGTTTTGTTCCATCTGATCGGGTAATAACACTAATATTTGTCGGGAGTACTTTCTCAGCAGTTGCACCTGAAGTATAAATAGGCCAAGCAGTTGCACATGCTCCTGTACAGTTACTTACGCCTTTGGTATCTTTGTCAAAAGTATAAAGAGTAGTCCCTTGGAAATCAGTCAGATAAAGTCCCTTTGAAGGATCTTTTTTCGTCAAATAAATATTATCCGATGGTGCCATAGCAGAAGAAGTTGTAGAAGGCTTTGATTGCGCCATCTGTGCGGGAGAAGATGATGGAGACATACCAAACATTGATTTTATGCTGTGTCTTCCTAAATACCCACCGACGAGTAAAATAACAATAATTACTACTATAACAATTTTTTTCATTATGTCTCTGTTTATTACAGAATAAATTAAGATGAAAGTCAATATGCAACTCTATATTCAGTTAATAGTGAGTGGTTAAGAAAATAGTTCTATTATGCAGAGGTCTATTTTTTAGTTTGCCATAATATTTGGTGTATATGTCCGTCTAGAGACTTTATATGCTCATATGATTTTTGCATGATTTGTTCAAGGATTGGCAGCTCTATATCACTAAGTCGTTTGATATAAACACAGTATCCAGTAGTGGTATGTTTACCTAACTTAACCAAGAGTTCAGCGTAGCGTGCCGTGCCGTCCATTAGGTAAACGGTAATCTTACCTTTTCTTGGATAAAAGCCAATAACAAGAGCGTCGCCTTCGCGTCCGCTGTCGTATTTGTAATGATAGCTATCAAACCCGATGGTGCCTACATTCCACAGCTTTGGCTCATGCCCGCTTATTCGCTGCATCATTTCAAGAAGTGTTAAGGAATCTTTTATGGTTTGCTCATCGTCAAGTGAAGCAATATAGTCTTTGACCGAGCTGTCGTTTCTAGTGGTTGTTTTGTCCATGGACACATTATAGCTTAATAAGTATTGTTGTTACAAAAGTTCCAATCCAGGCTTGCCAGCATACTGAACTATGCCGTATACGATATCAGAACTTATAGATGTTATACTAACTTGATGAATAAACATGATTATTGCATTTTCTATATTGTTCGTCATGGAAGAACGGATTGGAATGAAAAAGGTATCAATACAGGACAGTTAGATAGTTCATTAACAAAAGTCGGCGAAGAACAGGCAAAAATTGTAGCAATTGAATTAAAAGATGTTCATTTTGATGCTGCCTTTTCTTCAGATTTGATGAGAGCAAGAAGAACTGCTGAAATAATTATGTTAGAAAGAAACTTGGCTATTCAAGCTGTACAGGTTTTAAGAGAACGAAGTTATGGAGAATTTCAAGGAAAACCATATAAAGCAACCGAAGCATATGATGCCCTCGTTGAAGCATTAGACGATAAAGAAAGATTTTCTTATAAATCTCATGGAGTAGAAAGTGATGACGAAATTGTTACTCGTTTAGTAACATTTTTGAGAGAAACAGCAATCATTTATAAAAATAAAACCGTTCTTGTTGCATCACATAGTGACATTATGCACAAATTCCTTATTCATATTGGGTTTGGCACTTATAAAAACTTTCCACTTTCCTCAGTTGATAATGCTGCCTATGTAAAGCTTGCTTCTGATGGTGTTGACTTCTTTGTACAAGAAACAAAGCGAATTAAAAAACCTTACACTAATATTTAAATATAATTCCGAGTTTTCTTTATAAAAAGTTCCTTCATAGTTCAAGAGTGCCAGCTATAAATGACGTTTTACCTATAATATTTCATGCGTAAAAAGTTCCAAGATAGTGACGGGTTTTTATATTTTATTTAAGAGTTTATAGCCAATTATAGCCCATACTTCTCTGACAGAATCCCT
>CAZJVI010000069.1:0-8547 GCA_964549385.1 uncultured Gammaproteobacteria bacterium
AATCACAACAGATATACCAGTCATTGTAGCAACAGAAATATTCTTTTTATTATTTATTGGCTGTTTACTTGGAGGAACAATAGGACTACTTATTTTATCACCAAACAAAAAAAGTAAATCTCGTAAAAAGCTGTCTAAAAAATTGCTACTACTTTCTATAGCTCCTCTGTTAATATTCTTCTTTCTTACTATTTTTTTACGTCCATCAAATACGATTAATGATCTAGTAGGGTTATTTATACTATTAATAAGTATTGGAATTGGCATAACAATATTAATTGCGGGGATAAATATTATTGTAGATATTATACTTTTACTTTCTTCCTTATTTATCGAAAGACTTAAATCCCACAGAAAGTTACTACTACTACTACTAATCTTTTCATTTATTTGGGGATTTATGATGCAATTACTTATATCCTTTATGGGCCCTCATTTTTGTGGGTTTGGTTGTTAGCTGCATATTGATTTAGAATTCTCTTTATTCCTTGTTCATGAAAATTTTCAAATGAAAGAGGTAATTTTTTAACCTTATTAATGTGTCCAAAGATTAGGATCTTTTATAAGAGGAGTATTATAGTGTGCATACCAAATAGCAATAATAAGTAATGTTTCAAAAGTAAATAAAATTATCAAAATACATGAAAATATTTTAAGTGCTACAAAAAACTTCCTTTGTAGACTATTGGGTTTGATAATCTTCAAAATAATACCATAAAAAATAATAATTAGTGAAAAAATAAAAATAAGTATATTGGATTGTATATAAATAACTTTATCTTCATTTTGAAAAGCAAAAGAGAGATCAGTGTTGAGATAATAATTAGTAAAAATCAATAATACCAGTTCTATAATTCCCATTCCCAAAAAGACAAATGGTTTTAATAAGATGGATTGTTTTTCTTTTTTTTCTTTTGCCATATATTTAGATTGTCTCTAAATACTAAATATTTTTTTATCTAATACCGAAATATTATAAGTCCTACGATAAATGAGATCGCATTCGTCAACGTGCTTAGCGCTAAGGATTGTTTAAAACTCATAAGATTGATCCGTCTCTTACAGAGTAGGTACATAACTATTGCCTCACTAATCCAAATTATTACTTCACTTATGACAACAATCCAAGAGTATGGATAATATACTGAAGGATTATATAGTGTAATGATATCAAAGATTGGCCATGATATGAGGGTTACTAATAAAACTGCTAACGCGATAAATTTTGACTTTTTTAAAATGAGTACGAAACAAAATGCAACTATACATTTAATAAAAATATCATCTAAATAAACTATAAAAGTATGAGTGGTAAAAAAGTTCGAGAATAGATTTCGACAGCTGGAAGAATTGTAAGCATAATATTTATATATATCGTCATTTGAGCCCAATAAGGTATAACAGGTAGGATTTATGTCCTTAAGATTCTTTGGGCAATTCGGGTTATTATCTAGAGCTGTAATATTGCCGTTATATAATTCAAAACAGGCAATAGGTGGCGGAGGTGCCATATCTGCATATACATTGATAGGATTGCTAACAATGCCACAAAAAAATGCCAGTCCAAATAAAACACTAATAAAAAACTGTAGTCTTACTACGATTAATCTTTTCTCTTTTGCCATACTTTTATCTTATCCTCGAATAGGTAATCTATGCAATAGATGACAAAAATGTATATTTCCGTAGTAAGCCTATTCTGGGAGCTGATTTTGATTCATTTATTAGCCCTCTGGACAAAAAGTAAAATCTTCATCATATGTTATTTGGGTAAGTCAACAGTTTTATGTTAAAAAATTCCAACTAATATACTATTTTTAGATTTATAATTTTGATGATTATAGATTCACAGACTACTCATCTTGTTTTGTTCTGCTTGTTTATATTTTAAGAGCATACGGTAAACCTTACTCTTGTATTTCCTTTGGAGACTTTGTAGTCTATAGGTATTTGTACATTAAAACTTCCTGGAGGACAGACAATTAATACACCTAACGGCATTCCGTGTGGAGGTATAGATGTTACCTCAAATGCAATCGGTAATGCCATAACTCTTATGCTTATCATAGCCGTCATTTTAAGTCTTATTTTTATAATAATAGGCGGCTTGCAGTGGATACAATCAGGAGGAGATAAACAAAAAGTAGCAAAAGCTCGCGCACGTATTACTTATGCAATCATTGGTCTTATTGTTGCATTCGTTTCTTTTTTCATCATAAATATTGTTGGTTTTATCTTCCACGTCAAATTAATCTAAGGATACTTCAAGCAAACTTCTTTCAATTTATTTTTGTACCACCCCATTCAACAACGGTAAACCCTTCGCGCTTTGGAGTATATAATTCCTCCTTGGGTATAGTCATATATTCCGTTAACGGTTTATATACCATAAATACCCTGATTATTGTTTGCGGTGACGGACTTACGGTAAGTTTGGCATTATCCGTATATTCATTTTTTGCAAAATAAATAAGATTATATTTATTCTGTTCTAGCTGAGGTGCCCAATAGACAATAAAGTCATTGTATTCGTTTGGGATAAGTCCTAATTTCGCCAAATACTCTTTCAAAAATGGCACAGTATCATCTCCGGAAACCACAAATCCTTCCGTTGGGTTAAACACATTCTTATCGAGTTCTCCTTCCCAAAAAAGGTATTTGTATTGCGCATTATCATCTATATCTACCAAACTCCCGTCAGGTTCTGCGATGACATGCCAGGAATTATTTATTAACTCAGGATAACTCGTAACTATTTTACCCTTCAGATCGAGCGTTACTGTTACTTTTTGATGTTGCTGTGTAGGGTATAAATAAATTGCAGGCTTTTCAAGTGGTGTAAGTCCTAGTCCATAGAAGCTTAAAGCTAATGACGTGATAAAAAAGCAAATGAATGTCAATGCACAACCCATTAAGCCACGCATTACTAAATTTTGTGATATTTCTTTTTTTATAGTATCCCTTTTGAATAAAGATATTATGTATAATACGAACCCAAAACTTAAATAAAGAAAACTCATTAATAATACGATCATTGCTAAGAAGGTAATGATCTCTCCGCTCAGTGCTGTAAAACGATCGGTGATAGAGAAAGACATATGTTGCGAAAGAAAGAAACCTACGGTTACAAAAATAATGGACAATAAAAAGAGAATAACAATTAGATATGTATGCAATTTCGCGAAGAAACGATATTTAGGATGATTAGTTTGTTTGATTTCTGTTTTTCTTGTACTTTTTTTAACGTTTGCCATATTTCAAGAATTGCAAAATATAGCTCAGTTGTAAAGAGGTAAAAGCTAAATATATTGAAGCTTATTTATCTTCTAGAATAGTATAGGCTCTACGCTTTACTTATATCTTTGCGGTTTCCTTCTCTTAGATAGTTATTTTAATTATAAGAACTCCTCATGCCTACAAAAAATTAACCGATCTCGGATTTTTACAGTACCCTGTAGGTAGATTATTAGATTTAAAGACCATCGCCTTGGCCAATACAGGTACCGCCATCATTATTGCTATTTGTATTATTTGGGCAAATTGTATTTGAGTATGTTACTCCTGTCATAGTTGTTCCATGAAAATTTGAGCCTTTGAGATTTGCTCCGGTAAAATTGACGTTAGTAAAGTTAGCATTTGAGACATTTGCTCCCGTTAATATTGCATTCGTGAAATTAGCTCCCGTAAAGTTAGCTCTGCTGAAGTTTCCTCCTGATAAATTGGCACTGGTAAAATTAGAAGAAGTGTAGCTGCCTTGTGAGCCATTTGAGCCACTGAGGTTGGCATTTGAAATGTTCACATTGTTAAAAATTCCGTTTGAAAGATTGCTCCCTGAGATATTTTGTCCGCTCAAATCAGCTCCAGAATAATTTTTCCCTGTAAGGTTTGCTCCTCTGAGACCGCCGGTGGGGATAACCGCTATAACTGTTTGAGATGTTCTGTTCAGATTATCATTACCGTTAGTAACAGTTACTGTGACAGTATATGATCCAAGTGATGTATATGTATGATTATCTGGTCCCACTGATCCTGAACCGTTCAATTCAGATACTGTGCCAGAGCTTGTTGAACCATCGCCCCAGTTCCATAAGGCAGTATCGGATGACCCCCCCGCGGGGTCGGTAAAAGACGCGCCTGCAGTAGTTGCAGTATTTATCTGAACTGGGTTTTGAGAAACTGTAATTGTGCCTACAGATGGCGGTGTTGCATTGTTTACAGTTACAGTAGAGGTTGATGTCCCTATAGCACTTTGATTGTCTGATATGTAAACGGCAACAGTATATGTACCTGCTGTAATATATTGATGACTAGGAGAAAATGTTTTATCAGAATTTAAGACTAAAGATTGTATACCAGAACCATCTCCATAGTCTATGAAACCATTCCAGGAAGTTGAATCGGAATCTGAAAAAAAACCATTAGCAGAATATGTAGCACCCGCATTTATTGTAGTGTTAGAGAGAGAATTTATACTTGGAGGAACATTTGGAGGAGTTGCCCAACCGTTCCAAACTGCAGCAGAGTCGTTTAAATTTGCTGCACTTCCTAAGTTTCCTACAGATGAACAGATAATTCCGTTACTATTAGGACATGCTACTCCAAAAAAACCGGTATTTATTTTGAGCCCAGATATACTCGTCCAATTACTGACGTCATTAGTTACCCAATTAATACCATCAGAGGATGTAAAAATTGCAGGTGACTGATTGGATCCCGGTATTCCAAACTTTTGACCGACAGCAATACAAAAGATATCACTGTTATCTGGACAATCTATATCATTAAATACAGTATTTGCAATGGGTGTAGTAGCATCAGTCCAGTTATTACCGTCAATAGTAGATAGAATTATACCTTGTGCTCCATTACCTGTAATACCAGCTGCTTCACATAAAATTCCATTTGCATGAGGACAAGAAACACTCAGAAGATTTCCATCGGTTGGATGTGGAATATTAGGAACCTGTGTCCAATTAGTTCCATCGGTTGTAGTCAAAACTGCACTACCAGAATTGCCTCCAACTGTACCCACGGCCACGCAGAAGATACTTCCACTATTTGGACAGGAAACACTATTGAGATTTAGATTAGATACATTTTGAATATTTGTCCAATTCATACCATTAATTGTGACAAATATATTTCCACCTGATGTAACTGCTACACATAAAATACCATTACTATTAGGACAAGAAATACTACTAACATTTGGGGATGAAAGTGTAGAGGTAGTAGTCCAATTGATGCCATCAGTTGTTGTTATAAAATATGAATCTCCGCCAGCGACATCTCCGGCTGCGATACAAAATATATTTCCGTTGTTTGGACAAGCTATACTTACAAGTTGATTATTTTGGATATTATCATCTAATACCTTTGTAAATGTTGTCCCATCATTTGTTGTTAGAATAATATCCCCTGCAGCACCATTTCTATAACCTACAGCAATACAAGAAATTCCGTTAGCTTTTGGACAAGTGATTTTTTCTAACGTTACATTATTAGTTTGGGACAAAAACGTATTGTTCGGTATTGCTACAATCCCAAAATTTTGTGTTCTATCTATATTGTTGTTAATAGCAATATGTGTACTAGTAGTATTTGTGTATCCAGATGGCGTAGTAAGCAATAGATTGTATCCCGTTCCTAAAATATTAGGTAACGTGAAATTGCCATTTGGATCAGTAGTTGCTGTTTGTACCGTAGTCTTATTTAAACGGAGAGTAACAGTAGCACCACTACTGTATCCAACTTCTGAATTATCTTGCAATCCATTCTGATTGGCGTCAATAAAGACTGTTCCTGATATATTATATGCAAGTGCTTTTATTGGGTGAAGAAGAAGGGTGAAGAAGAAGGGTGAAGCAAATTAGAGGAAATATAAGAGAAAGAAATATTTTTTTCATTGCGATTAATTATTACTCTCATTTGATAATATTGTTATATTTTTCAATAGTCAATAGCTAGATTTAGATTATAACATCGGTGAACTTAAATCATGATATAGTTGTGAGTTAACTGTAGTCGTTTGGTTATTTTGTGACCCTTGGGAGTTAGGTGTTCCTACAAACTGAAAATTATTGCCGTTAAAATTTATTTGTGCCTGAGCATTATTAAGTAGTTGTAAAAGCTTGGCATTGTTCTGAAATTGTGGTAGTGCTGAATTTTTAATCAAACTGATTGCCTCTTGCGGTTGATCATTAAGAATGAATGTCTGAGCTAAATTAAGATAGATTGGTAATGGAGAGTCATCATAACTTCGATGGAGTTGTATTGCTTTTTCATATGCACTAATAGCGTCATCATATTGCTGTTCTTCCTGAAAGCAATCTCCTAATTCATTCATTATGGCAGCATCTTGACCAAGCGAAGCAGCTTTTTTAATATATTTGCAACCTTCATTTATTTTATTTGCTTCGAAAAGCTCCGTTCCATATTCATTTAACAAATAATAATTATCATTGCCTGCACGGATATCATGACTTTGCAATGTCATGTCATCTTTATAATCAAACGTTCGGACAAATGTACGTGATGCAAGAAGAAAAAGTATTATAGACGCAAATACAAGATATATTGTTTTGTATGTTTTAAAAGATGGTAACCATGCAGTTAACATTATTCCAATCATTCCCAACAATCCTACTATGGGAAAATAAAACCATCTGTCAGCAACTGTCATGTCTAGAGGGACTATTTGTAATAGCATTCCCATCCCAGCGATATACCAAATAAAAAAGAAAAGAAATGTTTTGAACAGCGTTTTATTATTTTTATGGTTAGTATCCCGTTTTTGTAACAGTAAATAGCCAGTTAACGCAATACATCCAAAAAATATACTAGACAGAAGTAAAGGAAAAATAAAATTACTAAAGCTGATCGATTTTACAACCCAAGTTTGCCAGATTAACAAATTGACCGGAAAGAAAAATATGTGCAGATAATAAACGATTATAGATGGTATATTGAGCATCCGCACAAAAAGAGGGACATTTACTATAGTAACGGTGTTGTTTGTCGAATAGGTTACTCCACCATAAAATACCCTCATGACAGCGTAAAAGAGGACGATGATACCAGAATAAAGAAAAAACTTTCTCATGGCACCCAATTTAAACAGAGCCCGATAAACTATAGCTAAAAAAAGAAAGAGAAAACCGACTTCTTTGGTAAATATACTTAGCAGAAGAAAAAAGATAGTTAAATAAAATTTTCGATTTGAAAGTTTTTCTTGTTTGGCAAGAAGTAATGCACTGATGCCAGGGATAAAATATAACTCGCTTTGCGTTGAACCAATATAGGCAACGGATTCTATGTTAATCGGATGTACAAGAAAAACTAAGGCAAGAAAAAATGCAATATAATCACTAAAAAATGCGCAAAAGAAAATAAAGAGGAGAAATGTGCCTATGCAATGGAGGAAAAGCTGTAAGAGATGATAAAAGAAAGCAGCTTTCCCTGACAATGTATAGAGAACAGCAAAGTATACGGCTGGTATTGGTCTATAAAAAGGTCCTGTATTAAACAAATTATTGCCGAATAATATCGCCAGATTTACTTGGTGAACTTGAGGGTTGTTGATAATGAAGGGAAAGTCGTCCCACACAAATCCGTTAAAAAAAATTGGAAAATATATGACTACGCCTATGAGGATAATGAAGTAGAAGTATTTCTCGTATTTTTGGAGTGTATTCATGTGCTGACAGTCATGTTTATATTAGCGAAATAGGGTTAGGAAATCAACATTATAGAAGGTTCTTATTCTATAAAGTTACTTTTCTAGTCCTCCTTTATCTGCCTCCAGATTCTTGAGCCATTCGTAATTCCTTGCTCCATTGCTTTTTTATACGTCGTCACAAGAATAATCAGTCCATCTGATGCATAGCTTCTTGAAAGCAATTCTTGTATTTCTTTATGAAGCATATTAATTTTCTGCTGGTGGGGGAAGATTAAGTGGACGCTTAGGGATTCGAACCCCAGACCCCCTCAGTGTAAATGAGGTGCTCTAACCAGCTGAGCTAAGCGTCCAATTCAACGTAAATGCGAATTTGATTATATATCATAATAAGGCCCACAAGCAACCATAAGGATAGTATTAATTTAATTTTATTTCAGCGATAAAGCCATGCTGATACGCTTAGCAGAAGCTTTTCCTGGGGCAACGATAATTGCAAGATTTGGTCCTTGACCAAAGGTGAAAAACTTTTTTGGTCCCATACTATTACCATCAGCCAATGTCATTACTCCTCCAAGTTCACGAATGAGTCCGTAAGTACAAGGCATTTCCAGATTCCCAATCCGATTTTGCTGCATACTTCCTTTACGGGTTACTTCTAATTGAAAATCAATATCACCAGTGATAAAAAGCACAGAACGGGCAGCCTGTGACTTATATAGGCATTGCATGAGTGGAAATTTTATTCTGTTCTCGACATTTTCAAACACATTCTTTAACTGATCACAATTAATATCTAAATCAATAATGCTTTTGAAAGATAACGTATCTGTTTGTTTTATGGTTAATTTTTCCCTTGTTCCCTTCAGACT
>CAZJVI010000070.1:0-8274 GCA_964549385.1 uncultured Gammaproteobacteria bacterium
GGTTTTATTAGTAGCAGCTCCGAAAGAACTGATCAAACGATACCAGACTATTCTTGATTTAGCTGGACTCAACATTGTTTCAATTGAGACTGAAATTCTTTCAATTATACGAGGATTAGTTAATACAACAAACGCGCCGACATCGTTAATTGTAAATATTGGCGCGATGAGCACCACCTTGGGTATTGTGCAAAGTGGGCAGCTTGTCTTTAATTATTCTGTTCCGTTGGGAGGTGTGGCTCTTACTCGCGCAATTGCTTCAGATTTCGGATTACAAGTAAATCAAGCAGAAGAATATAAACGTGTTTACGGATTGTCGGATAAAAATTTTGGCGGGAAAATCGGAAATGCTATTCAACCGATTTTGACATCACTTCTTACGGAGATTAAAAAGGCTGTCTCTTTTTATACGGAGCAATACAAAGGTGATTCGCCGATTTCTCAAATGCTCTTAACCGGTGGTGGTGCAAGTCTTCCGGGGCTTGCTGTTTATTTTGCCCAAAATTTAGGATTTGAGTCGGTACTTGCAAATCCTTGGAGTATGCTCAATATCCAGGGAGTCCCGCAACAAGTAAAAACGCATGGGCAAGAATATACTGTCGCAGTCGGGCTCGCGCTGAAAGAATATGAATGAGAAAATTAATCTTTTAGATCCGAATAAAAAAACTGCATCATTTATCTCCGTACAAAATTTTCAAATGATGCGGCTTGTCGTTATTGGGCTTCTTTTTATAGTCTCTGTTTCTTCGGTTATTCTTTTTATTTTGGTCTCTCTTTCACCATTGCCCGCGCTACAAAAACAAGAACAGACACTTAATCAAACACTATCTCAATCGAGAAGTGAAATAGCAATGATAGCATTAGTGCATGAAAGGACGAGTTCTATCACGACATTTTTGTCTCAGCGGCAAATGCTTGATCAGACAATAGAGTTGATAGAAAGTAAATTTTCGGGAGACATGAAAGTGACTTCATTGCAAATGACAAATTCAGGAACAGTAATAACCGTTGAAAGTAGTTCCTTGCAGAACCTTGATAATTTTTTGAACGGATTGATTGTATTTGTACAGCAAAAAAAAGGTTTCTCACAGGCGACACTGGTTGATCTAGCAAATGTTGCAGAGAGTAATGAGTATGATGCAACTATTCGGTTGGATCCGTTACAGTAAAACATTATGAAAAATGAAATATGGATCGGTAAAAAAGGATTTCGTTATTGGTATTATCATTTCCGAGATTCAGAATTTTATTCCTACTCAATGACAGGGTTGGCCTTTGTGGTTTGCGCAATGCTGTTGATTAATTGGATTATTCCGGAGTTGAATAGCTGGTTCTCAATTCGTGATGAAGTGACGGCGACGCAAGGTCGTGTAGACATTCTTCAAAGAAATATTGCTTTTATGAATAATTTGAATGAAAATACGCTCAATCAGCAATTGCAAGTCGTGACGCAAGCGCTTCCAGAAGATAAAAATTTTCAAGCTATATTAAATGAAATTTCTACGGCGTCAATAATGTCAGGCGTTTCTCTTAATCAGTATTCCTTCCAGGTTGGCAGTGTCTCATCATCATCCACAACTCCTCATCCAATAGTACCGGTTGCGGTAAATACTGCTACAGCCAACGGTTTGTTATCCATTGCTGTCACTGTTACAGTAAATGGAAGCATTGACAAAGTTAGGAGATTTATTCTTGCCATTGAGGAGGGCTTTCCTCTTGCCGAGGTCACAGGGGTTAATGGTAATGGGCAAAGTGTTGGCATTACTATTCAGTTTTATCAAAAGCCTTTTCCCAAAAACACTTTGTCTCTTGAGACACCAATCGCTCCTCTCTCAAGTGGAGAAACAGCTTTGTTAGGAAAATTATCGAAATGGCAGTCGTCTCCCACTAAAGTGCAAGGTATCCCTTCACCAATAAGTTCGACTTCGGCTATTCCTCTTTTTTAAGAAGTTCTGGGCGCATGCGTTTTGTTTTTTCATAAGATTGTTGTTGTCTCCATTCTGCTATTTTTTTATGATTCCCTGAAAGAAGAATCTCTGGGACACTGTTTTTTTCATATTCACGGGGTTTGGTGAAGTGAGGGTATTCTAACAGTGAATCATTTTTGGAAAAAGACTCATCATCAATAGCTCCGTCAGTAATAGCTCCTTCTACCAGCCTAACAACACTGTCCGTTATCAGCATTGCAGGCAATTCTCCTCCCGTCAGTACAAAATCTCCAATTGCTATTTCTTCATCAATATATTTTGTGATTCGTTCATCAACTCCCTCATAGTGTCCACAGATGATAATGAGATGATCAAGCTTCGAAAATTGTTTGGCAGTAGCTTGTTTGTAAAGTTTGCCTGAAGCGCTGGTAAGAACTACTGACTGTTTCGCATTGTTAAATTGTCTGGAAAAGTTTTTCTTTGCATATTCTATTGCTTTGTGAAGTACATCGACTTTCAAAACCATACCGACTCCCCCACCATAAGGTGTGTCATCGACTGTTTTATGTGTACCTTCGCCGAAATCACGAATATTGATAAATTCGATTTCAACAATGCCTTTTTCTTTTGCACGTTTAATAATTGAATGATCAAACGGTCCTGTGAACATCTCAGGAAACAATGTTAAAATAGTAATTTTCATAGGTGTTATTGTATCAAATTATTTACAGGTATGTATCTTAAGAAGGCTGAGTGTTTGCGTGTTATAGCTGATTATCGAAGGAATTTTGCAATCACCTGCATCAATCATTGCTGTCCGTTCTTCCATAATAGTAAGATACTGCATATTGTATGTGATGCCATCATTTCCATCTATTGGTTTGTTGAGATACATATTTTCATTGAGAACTTGTGTTTTTCTCCAAATCATATTTGAAATAGGATCGACTGAAAATAAAAGGCTCACGAGTGAAGTAATAACAAGAAGTGAGACAAAAATAGGTTTGAATCTCAATTGTAATGCTCCCCAACTCGCGAATATATAGACGAAAGGAAGAAGCGGCAAGATATAGCGATTAATCGTAAATGTTTGGAATGAAAGCACCATAATAATAAAAGAAAGAGCAAATAGTCCAATCGGAAACAGTTTTCTTTGCATTTCTGATTTTTTTATATAAAAAAACGAGATAATAACGAAAATCCAATATATCCAATTGAAATTGAATATAAAAAGGTGGAGCCAATTTTCATATGCATATTTGTTAAAAAGCTGCAGTGTTATGAGATTGTTTATCATTGTGATAGCGCTTCCTTCTCTCGCCGTTGTGCTAAAGTTCCAATCATTCCATAAGTGATATCCAAACAAATGGATAGACGCGATATAACATCCAAGTATGATTAATGGAGTTATGGAAGCAAATTTAACTTTTTTTTCAACAAAAATATTGGAAAGCAAAATACTTCCAGCAAAAAAAATTGCAGTCTCTTTTGTGAGAACTGCAAGACAGATAAAAATTGCATAGAAAACATACCGTGAATAAAAATAAAAGGCTGCAGCAATAAGAATAAATACTGTCATAATGAAATCCCTAATACTAAATAACCCCACGGAGATAAATAAACCCGAAGTGGACATAAGAAATGCACTTAAAAAGGCAACTTTTTCATCAAATAATTTTTTTGCAATGTAATAAATTGCAATAATTCCAAATATGCCAAAGAGTAATCCGATATAGCCATACGTATGATATCCGAAAAGTTTAAAGATAAAACTAAATAGTATAAGCTTCAACGGCGGATGATCTAACATTAAGGTGATATAGTTATGACCTATCAGCCATTGTTTTGATTGGAGAAACTCTAGACTTCCATCATTGCTTGGGATGAGGTATAAATAAGGCACTAACAAGAAAATATATAACAAAATCGGCAAAATCAAAGCAAACATATTTTTATTGTATGAGTTTATTTTTTGTTTAGCAAACAGCAAACTATTGCGCAGTTTAGCAATTTTTCTGTCATCGATTAGTATATTTATATATGAACTGTAAAAATCAGGGATCTTCTTTGAAAAAATTTTTCATTCCATGGACTACCGTTAAAGCAATTAATTGGATTATTGTTATCGGTTTACTTGTTTACTGCAATAGTTTATTAAATGGTTTTGCAGGAGATGATTCTGGACAAATTGTTACTAATATTTTTGTTCATTCTCTTGCCAATATAGCACATTTCTTTTCTGGTAGCACATTTTACAGTAACGCTGAGGGGAATTTTGGAATGTATTACAAACCGATGATGATGATAGTATATTCTCTTCTCTATACTCTTTTTGGCCCCACGCCATTTGTTTATCATTTACTTCAGTTGCTTTTTCACATTGTAAACACCTGCTTATTACTGCTGTTTTTCAGTAGATTTTTTGACAAAAAAGTATCTTTTTTGCTTGCAATACTTTTTCTCAGTCATCCGATTAATAATGAAACAGTCGTTTATATCGCCAATCTTCAGGATGTACTATTTACTTTTTTCGGACTCCTTGCATTAAAGTTTTTTATAGATAAGAAATCATTTATTCTTGTCGGGATACTGTTGTTATTATCTCTTTTGAGCAAAGAATCAGGAATTATATTTTTCCCAATACTTATTCTTTATTATCTTCTTTTCTCACAGAAATCAAAGAGTAAAAGTTTAATTTTAATTCTCTCATTGTCTACAGTTATTGCTATATATTTATGTATGAGAATTGGTATCGGCAATATAGGATTTCAAACAAAGTATCTGTATATGGCTCAAAACGCTACGCTTTTGCAACGGTTATTTACGATTCCATCAATACTCACCTATTATTTGAGGATGGTTTTCTTTCCAGTGACGATAGCGTACGGTTGGTATTGGGTTGTTACTCGTCCAACATTTGAAAACTTCGGAATTCCTTTATTAGTCGCAATGATGGTCTTTATTATTGTATTACTTCCATTATATTTTCTTCGCATGCAAAAAAAACAATGGAAAGAGTATTTCTTTTTCCTTTGCGTTTTTATTATCAGTCTTTCGATGAGTTTGCAACTTATTCCTTTAGATTTTACGGTTGCAGATAGATGGTTTTACTTCCCAATGGTTGGATTACTTGGGATGTTTGGTACGGTAATAACCTATTTTTCGCAAAGAACTAAAAATATACAGGTAAAAAAGCTGTTTGTTATTTTTTGTGTTTGTATAGTTGTCCTTCTTACGTGTAGAACATTTGTAAGAACCTTCAATTGGAGCAATAACTATACGCTCTGCTCACATGATGAGAAGATAAATAGAAATAGTTATACCTTAGAACTCTGTCTTGGTAATGAATATAGGAAATTAAAAGAATATAATCTTGCGATTTATCATCTTAAAAGATCGATTTACTTATATCCCAAGTTTCCTATGGCTGTATATTACTTAGGTTGGACGTTTCAGCAAGAAGGCAAATATGATGAAGCAATTCATTGGTATCGTAAAGCAGAAAACAAAAACTGAAAGATATATGTTTAAGAATAGTAAAAAGTGAAGTAAAAAATGTTAAGAAGCGCTTTCTGCGAGAGATATCTTGATGCGTTTGTTTTGTTTCATTGCTTTTACTTTCATAATATTGCGGATACTTCTTATTACTTTTCCTTCTTTACCGATAACTTTTCCCATATCCTCTGGAGCAACGGTGACAACAAGATTGGTAAATCCATCTTCTTCCTGCTCGTCGATCACAACAGCATCAGGATTATCAACAATCGCAGAAACAATAAAATGAAGTGTGTCTTTCATGATTACTTAACGATTTCCTGCATAGTTGCAGAAGGTTGTGCTCCTTTACTAACCCAGTATTGATATTTTTTCATATCAATCTTTTTTTGCTTATTATCTTTTGTTTTATTATACCAACCAAGCATATCAATAAAACCGCCATCGCGTTTGCTTCGTTTTTCTTTGACGACGACTCTAAATTTCCGTTCGCCCTTTTTTCCTGTTTTAGTGAGTCTAATTACAAGTGACATATTTGCTATTGTACCATTATTTGTTAATCTTCTCAAGAGCCTGCTCTGCAGCGCGTTCTTCTGCTTCTTGTTTTGATTTGCCTTTGCCTTCTCCTACTTGCGTATCTCCAACAAAAACACCGATGGTGAATTGTTTGGCGTGCGCAGGACCTTCTTCATAAAGTACTTTATATAGTGGTGAATTTTGTTTTTTCGACTGCACATACTCTTGAAGAAGGCTTTTTGGATCTTTAAATACTTTTTTTTGTACATATGTTTCTATTTCAGGGATCAAAGCTTCATAGAGAAATATTTTTACAGGGTCTATTCCTTGATCTATAAATAATGCGCCGATAACTGCCTCAAATGTGTTTGCGAGAATTGACTCATTTTCTCGTCCGCCTGAGTCTTCTTCGCCGTGTGAAAGCATAAGATACTTTCCGAAATTGTGTTTTTTTGCCAATTTTGCAAGACTTTTTGTGTTAACAACGAGTGAACGAAGATTGGTTAAAATGCCTTCATCAAAATCAGGATAGGCTTTATACAAATGATCTGAAACAACAAATGAGAGAATACTATCGCCAAGAAATTCAAGTCGTTCATTGGATTCACGTACGTCTTTTGCTTCGTTCAAATAAGAGCGATGGATAAAAGCAAGTTGTAGTAATTTTTGATTGTCGAATCGTGGTAAATCGTTCATAGAATTCTTGATATGAGAAATGAGATTTTTTTGATCTTGATTATTTGAGAATTTGATTTTTTGAATTCAAGATTTCAAATATTCATATTCAAAAACGTCACACTTCGCACATCAAAATTATCATTTTATTTTTTTGATTATGTTTCCCAAAACACCATTAATAAAAGCAGGGCTTGTTTCATTAGCAAATTCTTTTGCCAATTCCACTGCTTCATCAATAATAACATTTTGTGGCGCTTTTTTTTCAATAAGTAACTCATAGACTGCAAGACGTAAAATCGCCAAATCAACTTTATTTATCTTATCAACGGGAAAATCAGGAGCTGCTTTTTGGATTTGCGTATCAAGAAGTTCTGTATGTGTAAGAATTTCTTTGCTTTCTTTACTGACACGCTGATCATGAAATTCCATGCTGAAAATTTCTTGAATTATATGTTGCCGACGCTTATGGCGAGGATCATAGGAAGTCTTCATAATAAACGAATAGAGTAAATATTCGTCGTCATTTGTACGCGGTTACATGATATGTATCTCACATGCGAATGATTACGAATAACATTAAGCTTGATTAGTGTTCGCTTGTTTTATATCTAAAACTTTTTTGCCTTTGTAAAAACCGCATGATTCACAAACTCTGTGAGATATTTGTGGAGCGCTGCAATTTGGGCAAACAAGACTTTTTGTTGTCGCCAAATGAATACTTGCTCGTCTTTTGCCCTGTCGGGCTCGTGAATGTCGTTTTTTAGGTTCTTGTGACATAGTGATGTATATTTTACCTTATTTTACCTTCCCTTGCAAGATATGGAAGACTTGACAGGTCGGAAAGAATTATTCTAGACTAAGTGAGCTATGGATACTCCTGCTTCCAAACAATCTGATCATTCGCCTCAATCTGATAAAGAAGAGCAGACAGCAGTGCCATATATCCCTCCACCTCCACCTGATAATTCTTCGCAAAAAAAGTTTGGCTCGCCTGTCATGAATACGGCTCTTGTTATCGGGGTCATTTTTATTGGAGGATTTATGGCATACAATTTTGTCGGGAATAGCTTAACCTATGTATCAGGATCATCTGTTCAAAGTACTCCAATACCTACGCTTAGTGTTACTCCAACACCTACTCCATAAAAATTCTGAACAATAACAAAATGCGCTGATCATTTCAGGATTTATTACGGCTCTCGTAAGTCACAAACTGTGAAGAGCTCTGAAATTATCAACGCATTTGCTACTCTCACGCCATTGCACCAACTAGTTTTATTTTTGTCCGATAAAAAGAACGCCTCTGCAACTGTATGTAGTAAATCGCAAGATAATTGTTAAGATAACGATACTGTAATTGATGAATCATATTGCTCACCCTCCACGCCATGTTGACAGTAAGCTTATATACTTTATCCTGTTTGCAGGGTGAATACTTGACAGTATTTCGAGCATTTCTGACAGAAATAAAACAAAATGTTATGTTTAATCAGGTGAAATATTAGAAGAGGTTGTTTGGTCAAGATAATCGTTAAGTTCTGGATAATCTGAAATTGTAGAAAAAATCTCATCAGCGGCTGATTTTGCTTTTTGTATAAGAGCGGTGTCAGAGAATGTTGCGGCTTTCAATTTTGGAATGCCATGCTGTGCTGTTCCA
>CAZJVI010000071.1:0-8119 GCA_964549385.1 uncultured Gammaproteobacteria bacterium
TAGTCAGAATTGTCCATATAGCCCAGGTATATGGATGAGGTTTTACTATTTTACGGAAAATATCTCGGATATATGGGATATATCCAACTAAGTTTAAGATTAAGGCTGCAAAACCCAATATAGCCTGCATTGATAAATTATACCATTGAATTTTTAAATTCTTAGCCGCTTCTTACGGATTGCAAAGCATAGTTTACGTATAAACTCTTCATTATTAACTAATTCTTACTCAATACTCATCAAAAACTTAGTAAACTCATGTTTAATAGTACTTAGGAATGGAGGTGATTGTATGGGGTTATTAAACTCAATTGTTGCTATATTACTTATTTTATGGCTAGCAGGATTTGCTTTGCATATCGCAGGTGAACTTATTCATATTCTTTTGGTTGTTGCCTTAGTAGTATTTTTATTGCGCTTTATTAGAAGAGAGGCGTAAGGGTAAAAAATTTATTCTCAACAAAGGAGGTGAGTCAGAATGAGTTTTAGTTTTTCAGATCTTAATCCAGCAGTTTCACTCGTTTTTGGTATATTGGTATTGATATTTCCAAAGATACTTAACTATCTTATTGCCGCATATTTAATTATTGTCGGTCTTTTAGGACTCGGGATAGTACACTAGATTTGCTATTTCTTGCAAAAGTCCTGACAAATATGTTACAGTGGGCAAAGTAATCTTAATGTAGGTTATCTAGAATATTTAGGAAATTTTTATGGCGGAGGGTAGGCATAAAAGTCGATTAAAAAGATCTAACATAGGCAAAGAGCTACAAACAAGTGATGTCTTTTATAAAAATGTTGTTGAGTTAACTCCTGAAGCAATTGTAATTCATAGCGAAGGTAAGATTGTTTACGCAAATCCATCGGCGCTTAAGTTGATAGAAGCTAAAAGTTCCCGAGAACTTGTTGGACAGCCGGTAATGAAGTTTGTTCATAAAGACTCTATTCCTCTTATTCAATCAAGAATAGAAAAAATGTTGAGTCAACATAAGGTTGCACCGTTTGTTGAAGAAAAATTTATCAGTTCAACGGGGAAAATTATTCTTGCTGAAACAAAAGCAATTCCGTTCATATTTCAAGGAAAGCCTGCAATACTCGCGATTTTGCGCGACATTTCCGAAAGAAAAAAATCAGAAGAGAAGAAAAAATTTCTAGAAAAGGTAAGCATGCTGTTGAGTGCCTCAGTTGACTATAAAACAACGCTTGCCAATATTTGTAAATTGCTTGTACCATATCTTGCAGATTATATCCGTATTTCATTAATTGATGATGCAGGCGAGATAGAGGAAGTAGCAGTCTATCATAGTGATCATAAAAAAACTGCATTGGTAAAAAAATTATATGCGATTTATCGGGATAAATTAGGCCTGACCCATGGCGTTTCTCAAGTCATACAAAGTGGAAAATCAGAAATCATGGAACAGGTTACTCCTCAATCTGCAGCATTTCTAAAAAATAATAAGGAGATAAAAAATATTATAGAAAAACTTGGACTTACTTCTTATATGGGAATTCCTCTCAAGCTGAACAAAAAAGTCATTGGTGTTATTACTATTTCATCTTCAAAAAAAGATCGAATTTATACAAAAGAAGATCTGCAGTTTACTGAGGAGATTGCAAGACGTATTGCAGCCGCCGTAGAAAATGCTTTGCTCGTTACTAATTTGCACAAGGAACTAAACGAAAAAATTAAAGCTCAGGAAGGACAAGCTCGTCTAGCATCATATTTAGATCAAACATTTGATGCGATTATTTTGTGGCAATATTCTGGTGAAATAATTTATTGGAATAAAGGTGCGGAAGAATTCTATGGTTATACCAAAGACGAGGCAATGGGCAAGAACATCCATACACTTTTGCGGACTGTACATCCAATTCCCTTCCCTAAAATTTTAGCAAGTCTTAACAAAAATGGACGCTGGGAGGGAGAAATAATTCATATAACGAAAAATAATAAACCGCTAACAGTTAGTGATAAAAAAGTATTAATTAAAGAAAAAGACGGGAAACGATATGTTTTTGAGACCAACAGAGATATAACAGAAAGACTTTATTTTGAAAAGAATTTGGCGTTTCTTTCTGAATCGAGCAAAATACTTGCAACATCTTTGGACTACAAAACAACACTTGCAAATATTGCCGAACTTGCTGTCCCTCATATGGCTGATTGGTGTAGTGTTGATATAACAACGGAGAAGGGGATTAAGCAGTTAGCGATAGCACATGTTGATCCTCAGAAAGTACAGTGGGCAAAAGAATTGAATAAAAATAATCCACCTGATCCGAATGAAAAGACAGGAGTGTCAAATGTTATTCGGACGGGCAAATCTGAATATTATCCGAAAATTACCGACGAAATGCTTGTATCGGCAGCACAGAATGAAGAACAACTTAAATTGTTACGAGATCTTAAAATTAGTTCCATTATGATTATTCCTATTCGTGTGCAAAATGATACGGTTGGTGCTATCAGTTTTGTTTTCGCAGAATCGAGACGTCATTATACAAAATCAGATCTCGTTATTGCGGAAGAACTTTCAGTCAGGGCAGGACTAGCCATTGAAAATGCACGACTCTATGCTGATGCGCAGCGAGCCATTCGCATTCGTGATGAGTTTATCTCTCTTGCATCTCATGAATTGAAAACTCCAATTACCAGTCTTAAGATCTACGCACAATCACTGGGAAATCAATTTGCAAAAAGAAATGATATTTTTATGCAGGAATATTTTATGAAAATGGATCAACAAATTGATAGATTGACTCTTCTAGTAAATGATTTATTGAATGTATCAAAAATTCAACATGGCAAACTCGAATTTGATTGGAAGCCAGTTGATCTTAATTCTGTCGTTAAAGACACAATAGATATGCTCCAAACTACAAGCGCAAAACATAAAATTCTTGTAAAAGGGGAGATAAAAAAAGCCGTCTATGCAGATCCGTATCGTATCTATCAAGTACTTACCAATCTTTTAACGAATGCTACAAAATACTCACCGGAAGCTGATAAAGTTATTATCCATTTAGCGGCAAAAGAAGATTATGTAAAAGTAACAATTCAAGATTTTGGTATAGGAATTAGCTCTAGTGAGCAGAAAAAAATATTCAGACAATTCTATCGAATTAACGATCCCAATGAAAGAAAGTTCTCCGGACTTGGCATGGGGCTGTATATTTCATATGAGATTATAAAACGACATGGAGGTAAAATGAGTGTTAAAAGTATAAAAGGGAAAGGATCAAGATTTAGTTTTACGTTGCCATACACGATTAATTATCAACAGGCTGTAGTAACTCCGTAAAAAATTGTGACCGTTTAATATATTCCTTGACAGGAATATTCCATGTATGATATGTTTACTCTATTATGAATCCAACAATTTTTGGAGCACTGGCGGAGCCTAATCGATTTCATATTGTCGAATTACTTCGAGATAGGCCTCGTGCCGTTGGAGAACTTGCAGAAACACTCCATATCCGTCAACCTCAAGCATCTAAACATTTGAAAGTTTTGGCAGATGCTGGAATTGTTTCAGTCCGCCCTCAAGCAAATCAACGAATTTATGAACTAACGCCCGCAAAATTTCAAGAAATTGATACCTGGCTTGAAAAATATCGCAAACTTTGGGAAGACAGATTTGATAGATTAGAGACGTTATTAAAAAAGGTGAATAAATGATGAAAGCAAATAAAAAATTATCCTTCTTCGCCTTCGGCGTCAGCTACTCCTTTTAGTTCTTTTGTGAGGGGTTTAAAGAAACGAAGAGCGATTGCTGTTGGAATAATTGCAGAAAGAATAACTACTGTGATAAGAATTGAAAATTGTGCCTTGGTAATTGCTCCAATAGATAATCCATAGAGTGAAGTGATTGTTCCAAAAGTAAGACCTGTACTCATAAGAAGTGTTGTAAACATACCGTGTTTTTCATGATACTTTCGTGCAAGAGGGAATACAGCTGCAAATTTTGATACAAGTTTCAACCCAAGAAATAGCAGCATCGCCGTCATTCCAGCCCAGACAGCATTGAGATCAACATTCATGCCACCTTTTAGAAAGAAAAATGGAGTAATTGCTGCAAAGCTTACCGTCCGCATCCGTTTCATAACCTCTGGATTTTTTGCCAAAATTCCAGACATTGCAAGGCCGAGAACAAAAATCGGAAGTCCCGGCTGATTTTTCCCTGCATCTCCCAACCATTCAATAAGAAAAAGTACCAAAAAGAGAAATTTTATATCCGGCTGTACAACTTTACCGTTATACCTTCCAATAAGTATTTTATATGCTTTTGGCAGGAAAAAAATTGCAAGAAGCGAAAAAATAATAAAAAAGATTGTAAAAGTATTAAAATTAAAAAAAGAAAAAGTCAGAGCAATGACTGTCAATATATCGGTTACAAATGTTGCCGCCATAATGCGTTTACCGAGGTTGGTGACGGACAAACCCGTTTCGACAAGAACAGAGTAGACGACAGCAACAGAGGTTGTTGATAAAGCAATACCGGCAATTTTGGAAGCGGCGAAAGTCCAGTGGAAACCATAATAGGCAAAGAGAAAGCATATAATTAATGGAGCAAAAAAAGAAAATCCGCCGATGAGAACTGCTTCTACCCAATTTTTCTTCATGAGCGGCACATCGATTTCAGTACCAGCAAGAAAAGTAAGATATGCGCTACCAAAAGAGGCAAGAAAAGTCATCCATGCAGTTGGCTGCAAATGAAAAAAACTTCCAGCAATAACACCAAGTGCTATTTCTATAATTGCAGCTGCCAAACCCAACTCTATTGAGGCGATGCTCGCAAGGAAGATTAGGACAAACAGTATGAAAGGAAATAAATATGTTGAATTCATAATTTTTAGGAGCTTAAACAAAAAAACTCCTACCTTTTTTGGTAGAAGTTATTAGCTTGTTAGGCATTTAGAAGCGAACTTCATCGCTTATAGATATATTATCTCATGGGAGAAATATTATTGTCAAGGTTTTGAGGTTGAAGAATATTGCATATTGCTTTAATTTCTGAAGTTTTTTATCATCAAATAAAGCTATTTACTTATGAAGATTGTTATTTTCGGTGCGAGTGGTCATATAGGGAGAATACTTGTTTCACAAGCCTTGAACAATGGTTACAATGTTACTGCATTTGTTCGAAATCCCAAATCAATAGTGATAAAAAATAAAAATCTTTCGATACATGTTGGAGATATCGGAAATTACGAACAAGTTGCAGATGCGATAAAGGGAAATGAAGTTGTAATCAGTGTTTTAGGCAATAGAACAGGATCCGTTGTTTTTAAGAGTACTACAGTAATTTCTGAAGGGTTAGAAAATATTATTAGAGCAATGAAACAACATAAAGTGAAACGATTGCTATTTATTACATCTTTTGGTTTAAATAAGTCAATGTTTCTTCCACAGAAAATTTTTATTCGAATTGTATTAAGAAATATTTTTGCCGAGATGCCTCGACAAGAAAAAATGATTTCTCAAAGCGGATTGGATTATACTATTGTCCGTCCAGCGCGTTTGACAGATGAGCCTTCGGTGGGGGAGTATACAGCTGCAGAAGATCTCTACATTGGGCCATTTTCCCATATTTCTCGAACCGCCGTCGCGGATTTTTTATTACAACAGTTAGTGAGCAAAAAATTTCTCCGTAAAATAGTCACCATATCATATTGATAATTGCGGAATCTGAGCGATTTGTTAGAATCTTCTCCTTTAATTTCCAAGCATAATTTTATCGGTATTCGGGGTTTTGGTCTTTTGCATTGGTGATATGCTGCCAGTCTTTGGTGGTATTACCTATAGCTGGTATTCCGTTGTTGTCTTTTAGTAGGCGAGCTGTATGCATAAGGTTCCATGCCATAAAAGTTGCATTGCGATTGGTGAAATCATTATCGTAACCCATAGGCGGATCAATTTTTTTGCCATTCCATTCAGTATCACCATAACTAGGTCCAGGCCCTGCTTCTCCAATCCATCCACAATCAGCCTGTGGTGGGATCATGTATCCGATATGCTGTAGTGCATAAAGGATGTCCATGCTGCAATGTTTGATCCCGTCCTCGTTTCCGGTTATTACACAACCTCCGGTTTTCCCATAATAAAGATACTGATCCTTTTCGTTGCGATCTCCACTGTATGCATACATGCGCTCAATAACCAACGTAGCGACTGAAGATTTTACTCCAAGCCAAATGGGGGATCCAATAACGAGAATGTCGGCCGCCATAATTTTCTTTTGCATTTTAGGCCAATCATCTTTGTGGCCTGTCTCTTTACCATTTTTTATCATGCCAAAAGCGATGTCGTAGTCGAGGATATATTCTTGTGTAACTTTTACCCCTTCAGTTTTCATAATTCCTGCAACTCGATTGAGGAGGCGTTGGGTATGAGATTGGGTTTTATCTTTTTTAATTGAACAATTCAGGAAGAGTGCTTTTAAGTCAGTATAGTCAGAAGTTTTCTTTTTCACATATGCATTGTAACATAACTTTATATGATACTGAAAACTGAAATCTATTGTTTTTTATCAGGTACAAAATAGAGTGCTCCTGAGTTCATGCAATATCTTTTCCCAGTTGGTTGGGGGCCGTCATTAAAAAGATGTCCCAAATGGTCTCCACATCTATCGAGAACTTCGACACGCGATTCTCCAGGAATACTGTTATCAACGCGCAGTACCAATGCATTTGGCTTAATTGGCGCCCAGAAACTTGGCCAACCGGTACCTGAATTATACTTTTGTTCTGAACGGAATACCGGCTCGTCGCATCCTGCACTGTAATAGGTTCCTTTTCTATTTTCAGATTCAAGTTTTCCGGTAAACGGCACTTCGGTTCCTGATTCTCTTTCAATAGAATATTGTTCTGGAGTTAATATCTTTTTCCATTGCTCATTGGTTTTTAATTTACTTTTATCAAAAGATCCGGAAATAATATTGCCATATGCAGGAGCAACCATTTGTGTCGTTTCTGAAGTCGAAGAGTGGTTTTGTTGCAAAAAGAATGTTGAGGTAAAAATTAGTAAAATAATAACAATAAAAACAAAAATTAAAAGGTTTTTTTTCGTCATGAACAACAGTTTTTTCATTACCACTATTGTTATCCAGTGTGGTAAAAAAGTCAATGTAATTACTACTAGAGATGAAAAGTTTTTAACTTTTCTGCAAGAAAAGAGGCTTTCCCTGCAGCAGTTTCTGCCATAGATACAGACAAGCCTAAATGAGCTTCAGGTGCAAGTAACTGTGATAGCTTATCATCATTTAAATGTTGGGTAATCTTCGGATTAGCAAGAAGTACATCTTTGAAGGGTATTTCTTGGCTTTGAGCAGTTTGCGCTGCTTGATATATGAGCACATGGGCGTTTTCTCTGTTGCCGCCATTTTTTTCAGTAAGTGCTTCCATGACTGTTGCAGCATTAATAAGTCCTCCAGTAAGATCAAGGTTATCCCGCATTCTTTCTTCATTAAGGGTTAACCCCGATAAAATAATATGCATACGCGTCAATAAGTATCCAGTCAAAATACTTGCGTTTTTTACTGCTTCATCCGTCATTGTGGTATTTGCTCCGTTTGCCTCATGATCATGCTGCGTACCTCTAAGAGCAAGCGGGACACATCCAAAGATTTCCTCTGTGAGAGCAATGCAGTCATCTAAAAGCTGTGGATTGCGTTTCTGTGGCATAGCAGAACTCCCTACCGTTTCTGCGGGGATTGGTTCACATACTTCACCAACCTCTGTTTGCATAAGTGTATATAATTCTTTAGCAATCTTGCCATAGGTACTTGCAACAGACGAAAGGAGAAATACGTATTGTAATTGTTCACTACTCGTAGCTCTTGATGGCACATCCATTGGTTTAAGGTTGAGAAGTTCGGCCATTCTGGCTTGTACATCCGGACCCTTTTCACCCAAAGATTCAAAATTACCTACGGCGCCTCCCATCATTGCAGTAAACATATCAGGTCCTTCTTGCTCAAATTTTTTAACATGACTTGCCAATTCATCAATCCATCCTGCAACTTTAAATCCGAATGTTATTGGAACACATTGTTGTCCATGCGTTCTTCCTGCGCAGACCATGTCTTTACCCTCTAAGGCAAGAACTTCCAAGGCA
>CAZJVI010000072.1:0-8037 GCA_964549385.1 uncultured Gammaproteobacteria bacterium
GTTGAGCACAGCAGTTGGTACTTCAACGAGTCAAAAGACATGGGTGAGGATTGTTCCTCAAGCAAATTCAGACAATATGCTAGTTGGGTATCTTGATACAAGTAATTTCGTTGGTGGATTTATTTTTGATGGTGATAACAAAACTGTTATTTCTGGAAGCGAACTTGTTGATAACGCCGGTACTACAGCCTCGGGTCATGCTCATGAAGCCTTTTCTATGGCTTGGGAAACAAGCAATCAGGTGCCGATGCTTATGTGGGGTACTGGCGCGACCTCGATCATTTATAGGCGTTTCACCGGAGGAGCGTGGTCTGCTGAAGCATCAACTGGCTTGACGGGATTTGCCGCCAATGTCGACTGGGTGAGTGCTGCATCAGATGATGTCTCCAACAGCAATAATATTGCGATCGCAACACAGAATGTCACTGCCACGACTACTGGCTGTGGATTCGCGGTTTGGGATGGTTCTTCGTGGACTAAATATTCTGCAACAACTCCAACATGTGCAAATGATGGAGTTTCCCGCAGTAGCAATGTGATATGGGAGCATGGTACTGGGAAAGCTGTGTGGGTATTTGTGCCTTCTGGAGCATCTGATAATACCTTGAATTATGACACATGGCAGTCGTCAAGCTTTGGTACGATTGCTGCTTTGTCTGGGACAGCTCCCGCCCAAATTCGTTCAGTACAGCTCTACTCAGATGCTAATACGGTAAGCATAATGTGTCTCTATGACTCTGTTGTTACAGGTACGAATGAAGCTGCATATGATGTAGAGTGGAATGGCACAAGTTGGACATCACTTCCCGCATCGGGTAATTCTCTCTTTGCTAATGTGGGTAATAGTGGTGATGGTACACCTGAAGAGGCTTTTGGTTTTGGATTTGATCTTAATTTGGAAATGCAAGCTGCATACCGGTGGTTTAATAATTTGAATATCGCCGATGGTGGCTCGACATTGACTGCTTTAACTGCGCAGGATACATCATATACGTTAACTACGGCCAATCAGGCGTTCCGTTTAAGAATGTTGATTTATTATCCAGATCAACTTCCCACAAGCCAGAATAGACAATATGATCTACAGTACGTGGATCCAGGTGGTGGGACTTGTGCAAGTCCGACTGGCGGAACTCCGTCTACATGGACCAATGTCCCCACAAGCGGCGGACAGATTAATTTTAATAATAATAGTTTGTTAAATAGTGGGGATAACATCGCGACAAATGCTGCAGATCCGACCTTTAATGGACTAACGACTCAGTATCAGGATTATCAAGAATCAAATACGTTTACCAATTCCAGAACCAATATCCTGGGAAATCAAACAAGTATTTGGGATTTTTCACTTATTGATAATACGACGTTTGACCGTACTGCCCAGACATTTTGCTTTAGGATCGTTCGAGACAATGGGGGGAATCCTCTACCTTTGAGAGTAAATATCTATCCTACACTCAACACTGCAGCTCTGAATGATGTGCAAGTGCAAGGGGGGACACTCATACAAGGCAACACAATGCTACAATAATATTGATCTAGTAGCCTTTAAGGGACTTTATTTGATCTTCTGAAAAGATGAATCATTGTAATTCGTTTAACTTATCATTAATGAAGAATTAAAAATTATTTTTTAATTCTTACTGCAATTCCAGCTCTGTCATCTACATAGACAGCCTTCCATTTTTTTTGTTGTATAAGCGTTGAGAGTTCAAGAGCAAGGGGACTTTGATCATTGGGAAGATAGACAATATTGTAGGAAGAGGCATCAATACTTTTTTTTGCAGTAATGTAATTGTAATAATCAGCTGTTGCGCTGTAACCACTAGAATCTTTCCAAATATGCATTCGTCCATCAATGGACGGTTTAACTCCAGGATAGTTCCAGATCATCCATCCACCCCAATCATAATAGGAAAAAATACTATTGGTAAGTTTATGTTTTTTCAGAAAATCGGCAGAAGCACGTGAGCAAGGAACTTCTTGAAGAGTACAATATGTATCCCATGACATAGACTCAAATTGGGTGATTGGAAGTTTGGATTGCAAGACGAATATAATTGATATAAGCGATATCATAAAGACTGCTAAATAGACATATCTATTCCCATATGATGCAAAAAAGTATGCGGGCAAATTGCAAAACAATAAAAGTATATAGTAAGCGGGCCACAGATAACGTCTCATGTCAAATCCCAATAAAAGCAGTGTCAAAACAATAACAATAAGTGGGAAATTGTTGGTAATTCTTTTTTTGAAAAAGGATGCAATGACGAAGATTATAACAAAAAAACTCACGATGATTTGACTCATCCAGTTGAAAGAAAAAAGTGGAAATGGTTGGTACTGGGAAACATCTTTAAGCAGTGGATTGTTGATATATGATAACGCATTTGAAATAAGCGCTGGCCCAAAAGGATTGATAAACGCAGTTAGCATTGAGATCCCAATGATGCTTAGCAAAAAGACTGACTCTTTTGATAGCCATTTTTTCTTCTGATGATGTACCCGAATTCCCTCCGGCAAAATTTTCAAAATCACCCAGCTCACAAAAATTGCTAATGCCAAAAATGACTCTTCATGAATATTGAACCATAATAAAAATAATGGCGGTATGAAGAAAAATAATTTGGTGGACGGTTTATATCTACTCAATAAAAAAAACAGGACTCCTAGGAATAAGTATGAAAGTTGTTCTCCACGAAATGAGCTGCTGTTCAGTGGGGATAGAAGAAAGATAAAGATTGGAAATGTTATAACTTCTGAAACAAATTCGAGTCCACCTGATCTAGCGAAAAAGAAGAAAGTTGCGGTGATAATTGCTGCGCTTGCAATGGTTAAAGCAAAGAATCCACCTGTTTTAAAAAGGACATATGTAATGATGTCAGTTCCCCATGAACCATTGGCCCAATGATACATTGGCATCATGCTTGAGAAGGTATTGTCTTGGATCAGCTGGTGATGCTGAAAAAAATATTCTCCGTATTTCAGATGCCAACCTAAATCAGGATCTGTGGGAAGATATAATGAGGCAATGAATACGAAGAGATAGGGAAGGATTTGAATTAAACTCTTTAGAATACGAATCATTCTGTTTTTTATCTTACCACAGAAATTGATTAAAGATTAATGATGTAAGATTAAAGAAATATTTCGATACAATTTTTATACATTCTTTAATCATTAATCTTTAATCTTAATTAACAATCCACCAATTAATCTTAATATCCTCTGACTGTGGTGCAGCCATCTTAATAATAAGTGTGTTATTCCCAGACCTTGTCGCTGAGACTGGCACCGGTGTGTCTTGCGGTGTTGCAAAGATCTTTGAATTCTTCGTGAGAGCACTTGTTGTCGCAATTGCTTGTGTCTGTCCTGCAGGAATTGTCAGAGTACCGAGTGAAGCAGCGAGAACATCGCTGGTATCAACATTGAATTTCTTTGCGGTGACAGCTGCTTTGGCAATGAAGTTGCCGTTGGTATCGATCTTGATCTTGCCGTTAAGAATATCAATGCCGCCTGCTCCTTGGTCTTGCAGTTTCAAATTCCCAATCGTGTTGATGCTTGCTTGGCCTGCTGCATCAAGACCTTGAATTGTCATAACGCCTGCGGTGATATTGCCAGTGACACCCAAGTTGTTAAGTGTGGTGTTGCCATAGACATTCAAGGTTCCTGAAAGTGTTGCATTTTGAGATGACAGTGCATTAGTACTGCCGCCGATATTGAGAGTGATGATATCTTTCTCAAGTTGTGAGATTTGGTCTGACAAATTAGAGAGTTCAAAGACGCCTTCAGATGATGCCATTGGAATAGATGATTGGGCTGATTCTTGGTTAGCTGTAAGTTGGCCTGAAAGTGTTGCTACTTGTGCTTTGAGAGATGAGATCTCATTTTGTGTTTCTTGCAATGAGTTGTTGGTGTTGTTCTCAAAGTTAGACAAGGCTGATTCCTTTGATTGCAGGTTGTTCACTGCAACGGTCAGTTGTGATGTACTCATCGGTTGACCATTGATTGCTAAGTTTCCATTACCAGTCATTGCAACAGTTGGATCAAACCATCCTACATTGATTGAGACAAGTACTTTGCCATTGCCGTTTGCTGGATCATAAGCCGTAAGGGCTCTTCCAAGAATTTGTCCAACTGCTGTTGCTTTGGTTGCTTCACCTGGATAGGTTGTTGAATAGGTGATTGGATCGCCGGATTTAATAACAGGACTGTCTGGCGCAATCTTGACTTGGAGCTGTCCGATAAGTCCGACCAAGATATCATCAGGATTATTTTCGGCTCTGCCATTTCCGACGAATGATGCATCGTCTGAAAGAACACCCAAGAGGCCGTTACTATTTGGTCCGCAGGCTTCAACGCCATCGGTTGCTGCATGACAGATAACGTCTCCAGTTGCAAGAGATGCATTTGGATCCGCTTTTTGGAAGTATTCTGCAAAGTCTCCACCGTTGCCGTCAAAAGTGACAGTGTTGGATGTGCCATTGCCACGGATGGAGCCAAGTTGATCTCCATTTCCATCCAAGAAGCTAATGAATTTATTGGTTGTTTGTGGAGAAGTTGTGCCGAGTTTGATTTGCAGTCCAACGGATGTCGCATCACTTGATTCATTGTCGATTTGCGCAACAGCACTTGATGTTGCATCTTGGATGTCGAGTTTGTAATTGGGGATTGTTGTGCCAATGCCAACTTGACCCAATTCATTGATGGTCATTGCAGATGATGAGCCCGTGTAGTTATTATTGATTCCAGAAACCAGGTTTGTGAGTACTGCAGTTGCAGACGCAATTTGTCCAGACAGACTATTGACGGTATTATTGGTTTGAGTAATCTGTGTTGAGTTGGCTGTGACTTCTGTTGAAAGCGAGATAAATTCTGATTCCAAACTACTCAGTCCCAGATCCAAATCATTCATCTGAGCTGATAGACTTGCACCTGTTGATTGCAAAGCAGAGATACTTGCTCCGACATCTTGTCCATTTAAGGTAAGACTTTGGGTTGTGATGTTACCAGTAACATCTAGTTGTTGTGCTGTTTCCGTTTCTGCGTTAAGACTGTTGATGTTGACATTGCCAGCAGAATCAATCGTCATAGCAGAGGATGATCCAGTGTAGCTACTGCTAATGCTTGAAAGAAGTGGGTTGATTTGGTTAGCCAAGTTAGTAACAACTGCTGCACCAGAGGCAATTTGATCTTCAATACTACTAAATGATGCTGTCGCTGAGGCAATCTGGTCAGAGAGATTACTGACAGTGCTGTTGGTCTGTGCGATTTGTGTTGAGAAATTGGTTGACTGATTGTTAAGTGCAGTTAATGCATCTTCTACATTTGAAACAGTTTGACCATTAATAGTAATTGGTGAGTTAAGATCTATTGATCCAGCTTCGATATTCCCATTTGAGTCAAACGTTAATTTTGAGAGAGCAAAATTTGGATCACCAAAGCCTGGCTCTACTGCAACAAGAATCTGTCCGACGCCGCTTCCACTGTAGCCTTCTATTGCTTTTCCAACAATTTCTCCTGGCTGTGTTGCTTTTACTCCTATTCCTGCAGTAGAGGACTCTGTGATCATGTCTCCTGGTTGGATATTTCCGTTGGCTGTTGAAACATTTGTCTCTACCTGTCCAGTTAGACCGACCGTAATAGATGCGTTTCCGTTGTCGACACCTCCGACAAATGTTGGGAATTCAGATGCGACTCCAATGATACTATTACTTGAGCCATTACAATCAGCAACATTACCATCTGTCCCTTCACAGAGAAGATCTCCCCAATTGAGTGATACGTTGGGATCTTTTGGTAAGTATTCTGCAAAGTCAGCGATACCGCTTGTTTGGTAGGCAAGAGTTGTAGGGGTTGAACCAGTTGGTCTGATATCACCTAAGATAACACCGGTATTATTTTCAAAGTTAACAAAGTGCTCTGTTGTTGCACCGGTACCGGTAAATCCAAGTTGTATATCGAGACCTGAAGCGGTTGTACTACTACTCGTGTTATAGATTCTCGCTGCTGAAGTTGCTGCTTGGCTTTGTTGAACATCAAGACCAAAGGCTGGAAGTGCAGTTCCGATTCCAACATTACCGTTTTGTTTGACGACGAACCTATTCAATCCACTTGAAGACGCAGTGAAGAGGTCACCAGATCCTGAGTTGTTGACGACCATTGCTGCAAATGTCGAGTTGGCAGAGACACTAGCACTAGGCGCTGTTCCCGTATTGCCCGCAAAATGAATAACGCCAGGTGCATCGTTATCAATTGTTGCCCCATTTTGGAGTTTAATATCTGTTGTCATTCCCGTATCACCACTGAGATCAAGTCCTGTATTGATATCTCCAGCAGTTGATGTGCCGGTTATTTTAATTGCTGCTGTTACTGCATTGCCAACTGCTGGTGTATTGACCAAACAAAGCAGGCAGCCTACAGAACCATTACTGGTACTCGAATTGTTGTTAATTCGGATGCCGTCAAGTGTACCACCGCTTTGGGTCTTGGATAATGTTAGATCCTGTGCATACTGTGTGTTACTGTTGGCTGTCATTGTGTAATTTTCAGTAAAGCCGACATTGTTGGAAGTGCCTGATCTACCTTCCAAATCGAAAGCGCCACTTGTCAATGAACCAAGCGTACTTTGCGTTGAGGAAGCATCAATCTTGGTTTGTCCACCAGCAACTTGCGTAATTGTACTGTTTCCAGTGTGACTCAGCGTGAAGTAGCTTGAACCGTTCAATTCAACGTTGAAGTCTCCAGTTCCTGATCCACTCCCGTTGAGAAGTACATTAATTTGATTTGCTCCTGATCCACCATCAATAACAATGTTTCCTGATCCACTTCCAAGAATGGTTGTTCCATTTGGCGCCTGGAGTTGGACATCACCATTGGAATGAGCAGCAAGGGTTGGTGCATTTGCTGAGCTCTGCCCAGAAGAGAAGAGTGTCAGGATGCCATTGCGTGCATTAGCAACGCCGAGTTTGAGATCAGTTTGTGAAGAAGATGTGTCAACAAGTTGCAGGATATTAGTTGTGCCATTATTGAACGCAAGTGTTCCAGTGCCGCTGAAAGTGATAACAGGAGTGGTCGAATTAAAAGTGACATTACCGACATTCGAAATGGTAAATCTTGTTGTCCCAGATGAAGATGCAGTAAAGATATCTCCAGAGTTAGTCTGGTTGACGATAGCTGCAGCGTTTCCTCCAACACCACCTGAAACAGATAATGGTGCAGGGGTCGTTGCAGAAAGACCAATATTTAACGTTCCTTGCAGCCATGCATTGCCGTTCGCTAAGAATTTGTTAACAAAGGCACTGTTTGTTGTTGGAGGAGCAGCGGCTGTTGTGCCGGTTCCTGTTGCGATAAATGTGGTAAGTGTTGTTGTATAGTAAACATTTTCTCCATTAGATGAAGTCCCTTGATAAACACGATATGAACTTGCTCCTGGCACTGCAGTCCATGAAACGGTGACACTTCCTACGGATCCACTTGAAACTGTTCCGCCTGGATTGCTTTCTGCGCTTGCAGCTGTTTGATTTCCTTGAGAATCAAGTGCTGTAATTTTATAGAAATAAGTTGCGGTTGCCAGTGATCCGCCAGTGTTGCTTCCGGTTGCAGTTGGTGTACCAGGTGTTCCAAGATAGGTTCCAAAATTACTATTTGCAGCAAGCGTTAATGCTTCGGTTGGTGTAGTGGTTCCGATACCTACGTTGCCTGCAGCAGCAATGATTGCATAATTGGTAGTTGCTCCAGATGCTGAGAAGTATCCAGCAGTGTTAACTGAAGTTGTCCCAGAACCGTTTGCTACAAAACTACCAGCAAGATCATTCTCGCTCGTTCCGGTGTTTGAGATGGTTGATGAGATGCCGTAAGAAGTATGTGTTGAATTAGCATTTGCTCCAGTACTACTCAAGTTGAGGAGATAGTCATTTCCGCTTGCTTGACCTGCAGTTGATGTTGAAGCGATATTCATAAGTTTGCCTGAAATCAGTGAGCTTGAATTAAGATAAAAGCCATCACCTGATGAAAGTGAATTTGCATTGAAGA
>CAZJVI010000073.1:0-5302 GCA_964549385.1 uncultured Gammaproteobacteria bacterium
AAATGGATTTGTTAATTATTTTGAGGATGTTTGATGTCTTAAATTAGAATATTCTTCTTCATTAATTATTGTAATACAAAAATATAATTCATATTTATTTACTCGTTCGCTTTTTTTCCAATCTGAATAATCATTTTTAATAGTTTTTTTAACAAATTCATATCCATATTTCATATATTCACCCCAACTCTGACCAGGTTCTTTTTCTATTCCAGTTGTTCCTTGATAATCACAATGTCCTGTTTTGCCATCAGCATATTTCCCCCAACCTTCCCATCCAAGAAACGCCCATCTATTTTTAACTATGACATCTAAAGCCTTAAGTGCGTCTTCGTATTTTAAGACAATCTCACGATCTGATAATGATCTCCTCTGCATATCTTCTGGTAGTAATTTGATTGAATCCATAACTACATTTTATCATTTATATTTGACCATAAAAAGTTCCAAGATCGTACCCATTCTGGCATTAAAATCAAAGCTTACCAACTGATAAGTTTTGCCTTTAATTATTTTTCCCTCTCTTCGTAGAATGATTGAGGACGGTTAAATTTCCAAGGTTTTTTGACGTTACATTTATACGTTTCAACTGTTTTCCATACACCACCGATTACATACGGTTCTTTATCAAGCCATTCTTTTAATTCTTTCTCAGAGGAAAAATCCATAACAGCCATGGATCCAATCATCTTGCCATTATCATCTAACATTGCACATCCATACCATCTTTCACCAGTTGCTTCCATTTGATCTTCTAATGTAAGATGAGCATCGCTTACAGCCATCCGACGTTCTTGTGCTTTTTCATCAGTACCATCTTTTCCTATTATAAGAAATTGCATAATTCAAAATAATTATATCAAATCGCTATATAAAAAATTCCTCCATAGCTATTTTGTGATTGAACTGATCGGTATACTATTATAATATAATTACATGCAAGAGCATGAACAACAGGAAGAATTTTCCCTCAAGAATTATTTTGTTCCGCTAACTAACCTCAAAGCAATTCACTTCATTATCTTAATTGGACTAATTGTTTTCATTAACGGTCTTTTTAACGGGTTCGTTGCAGATGATGATTCACAGATTATTCAAAACGCGAATGTTCATACGATTGCAAATATAAGAAGTTTTTTTACAGGTGGTACTTTCTTCAATGGTGGGGGACAATTACTTGGTATTTATTACAAACCGTTAATGGTGACTGTATTTGCATCTATCTATAGTCTATTTGGTCCCAATGCTTTCATGTTTCATTTTGTTCAAATGGTATTTTATATTGCTAATGCGTGTATTTTGTTTTTCGTTCTCGAGCATTTTTTCAAAAAACCTCTCGCTTTTGTTCTTTCTCTCCTTTTTTTAGTTCATCCTATTAATAGTGAAGTAGCTCTGTATGTATCGAATATGCAGGATGTACTTTTTTTCTTTTTTGGCATCTTATCATTGTTATTTCTCATTAAACTTACATCAAACAAATTTCTTTTCCTCGTACCTTTATGTTTCTTGCTTTCTTTGTTCTCAAAAGAGACGGGAGTACTTTTTATTATCACTAGTCTTCTTTATACATTCATCTTTCAAAGAAAAAGATTTTTGTTACTCCTAAGTTTTACTGCTCCGGTTGTGGCATTGTATGTTCTATTACGGGTGACAGCTATCGGTATTTTTATCAAGCCTTCAGCATCTCCTCTTGATAGTCTTACATTTATACAACGACTTATCAATGTCCCAGCAAACGCGTTTTTTTATCTACAAACATTCTTCTTTCCACTCAATTTATCAGTGCTTCATGATTGGGCGTATAAAAGCATTACCTTCAACAATTTTTTCCTACCACTTATCATCGATATATTATTTGTTATTGGTATTTCTGTTATTGGTATAGTACTTTATAAAAAATCTCGTAAATCTTTTACAACATATCTTTTCTTTTCATTATGGTTTTTATTTGGACTTTTGTTACATCTACAAATTATTCCCCTTGATACAACGGCAGCAGAACGATGGTTTTATTTTCCAATTGTAGGAATGCTGGGGATGATAGGAGTATTAGTAAGTCTTTATAAAGATTTTTTAAGAAATAAATGGAATTTTATAGTGATTGTAATTCTTGTGATACTTTTATCCGTAAGAACAATCATAAGAACTTTTGACTTTAGAGATAACATGACTCTTTACACACATGATCTTACTGTTTCCAAGAATTCTTTTGGACTGGAGAATCAACTAGGGTATGAATATATAAAACAAGGCCAATATGCAAAGGCTAAACCATATATAGAAGACTCTATTAAAATATATCCGCACTTTATCAATTACAATAATTTAGGCATGGTTTATGTTGGGTTGAACAACTATCCTAAGGCAAAGGAAGCATACCTGAAAGCATTACAATTTGGTGATTATTATTTAGTTGATGAAAATTTAGCAGGTCTGGCATTGGTTTATGGGAATCCGAAGGAAAATATACAATTTATTCATTCTGCACTTAACAAATATCCTCACGATCCTAAACTCTGGCTCTATTTAGCGGTATTAGAGTATGTAACGAAAGATACAGCATCAGCAAAAATTTCGATCAGTCAAGCATATATGTATGATCAAAGTGCAGAAGTTATAAATACCTACAACATCATTATGAATAATCAACCTCTTAATCTAAATATTCTCAAAACGCCAAATCATTGAAATCTTGTAGTTAAGCAGCTCGTATTATACTATAGTTACATGCAACAAAATGAAAAAAAAGGAGATGATTATTCTTTCTATGATCTTTTTATTCCTTTAACCACAAAAAAAGCCATTACTTTTATTAGTATCATTGGATTTATCATTTTCTTCAACATGCTTTTTAACAATTTTGTTTGGGATGACAAGTCGTATATTCTATTTAATCCGGATATTCAAACATTTAATCTTTTGGATCTGATTAGGAATAATCTATTTAATGCTGGAGGACAATATCGTCCCATTCCGGGGATTTATTTTGCTTCACTTTTTGGATTCTTTAAATACAGTACATTCTTTTATCATTTCCCTCAATTAATAATTCATATTATAAATACATCTTTATTATTTTTTCTCTTTTCAAAGTTCTTAAACAAAAAATTATCATTTTTTTTATCTCTCATTTTTCTTATACATCCGATCCAGGTAGAATCTGTTTCTTATATCTCAGCTGCTGATAATCCACTTTTTTTTCTTTTTGGATTACTAGCATTACATTTATGTCTTACCAAAACTATTAGTATACGAAGATACAGCATTATTTCTCTTTTACTCTTACTTTCCCTTTTAACAAAAGAAGCAGGTGTACTATTTGTATTTATTATTTCGTTATATTTTTTCCTCTATAAAAGAAGTAATTTCTTTACTCTCTTTGTTTCAGAGTGCATAGCGCTCGCATGTTATTTGTTTATCCGTTTTGTAATAGGTGGGGTATACTTTTCGACATTACCCCTTATTCCAGTTGCCAGATTATCTCTAAGCGATCGTCTTACCAATGTACCTGCAATTTTTTTCTATTACATAAAAACGTTTTTCTTTCCATTCCAGTTAGCAGTAGATCAGCAATGGATAATCCGAGCGGTAGATTTCCAAAGTTTTTATTTCCCGTTGGCAATAGATTTATTATTTTTACTTTGTATTAGCTTTTTAGGAATATACATTTATAAGACTAAGAAGAATTTTTTTAAACTATATCTTTTTTTTCTAAGCTGGTTTATATGCGGAATTGCTCTTTATTTACAAATTTTCCCCTTGGATGGAACCGTTGCAGATCGTTGGTTTTATTTTCCTATGGTTGGATTGATCGGTATATTGGGGATAGGGTTTCAATCAATTAATTTTACAAATAAAAATATAAAGATACTAGGGTACTCACTAATTGCAATAATTCTTGTTCTTTTATCTATCAGAACAATAATACGTAATGCAAACTGGTATGATCCGATAACACTTTATGAAAACGATATACAAATATCTGATAATTTTGATATTGAAAATAATTTAGGAACAGAATATTCAAATATTCGTGATTACAAAAGTGCAATAAAACATTCTACAAAATCTGTGGAATTATTTCCTTATGAAGCAAATATTTATAATCTTGCTAATACCTATGAACAGATAGGGGACATACAAGATGCAAAGAAGTACTATGTAAAGGCACTGACATATCCAAATTATTTGCCAATAAATCATAAACACATCCAGATAACATATATTAGACTCGCATATACGGAATATCTTACAAACGATTTCAAGAATGCAGAAATCGTTTGTAAACAAGGATTACAAGAATATCCTAATTCACCCTATTTATGGATTGAGTTAGCTGCGTCTGAGTATAGATTGGGTGATCAAATAAATGCGCTTGAATCTGCAGGAAATGCAAAATCATTTTTACCGATTGCTCAAATTGCTTCGTTTTATTCACAGATTGAAAATAAAAAACCAATTGAGTTAAAGCTATTTTTTGGCAGTACTTAAAAGAAAGTATTGATAAACAGAGCAACTATTTCTATAACTTTGCCTCAAAATAGCCTCAAAATTTTAATATAAATTGCAGACATAGTGATGATATAATATTCTTATGACTATTAATGAATATATATTAAAAACTTTCAATCCACTATTATCTCAATCAAAATTCACATCAACTTTTTCAGACTCACTAGCTATTAAGACAACAAATGGAGTTTTTGTAGAAATCACAAAAGATAAAATATTATTAGTAAACACAGATTTATTGAAAAAATTAAAGCCAAATACTACTAAAACGGATATTTTGGAGAGTCAAAAAATAAGAGACTTTTTACATGAAATTGATCCATTTTTTATTCGACTTAATCATGTAGGAATTAGCTATTATTGTGAGAATCCTTTACAAGAAATAGGAGCATATAAAGATATTCTAAAAGACACCAAACTTAAAATTTATCAAGAACAATCAGAAAGTAGAGATGAAAAATGGTATTTTATAGGAAATAAAACTAATTATGAAACACCATTATGCGAAATAGTTTTAAATTCTACTACTAATGACTGGTATAAAGACTGGCTACCTGCATTCCAAATTGATATTGATACTAGTTTATCCATAGAAGAAATAGAAAAAATATCTGAGAAATATTTTGGCAATAATTTTTGGAAATGGAAATTAGATATTCCTGATTATGGTGTAGTATTGGCTATGGCGATAATAGGTGAGATACATGGAATAAAATTAACCTTAGGATTTGGAACTAAGCTTAGAAAGATAAAAAATCAGAGAGAATTAATGGAAGAATTAGCATAAAAA
>CAZJVI010000073.1:5402-7923 GCA_964549385.1 uncultured Gammaproteobacteria bacterium
GCATGATGATACGATACTTTTTGAATTTCTCATTCTTGAAGGGGCACAAGCAGGGCTTTCATGGTCGACAATTTTGAGAAAAAAAGAAAATTATGAAAAAGCCTTTGATGCATTTAATCCCAAAAAAATTGCTGCTTATGATGAAGAAAAAGTAAATGCTCTTTTGAATGATTCTGGTATCGTCAGAAATAAACTCAAAATAGCGGCAACTATTCAAAATGCCAAAGCATTTCTTACTGTGCAAAAAGAATTTGGGAACTTTAATAATTATATTTGGCAATTTGTAGAAAACAAACCGATAAAACATAATTTTATAAGTTTGAACGAATATCCGTCCAAAACAAAAGAAGCAGAAATCATGAGTAAAGATCTTTTGAAAAGAGGATTTAAATTTGTTGGACCGACTATTTGTTACGCTTTCATGCAAGCAGTTGGTATGGTAAATGATCACCAAATGCAATGCTTTCGCTACGATGAAATATAGCATTTACTTAAAATGCAGAAATAATTTTTGCATTTTTGCTGAAGAGATTATATAATTATAGGACTAATTTATCTGGTAATTATATGCAGGTTGAAATAGCACAAGAAAGAGGAGAACTTAGTCCAGCAGAAAGAGAATTGTTGTATTTACGTGGACATAAGCGTTTTAGAGATGAAGTTGAAAAAGTTACGAAAACAGCACCGCCTGCTGACCATAGTTACTTCTGGGTGAATCAAGATACGCTGTTTTTTGCCGATAGAACTCCTAAAACAACTCAAGATACATTTGCAGGTGTAAGGGAAGGCTTGTTTATGATACTAGATCAACAAACGGTAAGTGGACGTACCACAAAAAGAGTTTCTGAAGAACCTAATCCTAATCCTAGACATACACACGAAATAATCCCCGGAAAACTTACAACTACACGTCTCTATATTCCATACGGCCGTTATCTCAACACAATGCCTGAATATCGATGGAGACTTGTTGATCATCGGTTCACGCCGCTAGATTCCGATGAACCGGATCCTCGAATAGTAACTCTTGGTAAGGGTATTACAGCAAAATTGCCTCCTCTTGGCTATCAAGACAGTTTTGGAAGTTTTAATTTTTTGACTAATTTCTCTGTAGAACAGGCGCATGCACTCGATAATCTAATTGTTTCAGTCCCACAGTTTGCCTTCGATGGTGATACAGGGATTACACTCCCAAATATCATGGAATCACCAGAAATTCGTACGGTCGGACCAATCAAACTTTTTCCTTTTGATTTGTTGACTGCGCGGCCAGATCAGCGACGTCATTTGTTGAATAAATCATACTGGTAAAAGTACGTTAAACAGCTCTAAAAAGGTAACTATTTTCTAAGAAAGCTTTGCAAAAAATAATCTCAAACTACGGAAATAGTGAATTCCCAATCAGAAGAAATGAAAATACCACAATAATTAGCAGTGAAAAAAAGAAAAATTTACGTGCCCATTTCTCATCATTTGCAGCCTTGAAACTCTGAAGAGCAAGAATAAGCCATCCCACTCCTAGAATAGTCATAACAATTAGATACACATAGCCCGTATAATGAAAAAATGTTAGCGTGTCAGCGGCAATAATAAAAAGACTAACATACACAAGCATTTGTATCTTGGTATACAGTATTCCTTTTTTAACTGGCAAAACGGGAATCTGTGCCGCCGCATAATCCTCGGATCTAAAAATTGCAATTGCATAGAAATGAGGCATCTGCCAAATAACAAGAATGAGAAATAAAAGAAATGCCGCAAGATCAAAATTGTTGGTCACTGCACAATAACCAACTACCGGTGGGACAGCGCCAGAAATACTTCCGATAACTGTTCCATGAATTGTTTTGCGTTTTGAAATTCCGTAAACAATGACATAAAAAAAGAAACCAATAAAAGCAACAAAAGTAGTAATTACGTTAGTAAAACACAGTAATAGAAAAAATCCAATAAAACCAAGAACGCTTGCAAAAACGATTGCATGAAATTCCGGAATTGATTTATTGACCAAAGCACGTTTTTGAGTGCGTTTCATTTTTCCATCAATATCTTGATCAATATAATTGTTGAAGACACAAGCAGAGGCGATGACAAACGCTATACCAAAAAGCATCGGGAGAAATAACCAAAAAGCAAAGACCCCTTTTTCTGCGAGAAAAAAACCCGCTGCGGCAGTGAGAGCATTACTGTAAACAATTCCTGGCTTGGTGAGTAAATAATATGCTTTGATCAAAATCACTTTTACTTATATCATATTTGAAGAAAAAATGGATTTCTAGAAGCCTTCTCCATACTGCATAACATTAGTTAATTGCAAAAGACTCATGTTGTAATTAAGATGCTGCATAATCCAAATTGACGCAATAACAACAACAAGTATTGTACAGAAAAAGAGAATAAAGATAGTTAAATTCAAACGAGGTTTTGATTCTTGTTTTACATGAAGGAAAAAAATTAATTGAACAGCCAATTGGATAAAAGCAAAAACAAGAATAACACCAACAAGAACGATAGGAGTCAT
>CAZJVI010000074.1:0-4799 GCA_964549385.1 uncultured Gammaproteobacteria bacterium
CACTTTACTCCTAAGTTTTCATTGCCGTCATGTGCTACAAATTCAATTTCATACTCGTTAGGAGTCAATCCAATATTTGCCACATTCCAAATAAATTCAACAGTATACCCTTTTTTTGGTAATGCATCTGTCGGCATTACGTCACTGTTAAAGGTGTTTTGCGGTGTTCCGTTATTAAAGTCGCCTCTGATAAAATCAGGATAATAAGGTTTTCCATTAGTTTCCACTGTATGAGGGAAAATATATAGTTGCGGCTCAAAGCGATATCCATCGGGTGCTGTTTGGTCCCTTTCTCCTGAGAGTTTAATAGCTCCTGAGCTTCTGCTCGCTTGTTCGTTTGGAGCAACATATGGTGGTTTATTATCAGTGACCCATAGACTAATTTGTCCAACGGTGCTAACAGCGGTTGATTGTGCTGGTGAATAGGCGATAAGAGCATCCGGATTTTTATTGTTGCCACCTTTTGTGCATAAATTGGCAATCGGTGGAGTAATTGTTACACCATTGAAGTTATATAATTGCAGCTCTGATTGTGCCTTATTTGTTGTGTTTTTATTCAAGACTACTTCTGGTCCTGTAAGAGTAGGTGTTTGGCTCGGTGTCGGTCCTGAGGTAATATAAGCAAAACCAGTGATTGCTAGCATAATAAAAATAATGTAAAGTGCGCCTGTATTAATCCCCACATGTATAATAGTGGCTTACTTTGCACTTTTTTTCAAGTGGGGGTAATCATTAGTTTCTTATTCATCTATCTGCTTGGCAGAGCATGTGATATTCGCAATTTTTGCAAAGAATACTGTGACTGCAGGGGAAATCACTCGTTTGTATTGCTTCAACGATAGAAAGAATATCGGCTTTAGCTTTTTCGAGATCATCAGACGTTCTTATTGTCGACATTTTTTTATCTTCTTCAAGATAATACAGGCTTAATATGATGTCTTTTGGATCTCTTCCCAAAATATTGTTACTGTCTTTTATTTCCGTTGCAGCCAATGCATAAAATGATAACTGAAGATCTTCACGGACTTTTTTTTCTGTTGGAATATTTTTGCCGGTTTTATAATCAATAATTTCAATTTTGCCATCAGGCAATTGATCAATCCGGTCGATTCTTCCGCCGACTTTGAGTTTGCCCAGCCAAAAATTAAATGGTAGTTCGACTGCCAATGTATTAGGCGGTTTTTGTAGCGTTTCTTTTGCAAGTGAAAGGAGCAGCGTTTCTGCTTGGTGATAGGTTTGTTCTTCATGGGATTTGCTTGTGAAGCCCTGATTAATCCAATTTTTTTTCAAAATTTCTTGAATGATTTCAGGTTTTACAGATGGCTTCTGTTGTAACAAAAGGAAATAGTCGCGGAGTGCGCTGTGAACACTTGTTCCATAGCTCAGTGCCGCAGATGGTGGTGTGGGAAGATGCATTAAATATCTCAATTTATAATGCAAGGGACATGTTTGAAATGTTTGTAATTGTGAGTAAGAAATGTAGGTTATAGGTGTTAGGGTTTGGGGACTAGCTGTCTCAGTTTTTTTGTTTTCATTTTGGTTTTGGATGTTGCTATTTAATACTTCAAGCAGTGAGAGTTGCTGCCCTAGTGGTTCAGCGGTTTGTTTTTTAACGATTGACTGAACGAAGGTTTCTCCAAGCGTCTCAATAACAAATGGCGAAATTTTCCTTTCTCTTTTGCCTTCATTATAAAAACGTGCTGCTGTTAAAAAGAGTTTGTCTTGCGCGCGAGTAATTGCGACATAGAAAAGTCTGCGTTCTTCTTGTAATCCTTCTTCTCCTTCGGGAAGGGTTTCTCTGATCAGATCCGTTGGCACGGGAATTTGTTCTTTCCGGTCACGAGATGGAAAACGCTGAGAAACCAAATTGACAACAAAAACTACAGGGAATTCCAGCCCTTTACTTGCATGGATTGTCAAAATATTCACTGCATTATTTCTCGTCCAATCAATTTCTGCAGCTTGTGGGCTTTCGCCAAGTTCCATTGCCAAATCAAGCCAATCCACAACCGCAAATACTGAAGCATCTGTATGATTTGAAGCAAAACTTTGGAGTTTCTCAAAAAATTTGGCAATATTTTGCGCTTCTTTTTCTGTTCGAGCAGATCCAGGATCGAGATAATATCCAAGCAGCCCTGAGTCTTCAAAGAAATAGTAAAGAATTTGTCCTGCTTCTTCTTTTGGTACTTTTTCCAAATGTTGTTTGATCATTGTGGTTATCCGTGTTACTTTTTCTTTGCCATCTTCTGTCAAAGAAGATAGATCTACTTGTTCCATTGCTTCAAACAGTGAAAAGTTGCTTTGTTTGGCAAAATTGAGAAGCGATGCGACATCTCGAGCTTGGAGAGCAAAAACTGACATTGTGATGATTCGATACAGTGATGACATATCGTCAAAGTTTGTCAAAACGTGCAAATAGGCAATAAGATCTTTTATTTCAGACTGCTGAAAAAGATGGCCGGGGCCTAAAAATTGGTACGGGATGTTAAGTCTTTCAAGTGCGCGCTGAAACGGCACTGAATGATCATTAGCACGTACCAGAATTGCAAAGTCATTATATGAACGACGTGTTTTTTTTACCTCTTCCAGGATAGCCTTTGCGACCATTTCCGCCTCCTCTTCGCCCCTGTTTGCATAAATAAATTTAATTTCGTCTCCTTTTATTTCCCGCATCGCGGCGAGTTTTTTATCAATTTTTTCTTTTACCTCAAGACGATCTGGATTGTTGTTTTGTATTAATTCGTATGCACCGTCGAGAATCGTTTGCGTTGAGCGGTAGTTTTTATTGAGCGTTACAATTTCTGCTTTTGGGAAGTGATCTCGAAATTGCATCATATTGGCAATTGCTGCACCACGCCAACGATAAATACTTTGATCATCATCTCCAACGACAGTAATATTCTGTCTATCTCCTGCAAGAAGAATTGCCATTTCATTTTGCGCGTAGTTGGTGTCCTGAAATTCGTCAACAAAGACATATTGAAATTGTTTCTGATACTGCTTAAGAACTGAGGGGCGTTCGCGGAAGAGTTTTAGCACATTACTGATAAGATCTGAGTAATCCATAACGCCTTCTTTTGCTTTCAAATTTTCATAGGTTTCAAAAGCGTGTGCAAGTTCCAGAGTTTTTTTTATTTCGTCGACATTAGGTTCTAGGTTATAGGTGCTAGGTGATAGTTCTTTTTGGTTTCGTATTTCGGATTTTTGATTTCGGATTTCCTCAGCAAACTTTAAATAGTGCTGAGGTGTTATGTCGTCATCTTTGAGGCGTGAGAAGTGGGTGAGCATTCCTTGGAGAAATTTTGTCGGATTTCCCAAAGGACGAAAGTAATCGAGATGAAAATCGAAAAGATGTTTCCTCAGAAAAAGAAGCGATTCAGCTTCTGTGAGTAAATCAAACCGGGGATTCAGTCCGATATTTATTGCTTCTTGTTTGAGAATTCTGTCACAAAAAGCATGGAAGGTTTCAATCCATAATGTCGTATAACCATAGGGAAGAATTTCATCGATACGGGTTTCCATTTCCTGTGCAGCTTTTTCAGTAAACGTAAGCGCGAGGATATTTGATGCAGGAATTTTCTCATCAATGATGAGATGTTCAATGCGTTTGGTGATAACGGTGGTTTTTCCTGTTCCTGCACCTGCGATAATCAATAATGGTCCACTACCATGAGTAACTGCTTGGAGTTGTTCTTTGTTTAGCTTTGAGAAATCGGGCATGGAGGTATTGTAACATAGGGAAGGGACTAGGGACTAGGCGCTAGGGTCTTTTTCTTGTACTGTACTTCCGAGTTGTTTGATTGTTGAGAGTTTTTGACCAAAACCGAGGAAGCTTTTGTTGACGTTCACATACTGATTGGAAGCGTTGCCAAGATGTTTGCCCAAGACATCCATTGAATCAGTTACTTTTTCGTAATCTATCTGAAGTCCATGTAACAGTCTGATAATTTCTCGCGACTGTTCTTCAATTTTTTTGCCTTCATACGATAACAGGATTGCCTGTAAATGCGCATAAAGGGTTGTTGGTGAGACAATATACACTCGTTGTTGTCTTGCATACTCAATAAGATCATCCATAGTAACAATTTCATAAAAGACCGATTCTGAGGGAACATACATCAAGGCAAAGTCCATCGTTCCTTCGTTTGGTAAAATATATTTTTTTGCAATTGCGTCAATATGTTTTTTAATATCTCTTGAGAAATCTTTTTTGAGAAGAGTGGCTTCTTCTTTTGTCTTTGCGTTAGATAATTTTTGAAAATTTTCCATGGGAAATTTTGCATCAATTGGTAAAATACCGGCATCTGTTTGGATTGCCGCATCGACTTTTTCACCAGAAGAGAATTCATACTGCAAATGAAAACTTTTTTTTGGAAAGATTTGCGTAATCAGATCTGTCAACACTTGCTCTCCGATGTTGCCGCGGAGTTTGGGACTTTTGAGAAAATCTTGCAGATCTTTCATACTACGACCAATCTCACTCATTTGTCCAACTTCACGTCCGACATCTCGTATCACTTCCGCTGCTTTATCGAGGCGTTCATTGAGTTGTTTGGAATTTTCTTGAAGTGTCCGTACCATCGTTGTGGAATTGGATTGCATTGATTCATTGAGTGTTCTGTTGGTTACCTCAAGGGATTGCTGCATTGTTCTGAGCCATTCGAGAAGCGTCTGGTCTGTTTCTTGTTTGGTAATTGTTGAGAGTTTTTTATTAAGAAAATAAAAGAGTAGTCCAAATCCAACAAGGATGATAGTGATGAAGATGAGCAGATCATTCATAGCGCTATTGTAGCATATTA